>NZ_KI911783.1:2993778-3308342 GCF_000515415.1 Bradyrhizobium sp. WSM1417
GAACGACTTCATTCTGAATCACGACGGCTTCACCGACGCGCGTCTGCGCCTGGGCGCAAGGGGCCACGCACAAGGCGGTCGACAACAGCGTGGAGAAAAGCCAGAAACGCAAATTCATTTCGCAACCGATCGATGTGTCCCTGATCGTACCGGATCACGCGCGCTTGCGATGTGGCGGAATTATCACAAGCAGCGCGAGACCTGCGTTATGCTTAGTGACAGTTGCGGCAGAATGCGTTCAATGAAAACCGCGATCCCTATTATTCTCGGCGGTGACGCAAAATTGCCACGCAAAACATCCCCACAAATGCCGCTCGACTTGCCTGCGGTTCCGATGGTGTCGCGGAGCGCAGTGATTGCTGTCGCGATTTTCCTGGTCGCGCATCTCGCGCTGCTGATAGGCCTCACGACGCCGGAGAAGTTCGTCTTCGACGAAGTGCACTACGTGCCGGCGGCGCGGCAGATGCTGGCGCCAGCGATGTCGCAACCGATGCTCAATCCGATGCATCCGCCATTGGCGAAAGAGCTGATCGCGCTATCGATCGCGGTCTTCGGCGACAGCGCGTTGGGCTGGCGCTATCCGGCGACCTTGTTCGGTGCGCTTGCGATCGTCGCGATCTATCTGTGCGGCCTGGCGCTGTTCGCGGCGCAGGGGCCTGCGATCGCCGCCGCGCTGATCGCCGGCTGCAACCAGATGCTGTACGTGCAGGCGCGCGTCGCGATGCTCGACATTTTTGCACTCGGCTTCGGCCTGCTCGCGATTGCCGCCTTCATGCACGGCTTTCGAAAGGACCGGCCTCACGCATTGTTCGCGGCTGCCGGCAGCCTGTTCGGCTGTGCTGCGGCCTGCAAATGGAGCGGCCTGTTTCCGCTCGGAATCTGCATCGTCATCGTCGCGGTGATCCGCCTGATGCAGGGCTGGCACACCCTGTTTGCCGACGCGAAGCCGGGGGATTGGTACCGGCCCGATCTCTGGCCCGACTTCAGACTACATCACGTCGTGCTCTGCTTCATCGTCCTGCCCGCGGCGACATATCTTGTGGCCTTCGTCCCGCTCTACGGCATGTCGCTGCCGGATCTGATCGAGGCGCAGCGCCGGATCTTTGCCGACAACACCACCACTGCCATCGCCGGCCACACTTATATGAGCGCCTGGCCGTCATGGCCGCTGCTCGCGCGCCCGGTGTGGTTCCTGTTCGACAAGACCGCGGACGACAATGTCTCCGCGATCGTCTTCCTCGGGAATCCCCTGGTGCTGTGGCCGGCGCTGCTCGCGCTCGCCGTCGTGCTGCGCGACTTCGTCGTCGCGCGTCGCCGGGATGCGTTCCTGATCGCGGTCTTCTATTTCGGATCCTGGCTCGCCTGGGCGTTGCTGCCGCGCACGCTCGCCTTCATCTATTACTATCTGCCGGCCGCGACCGTGGCGTCGCTCGCGCTGGTCTACGTGCTGCGCCGGGACGGTCTGCCACGTTGGCTGTTGTGGGCTTATGTCGCGGTCGCGGCAGCGGGCTTTGCCGCCATGCTGCCGATCTCGGCGGCCTTCGTCGGCACGTCGATGCAGACTTTCGACCGGCTGATGCTCTTCCAAAGCTGGATATGACATCGCCGCCTGCCGGGGGAACGGCAGGCGGCGTCCTTATTGGTGATGACCAGAAAATTACTTTGACGCGGTCTTGGTGTCCATGTTCACGACCTGGACGCGGCGGTTGATCGGGTCGGCGCCGTTGGCGGCGTCCTTCAGCTTGGTCTTGCCGTAGCCGACGGTGACGAGATCGGTGCCGGTGAGGCCGTAGTTCTGCACCAAATATTTCTTGATGGTGTCGGCTCGCCGCTCGGAGAGCCCCTGATTGTACCCCTCCGTGCCGACCGCATCGGTGTGGCCGGCGACCACGAAGGTCGAGCCCTTCAGCGAGGGATCGGACAGCGCCTTGCCGAGCGCCTGCACCGACGGCACCGACGTCTTGGCAATGTCGGCGGAGTTGTAGTCGAACTGGATCTCCAGATCGATCTTCGGCTTGGTCGCGGCGAGCTCGGCAATCTGCTCGCGCTCGCCCGTCGACAACGACCGCGTTGAGCGGTTGCGCACGGTGTTCAGGAACGTCGATTCCTTGGCCTGCACCGCCGGATCGACCTGCGGACCTGCGGACAGACCGCGGGTCACGGGCTTCGGCTTCAATGCATCCAGGATCTGGTTGGTGGAGACATTGCCGTCGCCGGCCATGGCCAGGCCGGCCGTCATCGACAGAAGTGCCGAGAGGGTCATCGCCTTCAGTGCAAAAGACTTATTAAAACTAGTCATTGTCGTATCCTCGTTGTGACGCCTGATGGCTATTTGATGCTGCAAGCATAGGGCAGGTTCAAAACCCCTGGTGTGATCTTGGTCACGGTGGAAACGGGGCCCTCCGGGGCCATGCAGCGAATTTCAAGCGGTTTTGGGGTTTCGTGGAGGGCCGACCCGCGGTCCACTCTGTGGACGGACGCTAACGCGTGAAGAGAGTGGTCGCGCGCTGCCTGGCGAGCGTTCGAGCCGTCGCAGTCCTGTCGTGATCCGCATCACTGAGGACCGCGCGCCCAGGTGCCGCTCGGGGGCTGGGGCCCGGTTCACTCAGGAAACCTGTGCTGACCGATTGTCGCAAAGCCGTCGCGTGATGGCCCGTCTGCGAACAATTTTTCGGCCAGATGGATGCCTAGGGCGGAGCCTCCGACAAGCGCAACGAAGGGAGCCGAGTTCCATCAGTGCCGAGGACAAGTGATTACCAGTCCAATCGCAGTGGCCCGCCGGATCGGACCGTGTCCCTGAGTTCCATGCCTGTCTACATCGGCGCGGCGATGATTGCGGTGGCGATCCTGCTGTCGACGCTGATCACGGGGCTGACCTCCCGCTATGTCGGGCTTCAAGCGCCAACCGACGAGAACATGTGGCTGGTCGATCGTCTCACCGGCAGCGTCTATCGCTGCCAGGCGGAGGAGCGCGGCAAGGCCTCGTGCGAACCCGATGTCGCAACAGGCAGCGTGGGCGACCGGTCTAAAGCCCCGAAAGCTGACCGCTGAGCCCTCCGCCTTCGCACCGCAGCAAGAAAATTCTCTTCTCCACGAAACGTCTTCGCCGGAGAATACGTATTGCGAAGGCTGGCATGACGCCGGTTTCGTTTTACTGAGGAGACTTTTCGATGAAGATCTTGCTCACAGCTGCAGCTTTGGTCGCGTTCGCCGTTTCCCCTGCATCCGCCGCGATGATGGCGTGCACCAGCGATAATATGATGAAGTCCGCCGCGATGATGGGCGGCACGGCGGATACGCCGGCCAAGACGGCCATGAACAAGGAAATGGCCATGGCCAACACCGACATGAGCAACGGCAAGATGAAAAGCGCCTGCATGCATTACATGAAGGCGCAGAAGGCCATGTCGATGAAGTAGGCGCGGGTAACGTACCTTCCGACCGCGCTGTCAGCAGATGGCAGCGCGGTTTTTCCTTGTCCGCTCCTTGATCGGCTTCTTGCCTGGATGCGAATCCCGCTACACTGCATTCCGCAATGTCCCGCGCGCCCAAACCGCTTCCGATCACCACGACACAGGCCCGGCAAATCTGGCTCCATGCCCAGCGGCTGGACGAGCGCGCGCCGTTCGGTGATGGCGCGCAAGCCGTCGCCGACGCGGTCGCCCATCTCGGCTATGTGCAGATCGACACCATCAACGTGATCGAGCGCTGTCATCACCACATCCTGTTCAACCGCATCCCGTCCTACCGCCGCGCCGACCTGCGCCACGCCCAGAGCGTCGACAAGAGCGTGTTTGAATATTGGACGCACGCGCTGTCTTACGTGCCGGCCGGCGACTTACGCTTCTTCCTGCCGGCGATGCGCGAGCACCGCCGTGAGGGGCACAAATGGTTCGCCTCGGTGAAGCCTGCCGACACGCGCAAGGTGATGCGCTTGGTGCGCGCCGGCCCGCTGACGATCCGCGACATCGAGGACGACGTGCTCACTGAGAAGGAGCATCTCTGGCAAAGCCGAAAACCCTCGAAACGGGCGTTGCAGCTCGCCTTCTACACGGGTGCCGTGACCGTCAGCGAGCGCCAGGGCATGCTCAAGACCTATGAGCTGATGACGCGCCATTTCGGCTGGGACAAGCTGCCCAAGCCGGCGTCGGCAAGGGACATCACGGCCTATCTGCTCGATCGCGCGCTGCGATCGCAAGGTGTCGTGAGCCTCGATTCGGTCTGCCATCTCGACGCGCCGCGCAAGCCGGCGGTGGCTGCCCTGATCGCCTCGCGCGTCCGCCGTGGCGAGCTCGTGCCTGTCGCCATCGAGAGTGCCGGAAAGCAGGAGCACTGGGCACTTCCGGCTGCGCTCGAGCCGGGCGAGCGCGCGCCACCTGATCTCGTCCATATCCTGTCGCCGTTCGATCCGCTGATCATCCAGCGTAAGCGCACCAATCTCATCTTCGGCTACAACCATCTGTTCGAGGCCTATGTGCCGAAGGCCAAGCGCAAGCTCGGCTATTTCGCGCTCCCCGTACTGGTCGGCGACGAGATCGTCGCCGCGCTCGATCTGAAGACCGACCGGCAGGCCAAGAAGCTGCTGATGCAGAAATGGACCTGGGTCGGCGAGGGGAAGAAGACCGTGGGGCGCAAGGAACTCAAGCGTGTCATCGAGGAAGAGCTCGATCGGTTTGAGAAGTTTCAATTGGCGGAGTGATTGTGCGCGGCGCGGATCACCGAGCTCTGTAGTAGCGCAACGTGGTGGCCGGCTGCGCCCCTTGCATTGCTTGCTCCATTGACTCTTTTGCGGCGATGCTCAAAACCCCGGATCAGCCCATAAAAGCAACAACCCCGGGGGAAGCCATGAGCCAGACCACGACCTATGCCGGTTCGACCGGCGCAGCCAAGTCGGAAATCGAGACCTCGACGATCCGCGCCATCTCCTGGCGCCTGATCCCGTTCCTGGTGCTGGCCTACTTCTTCTCCTATCTCGATCGCGTCAATCTCGGTTTCGCCGCACTGACCATGAATGCCGAGCTGAAATTCACGCCGCTGATCTTCTCCTGGGGCGCCGGCATTTTCTTCATCGGCTATTTCATCTTCGAGGTGCCGAGCAATCTGGCGCTGGAGAAGTTCGGCGCCAGCCGCTGGATCGCCCGCATCATGGTGACCTGGGGCATCATCTCGGCGCTGATGGCGCTCACGAGCGGCGTCACGAGCTTCTACGTGCTGCGCTTCCTGCTCGGCGTCGCCGAAGCCGGCTTCTTCCCCGGCATCATCCTCTATCTCACCTATTGGTATCCGGCCGAATATCGCGCCCGCTTCCTCGCGGCCTTCGCCATCGCCGTGCCGGTCTCCACCGTGATCGGCGCCCCGGTCTCGGGCCTGCTGCTCGGGCTCGACGGCGCGATGGGCCTGAAGGGTTGGCAGTGGCTGTTCATCATCGAGGGCATTCCCTCGGTGCTGCTCGGCATCGTCACCTGGTTCTATCTCACCGACAGGCCGGAGAAGGCGGATTGGCTCTCGGCCGAGCAGAAGGCATGGCTCAAGACCAAGCTCGATGCCGAGATCGCGGCCAAGCAGGCGGTGAAGCATTTGTCGCTCAGTGAGGCGCTGACCTCACCGAAGGTGATCATGCTCGCCCTGGTCTATTTCGGCTTCGTCGGCGCGCTGTACGGCATGCAGTTCTGGCTGCCGCAGATCGTCAAGGCGTTCGGCCTCACCAACGCCCAGACCGGCTTCGTCACCGCGATCCCGTATTTGTTCGGCACCATCGCGATGATCCTGTGGGCGCGGCATTCCGATGCCACGCGCGAACGCGTGATGCATGTCGGCGCGCCGTTGCTGCTCACCGCCGTCGCGCTGGGCGTCTCCAGCTATCTCACCGACCCCACCCTGACGATGATCGTGCTGACGGTCGCCGCGATCGGCGTGTTCTGCTGCTTCGGCGTGTTCTGGACCCTGCCGACCGCCTGGCTCTCCGGCACGGCGGCGGCCGGCGCCATCGCCCTGATCAACTCGATCGGCAATCTCGCCGGCTTCGGCGGGCCCTATCTGATCGGCTGGGTCAAGGAGGCCACCGGCCAGACCTCGAGTGGCCTGCTCGTGCTCGCCGTGCTGCCGCTGATCGCCGGCATCCTGGTCTTCATCGGCGGCCACGACAGCAAGCACGAGTTCGCGGAGCAGGGGCGGTAAGGGCTGCTATTCCAGGACGGTGCTTCGGACCGTCCTGGAAGGGCGAAGCTGCAGCGGCGCGCGGATCGCTAAGCCGTGCCGCGGGTTTTTTGTGAACCAGCCAGCCCGAGAAACACCAGCATGGCGCGATTGAGGCGCAAGAGGTCCTCGTCGTCGAGCCGCCCGATCGGAACGCCCATCTTGGATTTCGGTATCGTTGTGACCTTGTCGACCATCAGGCGGCATGCCGCTCGGAGGCCATTGCGGTCGTTCGGTTCGACCTGCAACCTGAAGAGCGGTGCCTCGGTTTCGGACGTTGTGATTGGGCAAACCGTGATCGATTCCGTTGCGTCAAAATCGTCGTCCTGCACGATGATTACCGGTCGCGGTTTCCCCGCGTAATCCTTTGCGCCTGCTGCTGTCCAAACTTCGCCTCTCTTCATTGGTTGGTGGACCGCCATGCTGGGACGCTCAGTTGATCGACCTCCGTCCGCGCCGACGAGCTTCAGGAGGAGCGAGTTTAGGCCGGAGCCTGCTGCGAAACTGTTTCGGGCCTGAGGCCCTGCCGACTAGATCCCCTGCGCTGTTCGCAGGGCTATTCTGTATCGCAAGGCCAATCGGAGATCGCATCGACGAAAGCCTGATCGTCCTCCTCATGCGGGTTCGATGCGACCGCCAGTGACTGGCGATGGGCCTCCGCCTTGAAGGAGGCTGAACGGACATCCGGAACCCAAATCTGGATCGGACGGAGTCCCTGCGCGCGCAGCCGGTCTCGATGCTCGCGGACCTTCGCTCGGGACGACTTTGGCTTAGAAGAGGACGGCATAGGTCCCTCCGGTCGGTTACATGTAACCATATCAGGAAAAGGGAGCTCCGCCAATTCCGGAGAATCGTTACCGCCCCTTAACGATCACGCTTTCCTGATGACTGACGATTATTGACTTTTATCAGTGATTAGTCGACATTCCTCTCATTGTAGCCGAGGGAGTGTCCTCCGATGTTCGTCCGATCCGTTTTGTCCAGCTATTCGAGGCTCTTGGCCGGTGTTTCGCTGGCGCTGATGGCTGCCGCCCTCGCTGGGTGCAATGACACCGTCGCTGAAAAGGCCGAGCCGCCGCGGCCCGTCCTGGTCGCCACCGCCCATTACGATGCCGAAAAGCCCGAGCGCAGCTTCGTCGGCACCATCAGGCCGCGGATCGAGAGCGACCTGGGCTTTCGGGTCGCCGGCAAGGTCGCCAAGCGTCTGGTCGAAGTCGGCCAGACCGTCGAGATCGGCCAGCCGCTTGCGGTCCTCGATGAGGTCGATCTGAAGCTCCAAGCCGAGCAAGCTGTCGCCGAGCAGACCGCTGCGACCGGCGTGCTGGCCCAGGCCGCCGCCGCCGAGCAGCGCGCCAAGGATTTGAGGGCCAAGGGCTGGACCACCGACGCGCAGCTGGATTCGAGCCGCGCCGCCGCCGACGAGGCCCGCGCCCGCCTGAACCGGGCCGAGCGCTCGGTCGAATTGACCAAGAACTCCCTTTCCTACGCGACGCTCAACGCCGACGCCCGTGGCGTCGTCACCGCAACGCTGATCGAGCCTGGCCAGGTGGTTGCCGCAGGCCAGACCTCGATCCGTGTCGCCCGCTTTGCCGAAAAGGAAGCGGTCGTCGCGATCCCTGAGACGCTGGTCGGACGTGCCAAATCGGGCGCCGCCAGCGTCACTCTTTGGTCGGAGCCGGGCAAGAAATATACGGCCAAGCTGCGCGAGATCGCGCCCACCGCGGATCCTGCGACCCGCACCTATCTCGCCAAGTTCTCGCTGCCCGAGGCCGACGACAAGGTGTCGCTCGGCATGACCGCGACGCTGACGCTGTCGGACCCTGCCACCGAGCGCGTCGCGCGGCTGCCGCTGTCGGCACTGTTCAACGAAGGCGGCAAGCCGTCCTTCTACGTCGTCGACGACAACGGCGCGGTCACGCTGCAGCCGGTCGCGGTGAAGTCCTACGAGAGCAACGACGTCGTCATCACCGGCGGTGTCGAAGAGGGCGCCAAGATCGTTGCTCTCGGTGTGCAGAAGCTCGATCCGAGCCAGAGGGTGCGGATCGTGTCGTCACTGTCCTTTTAAGTCTCGCTTACGAGTTACGTCGTGTGAGGTGAGTTTCGGCCCAAGCGCAAATGCTTTGGCTGAAGCGGCGAAGCGATCCAGAACCTGCCCAGCCCCCTGGATTGCTTCGCTGCCTCGCGACGACGCGTCGAACAGGGTGGCTGTCGTTTTTTTGCAACCGGATCATCTTTGGAGAGTGCGATGAAGCGCTTCAATCTTTCGGCCTGGGCCGTCAGCCATCCGACGCTGATCCTGTTCCTGATGCTCATTCTCGGCGTCGCCGGGTTTTTCTCCTATCAGAAGCTCGGCCGCGCCGAGGACCCGTTCTTCACGGTGAAGGTGGTCAACGTCTCCGTGCTGTGGCCGGGCGCAACCGCGCAGGAAATGCAGGCGCAGGTCGCCGACCCCATCGAGAAGAAGATCCAGGAGCTGCCTTACTTCGAGAAGGTGCAGACTTATTCCAAGCCCGGCTTCACCGCGCTCCAGGTCACGTTCCGCGATTCCACGCCGCCGAAGGACGTGCCGTATCTCTTCTATCTCCTGCGCAAGAAGCTGGCCGACGTGCAGGGCCAGCTGCCCGCAGGGATTCTCGGGCCCGTCGTCAACGACGAGTTCTCCGACGTCGATTCCATCCTCTACATGATGACCGGCGACGGCGCCGACTACGCCCAGCTCAAGAAGGTCTCCGAGGGGTTCCGTCAGCGCCTCTTGAAGGTGCCGGGCGTGACCAAGGTCGACGTCTACGGCAACCAGGATGAGCGCATCTTCGTCGAATTCAGCCATGCCAAGCTCGCCACTCTCGGCATCACGCCGCAGGCGCTGTTCGATTCGCTCGCCAAGCAGAACAATGTGACGCCGGCCGGCACGGTCGAGACCTCGTCGCAGCGCGTGCCGCTGCGCGTCACCGGTGCGCTCGACGGCGCCAAGGCCGTCGCCGAAACTCCGGTCGAGAGCAATGGTCGCGTGTTCCGCCTCGGCGACATCGCCACCGTCACCCATGGTTACGTCGACCCGCCGAGCTTCATCGTGCGTCAGGAAGGCAAGGCCGCGATCGGCATCGGCGTCGTCACCGCCAAGGGCGCCAACATCCTCGATCTCGGCAAGGAGGTCGAGAAGGCGACGGCTGAATTCATGAAGGCCGTGCCGCAGGGCGTCGACATCAAGCTGATCGCCGACCAGCCCAAGGTGGTCGAGCACGCCGTCAGCGAATTCGTGCACTCCTTCATGGAAGCCCTCGTCATCGTGCTGTTCGTGTCGTTCCTGGCGCTCGGCTGGCGCACCGGCATCGTGGTCGCGCTGTCGGTGCCCCTGGTGCTCGGCATCGTCTTCGTCGTCATGAACACGATGTCGCTCGATCTGCACCGCATCACGCTGGGTGCGCTGATCATCGCGCTCGGCCTGCTGGTGGATGACGCCATCATCGCTGTCGAGATGATGGTGGTGAAGATGGAGCAGGGCTGGGATCGCATGCGTGCGGCGTCCTTTGCCTGGGAGTCCACTGCGTTTCCGATGCTCACGGGAACGCTGGTCACGGCCGCTGGCTTCCTCCCCATCGGCTTTGCCAATTCCGCGGTCGGCGAATATGCCGGCAGCATCTTCTGGATCGTGGCGATCGCGCTGGTCGCGTCCTGGTTCGTGGCGGTGATCTTCACGCCCTATATCGGCGTCATGCTGCTGCCCAACATCAAGGTGCACCACAATCACGATCCGCACGCGGTCTACGAGACCCGCATGTATCGGGGCCTGCGCACCATCGTGCAGTGGTGCGTCAATCACCGCATCACCGTGGTCGCTGCGACCGTCGGCGTCTTCATCGCCTCGATCGTCGGCTTCGGCCACGTTCAGCAGCAGTTCTTCCCGCTGTCCGAGCGTCCCGAGCTGTTCCTCCAGCTTCGCCTGCCCGAGGGCACCGCCTTCAACGTCACGGAAAAGGCGGTGAAGAAGGCCGAGACCATGCTCAAGGACGACAAGGACATCGAGACCTACACGGCCTATGTCGGGCAGGGCTCGCCGCGCTTCTGGCTCGGCCTCAATCCGCAGCTTCCGAACGAGGCTTTTGCCGAAATCGTCATCGTCGCAAAGGGCGTCGAGGCGCGCGAGCGCATCAAGGCCAAGCTCGAAAACGCCGTCGCAGAGGGCGCGCTCAACGAAGCCCGCGTGCGCGTCGACCGCTTCAATTTCGGTCCCCCCGTTGGTTTTCCCGTGCAGTTTCGCGTCATCGGCCCCGACGCCAACAAGGTGCGCGAGATCGCCTACCAGGTCCGCGACGTGATGCGGCAGAACAAGAGCGTCAAGGACGTCCAGCTCGACTGGAACGAGCAGTCGCCTTACCTCAAGCTCGTCGTCGACCAGGATCGCGCCCGCGCCATGGGCCTGACCCCGCAGGACGTGTCGCAGGCGCTGTCGATGCTGATCTCGGGCTCGCAGGTGACCACCGTGCGCGACGGCATCGAGAAGGTCGGTGTGGTCGCGCGCGCCGTCTCGTCTGAGCGGCTCGATCTCGGCGCAGTCGGTGATCTCACCATCACGTCGCGCAACGGCGTGGCCGTGCCGCTGCAGCAGATCGCGAAGATCGAATATGCCCATGAGGAGCCGATCATGTGGCGGCGTAACCGCGATATGGCGATCACCGTGCGCTCCGACGTCGTCGACGGCGTGCAGGCGCCCGACGTCACCGGCCAGATCGCGCCGAAGCTGAAGGCAATCAAGGACCACCTCGAGCCGGCCTACCGCATCGAGGCGGGCGGCGCGTTCGAGGAATCCGCCAAGGGCAACGCCTCGATCTTCATTCTCTTCCCGCTGATGGTCATGGTGATGCTGACGCTGCTGATGTTCCAGCTGCAGAGCTTCTCGCGCCTGATCCTGGTGTTCCTGACCGCGCCGCTCGGCATTGTCGGCGCCTCGTTCGGGCTCAACATCGCCAATGCCCCGTTCGGCTTCGTGGCGCTGCTCGGCCTGATCGCGCTCGCCGGCATGATCATGCGCAATGCGGTCATCCTGGTGGATCAGATCGAGACCGACGTTTCGCATGGCCTGACCCGCCGCGAGGCGATCGTGGAGGCCACCGTGCGCCGCGCCCGTCCGGTGGTGCTGACGGCGCTCGCCGCCATCCTCGCCATGATCCCGCTGTCGCGCTCGGCGTTCTGGGGGCCGATGGCGATCACCATCATGGGCGGATTGTTCGTCGCGACCTTCCTCACGCTGCTGTACCTACCGGGCCTCTACGCCCTCTGGTTCCGCAAGAGCCTGGATGAGGCGGGTACCCCCGAGCAGCCTGCCGCGCCGCAGCATGGGAGCGATGACCAGAACGCAATTCCGCTTGCTGAGGCGGCTGAATAAGTGAAGATGAACTGCTGATTGACGAGTCCTGACAGATGACACTGGTTTCGGAACATATCGAAGGGGACACCCGGGATCGTATTCTTGAGGTGGCCGAGCGGCTGTTCCGCCAGATCGGTTATCTCAAGACCACGGTCGGGGACATCGCCAAGGAGCTCAAGATGAGCCCCGCCAACGTCTATCGCTTCTTCGAATCGAAGAAGGCGATTCATCAGGCGGTGGCCCGCTCGCTGATGGGCGAGGTCGAGCTGGAAGCGCAGCGGATCGTGGCGAGGCCCGGTCCGGTCCTGCCGCGCTTCCGCGAACTGCTCACCACCATCCATCGCATGAATACCGAACGCTATGTCGGCGACAATAAGCTGCACGAGATGGTCGAGATCGCGATGCAGGAGGACTGGGACGTCTGCGTCAACCACATGGAGTGCATTGCCGGGGTCATCGGCCAGATGATCGCGCAAGGCGTGGCCTCCGGCGAGTTCGAGGCGCCGGACCTGCAGCTGGCCGCGCTGTGCGCCTGCACCGCGATGATGCGCTTTTTCCACCCCCAGATGATCGCCCAGTGCGCCACCAAGCCGGGCCCGACCATCGACCAGATGATCGATTTCGTCATCGCGGGATTGTCCCCGCGGCACTGACGGGGCGGCGAATTTCCTCCTATAAGCAGGCCGACCGCCCCGGAATGATGGCTGGTGGCTGGCAAGAACGGATCAACAAACTCCGTCATTGCGAGCGAGCGAAGCAATCCAGACTGTCTCTGCGGAGGGATTCTGGATTGCTTCGCTGCGCTCGCAATGACGAGAAGGAAAAAGCGCGTGACCGACAAAGACCTGCACTTCTACGAGCCCGCCAAGGGCCACGGCCTCAAGCACGATCCCTTCAACGCGATCGTCGCGCCACGGCCGATCGGCTGGATTTCGTCGCGAGACACCAAAGGCCACGTCAACCTCGCGCCCTACAGCTTCTTCAACGCGTTCTGCTATGTCCCCCCGATCATCGGCTTCTCCTCCACCAACTGGAAGGATACGGTCGAGAACATCCAGCAGACCGGTGAGTTCGTCTGGAATCTCGCCACGATGGACCTGGCCAGGCACATGAACGCGACTGCGGCGCATGTTGGCCCTGAGGTCGACGAGTTCGAGGTCGCCGGCCTTACCGCCGTGCCCGGCAGGCTCGTCAACGTGCCGCGCGTGGGCGAGAGTCCCGTCGCCTTCGAATGCAAGGTGTCCGATATCGTCCGGCTCAAGGGCGCCGACGGCAAGGAAGCCAATGCCTGGTTGACGCTCGGCGAAGTCGTTGCCGTCCACATCGACAAGGCCATGATCAAGGACGGCGTCTACCAGACCGCCGCCGCCCGCCCGATCGTCCGGGCCGGCCGCAGCGGGGATTATTTCGAGATCAAGCCGGAAAACATGTTCGAGATGGTGCGGCCGGATTAGACCGGCCGGCCGTAGTCTAGCCCCCCTCCCGGAACTGCCACCACGCCTCGGCCGTTATGGCTCTGGGCGGCTGCCCGGCCGCGTCAATTCGCGTCTTTTTGCAGGCGAAGTGTTCACCGCCGCCGGCCACTTTCCGCTAAAATGCCCGATCACCGCGCCGATGCATGAGGTCCGCCATGAGCTTCCGCCGCGACACCCTGACAAAGCCGATTTTCTCCTGGGCGCGCGGCGTGCTGCCGGCGATGTCGGACACCGAGCGCGAGGCGCTGGAGGCCGGCGACGTCTGGTGGGACGCCGATCTCTTCACCGGCAACCCTGATTGGTCGAAGCTGCTGAAGGTCCCACAGGCAACGCTGACCGACGAGGAGCAGGCCTTCCTCAACGGCCCCGTCGACGAGCTCTGCGCCATGCTCGATGAATGGAAGATCTTTTGGGAATGGCGCGACCTGCCGCCCGATGTCTGGCACTTCATCAAGCGCGAAAAATTCTTCGGCATGATCATTCCAAAGGAGTTCGGCGGCCTCAGCTTCTCGCCCTATGCGCATTCGGAAGTGGTGCGCAAGATCTCGACCCGCTCGATTGCCGCCGCGGTGACGGTGATGGTGCCGAACTCGTTAGGCCCCGGCGAGCTCCTGATGCACTTCGGCACCAAGGAGCAGCAGCAGCGCTGGCTGCCGCGTCTTGCCGATGGCCGCGACATTCCCTGCTTCGGCCTCACCAGCCCCGAGGCCGGCTCCGATGCGGCCTCGATGGTCGACACCGGCATCATCTGCAAGGGCAGCTTCGAGGGCCAGGAGGTGTTGGGTCTGAAGCTCAACTGGCACAAGCGTTACATCACGCTCGGTCCCGTCGCGACGCTGCTTGGCCTCGCCTTCAAGGCCTATGACCCGGATCATCTCGTCGGTGATCAGGAGGAGCTCGGCATCAGCGTGGCGCTGATCCCGACCAACCTTCCCGGCGTCGAAATCGGCAAACGCCATCTGCCGTCGATGCAGGTCTTCCAGAACGGCCCGAACAGGGGCCGCGACGTTTTCATTCCGCTCGACTACGTCATCGGCGGCCAGGCGCGGCTGGGGCAGGGCTGGAAGATGCTGATGACGGCGCTCGCCGCCGGCCGCGGCATCTCGTTGCCCTCGCTCTCCGCCGCCGGCGCCGCCTATGCCGCCCGCACCACCGGCGCCTATGCCCGCATCCGCGAGCAGTTCGGCATCTCCATTTCCAAATTCGAGGGCGTCGAGGAGCCGCTCGCGCGCATCGTCGCGACCGCCTATCAGCTCGATGCGGCGCGACGGCTGACCTGCGCCGCGCTGAATGCCGGCATCCATCCCGCCGTCATCTCGGGCATCATGAAGCTGCACGCGACCGAGCGGATGCGCACCGCGGTCGACGACGCCATGGACATCCATGGTGGCAAGGCCGTGATCGACGGTCCGCAAAACTATCTCGGCAATCTCCACCGTGCCGTCCCCGTCGGTATCACCGTCGAGGGCGCCAATATCCTCACCCGCAATCTCATCGTGTTCGGGCAGGGCGCCATCCGCGCCCATCCTTATCTGCTCGACGAGATGAATGCGCTCGCGGATGCCGATCGCGAGCGCGGCCTCACCGCCTTCGACAAAGTGTTCTGGAAGCATGTCGGCCACAGCTTCGAGACACTGTTGCGCGCGTTCGGCCGGAGCTGGAGCTTTGGTGTCTTCGCGCTTGCACCCGATGCGGGTGACGCCAGGCCATTCTATCGTCAGCTCTCGCGTTACTCGGCGGCGTTTGCCCTCTGCGCTGATATGGCGCTGCTCACGCTCGGCGGCGCGCTCAAGCGCAAGGAGATGCTGTCGGCGCGCTTCGGCGACATCCTGTCCGAGCTGTATCTGCTCTCGGCTGCGCTCAAACGCTGGCAGGACGAAGGCCGGCAGAAGGAGGATTTTGCCGCGCTCGAATGGTGCATGGCGACGGGCTTCCGGACCATCGAGAACCGGCTTGCGGAGATTCTCGCCAATCTGCCCAACCGCTTCGTCGCAGGCATCCTCAAGTTCGTGGTCCAGCCCTTCGGCGCCCGCGTGCTGGGTCCCTCCGACCGGGTGGTGCATCAATGCGCAAGCCTCGTGCTCGAGCCGTCGGCCGCGCGCGACCGCCTCACGCCCGACCTCGCCTATGTCGATGACGATGGCGGCTTCGCCCGGCTGGAGCGCGCTTTCAACCTGGTCGCAGGCACGGACGCCATCGCCAGGCGCATACGCGCGGCTCATATCAGCGACTGGAAGGATGCGGTAGCCAAGGGTGTGATCACGCAGGCCGAGGGCGAGCAGTTCGCCGCGGCCCGCGAAGCCGTCACTGCAGTGATAGAGGTCGACGATTTTGTGCCGGAGGCGCTGTCGCCGATTTACAAAAAATCCGGCGACGTGCATCAGTTCTTCCAGGAACTCGGTGAACAGAGGGCGGCGGGCTGATGGCACGACCGGTTTTCATCGTCGACGGCAGCCGGACGCCGTTTCTCAAAGCGCGCTCGGGGCCGGGGCCGTTCACGCCGGTCGATCTCGCCGTGCAGTGCGGCCGGCCGCTGCTGGCGCGCCAGCCGTTTTCGCCGGATAGCTTCGACCAGGTCATCCTCGGCTGCGTCAACGTGATTGCGGACGAGATGAACCCGGCCCGCGTCGCCGCGCTCCGGCTCGGCATGGGCGAGGACATGGTCGCGTTCACCGTGCAGATCAATTGCGGCTCGGGCATGCAGTCGATCGACACCGCGTACCGCTACATTCGCGAGGGCCGTGCCGACATGATCCTCGCCGGCGGCACCGAAGCCTTGAGCCACGCGCCGCTGGTCTGGCCGAATTCCGGCGTGCGCTGGTTTGCCGGCCTTGCCACGGCCAGGGGCGTCGCCGCGAAGCTTGCCGCAGCCTTCAAGCTGCGGCCGCGCTATCTCAAGCCGATCATCGGCCTGGAACGCGGGCTGACCGATCCCATTACCGACCTGAACATGGGCCAGACGGCCGAAGTCGTCGGCCATCTCTTCGGCATCACCCGCGCGCAGTCCGATGCCTATGCCGCCGAAAGCCATCGCCGGCTTGCGCATGCGCAGGCGGAAGGTTTTCTCAAGGGCGAAGTCGAAACGGCGTTCTCCCGCGACGGAAAATTCTTCGACCATGATGATGGCGTGCGTCCGGACTCGACGGCCGAGAAGCTCGCCAAGCTGAGGCCGGTGTTCGAGCGTCCGTGGGGCCAGGTCACGGCCGGCAATTCCTCGCAAATCACCGACGGCGCGTCCTGGGTGATCCTGGCCTCCGACGAAGCGGTCGCCAGGCACAGGCTGACGCCGAAGGCGGTCATCGTCGACAGCAACTGGGCCGCACTTGATCCAAGAATCATGGGTCTCGGTCCCGTGATGTCGGCGACGCCGCTGCTGAAGCGCAACGATCTCACCATTCAGGACGTCCAGACCTGGGAGCTCAACGAGGCCTTCGCCACCCAAGTGCTCGGCTGCCTCGCCGCCTGGAATGACGACAAGTTCTGCCGGGAGATTTTGGGGCTGGATGGCGCCGCCGGCGAGATCGACCGCGAAAAACTCAATGTCGATGGCGGCGCTATCTCGCTCGGGCATCCCGTCGGCACATCGGGAAACCGCATCGTGCTGCATCTCGTCAACACCATGAAGCGGCTCGGCACGCGGCGCGGCGTTGCCACCGAATGCATCGGCGGCGGGCTCGGCGGCGCCATGCTGATCGAGGCGGTGTGACCATGGATTCCAAGATCATGACCGCGCTCGGCGACCGCGTGCTGGAGCTCGGGCCCAAGCCCGCTGCCGATAGTCCCTACAAGCATTTCAAGCTGACGCGCGACGCCGACGGCGTCGCCTGGCTGCTGTTCGACCGCGCTGACGCCAGCGCCAATACGCTATCCTCGGACGTGATGGAGGAGTTCGACGCCGTGCTGGCGGCGATCGAGACCGAGCGTCCTGCCGGCCTCGTGATCCGCTCCGCAAAGCCGTCCGGCTTCATCGCGGGCGCCGACGTCAACGAATTTCGCGGCGCCGATGATGCCGGGATGGTGGAGACGCGGATCCGCGCGGCCCATGCGGTGGTCGACCATCTGGAAGCGCTGAAGCTGCCGACGGTCGCGGTGATCCACGGCTTCTGCCTCGGCGGCGGGCTCGAAGTCGCGCTTGCCTGTCAATCGCGCATCGCCATCGACGGCGCGCGCTTCGGCTTCCCTGAGGTGATGCTGGGGCTACATCCCGGTCTCGGCGGCACCGCGCGTTTCACCGCGCTGGTCAATCCGACCCAGTCGATGGCCCTGATGCTGACCGGCCGCACCATCGATGCCCGCCGCGCCAGATCGCTCGGCCTCGTCGACACCGTGACGCAGGAGCGCCACGTTCGCAACGCCGTCAAGGATGCGCTGTTCGGCCGCCTCAAGCGGGCGCGCCCGGGCTTTCTGGCGCGTGCGGCGAATTTCGGCCCCGTGCGCGGGCTGTTGGCCAGGCGGATGCGATCGGAGGCGGCGAAGGCCGCGTCCCGCGAGCATTATCCTGCGCCTTACGCGCTGATCAATCTCTGGGAAACCCATGGCGGCAGCAAGGCCGCGATGCTCAGGGCAGAGCAGGCTTCGTTCGCCAAGCTGATGGTGACGCCGACCGCGCAGAACCTGATCCGCGTGTTCTTCCTGCGCGAGCAGATGAAGAAGGCGGCAGGCTCCGGCAACACGGTCAAGCATGTCCACGTCATCGGCGCCGGCGCCATGGGCGGCGACATCGCGGCCTGGTGCGCGGGGCAGGGGCTGCGCGTCTCGCTCGCCGACGTGAAGGCGGAGCCGATCGCGGGTGCAGTCAAGCGCGCCGCCGAGCTCTACGGCAAGATCATCCGCAAGCCGACCGACGTGCGCGACGCGTTCGATCGCCTGATCCCCGACATGGACGGGGAGGGCGTCCGCAACGCCGATCTCATCATCGAGGCGGTCCCGGAGAAGCTCGAGCTGAAGCAGAAGGTCTACGCCGGCCTCGAGCCGCGGATGAAGCCGGGCGCGATTCTCGCGACCAACACGTCGAGCATTCCGCTCCAGGATTTGCGCACCACGCTGGCGCGGCCGGAGCGGCTGGTCGGCCTCCACTTCTTCAATCCGGTGTCGCGGTTGCAGCTGGTGGAAGTCGTCAGCCATGACGGTAACGATACGCAGGTGCTGAAGGAGGCACTCGCTTTCGTCGGCGCGATCGATCGGCTGCCGTTGCCGGTGAAGAGCTCGCCGGGCTTCCTCGTCAACCGCGCGCTGACGCCCTACATGCTGGAAGCGATGGTGATGCTGGACGAGAAGATCGACCAACGCCTGATCGACGCCGCCGCGGAGCAGTTCGGCATGCCGATGGGACCGATCGAGTTGGCCGACCAGGTCGGGCTCGACATTTGTCTCGACGTCGGCGACATGCTGCGCAGCAAGTTCGGCGATCTGTTGCCGCCGACGCCGGCCTGGCTGCGCGAGAAGGTCGCCAAGGGCGAACTCGGCCGCAAGACCGGCAAGGGCTTTTACGTCTGGCGCGACGGCAAGGCCGAGAAGGCGCCGTTGCCCGAGACTGGTCCACGCGTCACTGACCAGATGATCGATCGCCTGGTGCTGCCGATGTCCAACGTCTGCGTCGCCGCGCTTCGCGAAGGTATCGTCGATGATGCCGACATGGTCGACGGCGCCATGATCTTCGGCACCGGTTATGCACCGTTCCGTGGCGGTCCGTTGAACTATGCGCGCACGCGCGGCGTGGATCATGTCGCATCCACATTGCGCGCGCTGGCCGGGAGATTCGGCGAGCGCTTTGCGCCGGATCCGGGCTGGGACAATTTCAACTGAGCAGCTTCAAATGATCAATTTTCAAGTGAGCAATCTTCGAGTGAGAGAGGCATGAACGAACAAGTCGACGCCGGGCCGGGCGGCGATCTCTGCATTCGCACGCTGGCGATGCCCGCCGACACCAACGCAAACGGCGACATCTTCGGCGGCTGGCTGCTCAGCCAGATGGACGTCGGCGGCGGCGTGTTTGCGTCAAAGGTCGCAAAGTCGCGCACGGTGACCGTCGCCATCGAGGCGATGAATTTCCGCAAGGCCGTCTATGTCGGCGATCTCGTTTCGGTTCACGCCAATCTCGTTCGCGTCGGGCGCACGTCTGTCACCGTGCATCTGGAAGCATGGGCGCTGCGCCGCGGCGAGCAGCCACCGTTCCTCGTCACCGACGGCAACTTCACCTACGTCTCAATCGACGAGCACGGCCGCCCGCAGCCGGTTCGCCCGACAGACACCGCGATCGCGACGTAATCGCGCGCGGCGTTGCGTCTCATTTCGATCGCGGCCCGCCAAACGCGGCAGGAGTGAGCCACCGCGTCTTGGCTTCGCCAAGAACCAGTCATAAAAGGGATGAGGTCCAAGTCTACTCAGTTGTGGGTCGATTCGGGGTGGAAACCGGCTGAGTGCCCGAGGAACTTTCGGGCAGAGATCCGGTTATTTGCCCGCATTGAGGAATCTACGGGCCATGCCGGATAGCTACATCATCGAGGTTAATTCGCAGACCGCGGGCATCGTTGTTCGCGGGGACCGAGGCTACTGTTTCTTTGCCTCGTCGCACCAATTCAATCGCCTCGAAGGCCAACTCTTCCGCAACGCCCGCGAAGCCGAGCGCGCCGCGCGCAAGCTGGTTAACGGTGATGTGAAGGAAGCGGCGTAGCCGTGCCGCTGGTCATTCCGGCTCGCGCGTAGTGCGAGAGGTGGGAATCTTTTGCCGCGGACTCTGCCTTCCCTTCTCCCCGTGTGAGAGAAGGCGGCGTGAAGCGCCGGATGAGGGGCCGCTTCATAAGATTCAGGAGCGAGAGATTCGTTCTCGGAGAGAAACCCCTCACCCGACTTCGCTTCGCGAGCCCCCCTCTCCCGCAAAGGGGAGAGGGAAGAGCCGTTGTTCACAACTTCGTCGCCGCCCGTGAGAGCAGCTTCCAGTCGTCGCCCTGCTTCTGCCAGTTCATCAGGATGTGAAGATTGGTCGGCACTTTTTTCCCATCGGCCGCCATCTCCTGTTCCGCCACCCAGTGGAAGCGCACGATCGCAGCGGGGCCGACGACCTTGATGGTCGGGTCCTTGTACTCGATCGACAGGAATTTGGATTTGCCGTCGGTGGCGTTGGCGACGAAGGTCGCCTTGTCCTCGACCTTGCCGCTGGAATGGCTGTAGCTCACCTCGTCGGCGCAGAGTGCGCCGAGCGCCTTGGGATCGGCCGCGATCTGGGCGAGACGGAACGCCTCGACCTTCTTCGCTACGGCTTCCTCGTCGGCCGAGGCCGCCAGCACCGGTGTCGTGAGCGCTGAAACTGCAAGCGTGGAGACGGCAAGAGCTGGGACGGCAAGAGTCGAGAGAGCCAGATCGCGTCGGTTGATCGTCATCGTTTCCTCCTTTTTGATCTTGCACGGAGTGTTGCAGCCGCGCGCGACTTTGTCGAGTGTCGCGTAGTGGTCATGCACGTGCGTCATTGCGCGATTGACGCTGTATTGATACGGCTTTCGTATCGATGCGCCATCTATTCGGGAAAGTACGGACATGATCGAGGCTATCGGCAAAGAGACGAGCAGGGCGTTGCTGTTCGACATCGACGGTACGCTCGCCAACACCGATCCGCTGCACCTGAAGGCCTTCAACCAGGTGCTCGGCCCTCGCGGCCATGTCTTCGATCACGCGCGCTTCTCCAGGGAGCTGCAAGGCTTCGCGAATATAGCGATCGGCGAGCGCTTTCTGCCTGACGAGGCGCCGGAACGGCGTGCCTTGATCCTCGATGAGAAGGAGGAAGTCTTCCGCGAACTCGTCGCCGGGCAGATCGAGCCGCTGCCGGGCCTGATGGCGCTGCTCGACAGGGCGGATGCGGCCGGTATTCCCATGGTTGCGGTGACCAACGCCCCGCGGCTGAATGCGGAGCTGCTGCTGTCCGGCCTCGGCATCACGGACCGCTTCAAGGCGCTCGTGATCGGTGCCGAGCTGTTGCACGGCAAGCCGCATCCGCTGCCTTATCAGGAAGGGTTGCGCTTTGCCGGCGCCAGCGCGATGGCCTCAATCGCGTTCGAGGACTCCCGCACCGGCGTGCAATCGGCCGTAGCGGCCGGCATTCCGACCATCGGCATCCGGACCAGCCTCAGCCATGCTGATCTCGTCACCGCCGGGGCTATCGCCTCCGCCAGCGCCTTCGACGATCCCACGCTGCTGGCGCGCCTCGCCGCCGCAATGGCGTGGTGAGGACCTTCGTCCGTTAACCGTGATCGGCGCGCGCATTGACCGAACGCGCGAACCGCCGCACCATGCAGCTTCCTGACTTGAGGCCATCGCCGTGACCGGACTGACCCATCGCCAAGCCGAAATCCTCAACATTGCGCGGGCCTCGGGCCGCGTCATGGTCGAGGAGCTGGCGCGCCGTTTCGAGGTTTCGGCGCAGACCATTCGCAAGGATCTCAACGATCTCTGCGAGCGCCGCTCACTGACCCGCATCCATGGCGGCGCCATCATCGCCTCCGGCGTCGAAAACCTCGCCTATGAGGCGCGGCGCTTCGTCGCCGCCGACGAGAAGAAGGCGATTGGAGCCGCGGCCGCCTCGCTGATCCCGAACGGCTGCTCGCTCTTCATCAACATCGGCACCACGACCGAGGAGGTGGCGAGCGCGCTGACCTCGCACGAGGACCTCCTCGTCATCACCAACAATCTGAACGTCGCCATGCTGCTCTACCGCCATCCCCGCATCGAGGTGGTGGTCGCCGGCGGCACGGTACGACGCGCCGACGGTGCGGTGGTCGGCTCGACCGCGACGCAGCTGATCGGCCAGTTCAAGGTCGACTACGCCATCATCGGGGCGTCCGCGATCGACGAGGAGGGCGCGCTGCTCGACTTCGACTATCGCGAGGTGCAGGTGGCGCAGGCCATCATCGCCAACGCCCGCAGCGTCATGCTGGTCGCGGACTCGACCAAGCTCCGCCGCAGCGCGCCGGTGCGCATCGCACATATCAGCCAGATCCAGACCTTCGTCACCGACCAGGAATTGCCCGAGCGCCTCGCCACCATCTGCCACGGCAAGGGCATCGAGGTGATGGCGGCGATGCCGAAGGCGGCGGACGTTGATGAGGCTCAGGCCGATGTGCAGGATGCAGCACCTGAATCGGCGCCGGTGGTGCGGCTGAGATAGGACTATGGGTCATCCCACGGGTTGAGCAGCGGCACGCCGAATACTGTAAAGTCCTTCACATTGCGCGTCACGAGCATGAGGTTGTTTGCGAGCGCGGTCGCGGCAAAGAAGCCGTCCATGACAGACAATGCGACGCCGCTTCTGCGGCTCTGAGCCATCAGGTCACCCCAGCGTTCCGCCACCGCGTGGTCGATTGGCAGGGTGCGCCCGGCAAAACGCTCCGGCAGATCGTGGGCAAGCCAGGCGGCCAGTGCTGCGCGCCGACGGCCGTCCTCCAGCAATGCGATGCCGCGGCGAAGCTCGGCGATCGATGCCACGCTGATGAACGCACGATCCTCGTCGATCGTATCAAGCCATGACAAGACTTTCGGCGAAGGGGCCGGCCTCTGGACCTCCGACAACACGTTGGTGTCGAGCAGCAGATTCACGGCGTCTCGTCGTGCGGCGCGTCGTGCACGCGTTCAAGCTCGAGATCGGCGCTGCGCAGCGGCGAAGCCAGCAGGAATTCGGCTAGGGTACCTTTGCGCGCCGTCTTGCGCGCCCATTCCTCGGCGGAAACGATCACTGCACTGGGCTTGCCGTGTCGGGTGATGATTTGCGGGCCGGCTTGAGCACGGTCGATCACCTCGGATAGCCGGGCCTTGGCGTTGGCAAGCGTCCACGAGTCGGTCGCTGGTGAGTCTGGTGCAGTGCTGTGGTCTGTCATGCAGATAGTGACCAATATGACTATCATAACTAATAATGGCCATCGACAACTATTCAAGAGCAATAATGCTGCTCTAGTCCTCTCCTGAACTGCCCATTTCCGCAGACATTTGCCCACTTAAAAGTTCCGCTTTCACTTCCTTCCTCCTCTCTTTCATCTTGCTTTCGTTTTTTGATGTGATCTAATCAAAAGCGAAAGTAACCGCTCGATTGAACGGGCGGTCGCCGGGGGATGCGTCTGTTGGAGCGTATTTTCGACCTCGCCATTATCGGAGGCGGTGTTAACGGCTGCGGCATCGCGCGCGACGCGGTGGGCCGTGGCAACACGGTTTTCCTGTGCGAAATGAACGATCTGGCGAGCGGGACGTCGTCCTGGTCGACTAAGCTGGTGCATGGCGGCCTGCGCTATCTCGAATATTACGAGTTTCGGCTGGTCCGCGAGGCGCTGATCGAGCGCGAGATTCTCTGGGGCATCGCGCCCCATATCATTCGCCCCCTGCGTTTCGTTTTGCCGCACCATGCGGGTCTGCGACCGGCCTGGCTGCTGCGCCTCGGCCTCTTCCTCTACGACCACATCGGCGGCCGTCATCTGTTGCCGGCGACGCGCTCGGTCGACCTTGGGCGTGACGAGGTCGGCCGCCCGCTGATCCCGAACCGCTACGGTCGCGCGTTCGAATATTCCGATTGCTTCGTCGACGACGCCCGTCTCGTCGTGCTCAACGCGCGCGATGCCGCCGACAAGGGCGCCGAGATCCGTACTCGCACGCGCGCAACGGATATCAAGCAGTCCAACGGCATCTGGACCGTCAGCATGATCGACACGCTGACAGGTGCCCGTTCGTCGATCCAGGCCCGCGCGCTGGTCAATGCCGGCGGTCCCTGGGTCGAGGATGTGCTCGGCCGCGGCGCCGGCGTCAACGCCAAAGCCAAGGTGCGCCTGGTGCAAGGCTCGCACATCGTGGTCAAGAAGCTCTACGACCACGACCGCGCCTACATGTTCCAGAATGCCGACGGCCGCATCATCTTCGTCATTCCCTATCAGGACGATTTCACGCTGATCGGCACCACCGACCGCGACTATGACGGCGATCCCGCCAAGGTGAAGGCGACAGCCGAGGAGATCCAGTATCTCTGCACGGCGGCAAGCGAATATCTGGCCAAGCCTGTCACGCCTGACGACGTGGTCTGGACCTATTCCGGCGTGCGTCCGCTCTATGACGACGGCGCCAGCGAAGCCAAGGCCGCGACGCGCGATTATGTGTTCGAGCTCGACACGCCCGGGGGCGTGCCGCTGCTGTCGATCTATGGCGGCAAGATCACGACCTACCGCCGTCTCGCCGAGGAGGCGCTGGAACGGCTCGCGCCCTATCTTCGCAGTGCGAAAGCGCGCGAAGGTTGGACCGGCAAATGGCCGCTGCCCGGCGGCGACATGGGCGTGTCCGATGTCGACGGCCTGATCGCCGAGCTTCAGCGCGGCTATCCCTTCCTCAGCCACGAGCATGCGCGGCGCCTTGCGCGCGCCTATGGCACGAGGGCGATCAAGCTGCTTGGGGATGCGAAATCGGCGGCCGATCTCGGCCAGGCCTTCGGCGCGACGCTGACCGAGCGCGAAGTCCGTTATCTCATGGCCAACGAATGGGCCGTTACCGCCGACGACGTCGTCTGGCGCCGTTCCAAGCTCGGCCTGCGACTAAGTGCCGACGAGATCGCGGCGCTGGACGACTGGATCAGAACCCACGCCGTGCAGCAAAGTCCCCTGCTGGAAGCGGGAGGACGCTCATGACCGTGACACTCGATCACGTGACCCGGACTGTCGACGGGATCCCACATATCCGCGACGTCTCGCTGACGCTCGAGAGCGGCACGCTCAACGTGCTGCTCGGGCCGACGCTGTCGGGCAAGACCTCGATCATGCGGCTGCTCGCTGGCCTGGACAAGCCGACATCGGGCAAGCTGCTGGTCAACGGCAAGGACGTCACCGGCGTCGACGTACGCCAGCGTTCGGTTGCCATGGTCTATCAGCAGTTCATCAATTATCCTTCGCTGTCGGTCTACGAGAACATCGCTTCGCCCTTGCGCGTGCAGGGCAAGCCGCGCGCCGAGATCGAGGCGCGCGTCGCGGAAGCCGCCCGGCTGCTCAGGCTCGAGCCGTTCCTGAAGCGCACGCCGCTCCAGCTTTCCGGCGGCCAGCAGCAGCGAACTGCGATGGCGCGCGCGCTGGTGAAGGGTGCCGACCTCGTGCTGCTCGACGAGCCGCTCGCCAATCTCGACTACAAGCTGCGCGAGGAGCTGCGCACCGAGCTGCCGCGCATCTTCGAGGCGTCCGGTGCGATCTTCGTCTATGCCACCACCGAGCCGACCGAGGCGCTTCTCCTTGGCGGCAATACGGTGTGCATGTGGGAGGGGAAGGCGCTCCAGATCGGCGAGACGCCGAAGGTCTACCGCCGCCCGCAGACCTTGCGCGTCGCGCAGGTGTTCTCCGATCCACCGCTCAACCTCGTCGGCATCGAGAAGAAGAACGGTTCCGTGCAATATGCGGGCGGCATTGCCGCGCCGGCGTCCGGTCTCTATGCCTCGCTCGCGGACGGCGCCTATCGCGTCGGATTTCGCGCCCATCAGCTCGCGCTTGCCAATGGCGAGACTGACCGCCACGCCTTCCATGCCACGGTAACGGTGACCGAGATCACCGGTTCGGAGAGTTTCGTGCATCTGACCCGCGACGGATCGAATTGGGTGGCGGTGCTCCACGGCGTGCACGAGTTCGAGCCCGGCCAGACCATTGATGCCGTGCTCGATCCCAACGACGTCTTCGTTTTCGATGCGGCAGACCATTTGGTCGCCGCTCCTGGCAATAATTGAGGGGGATGCGACATGGCCCGCATTGACCTCGTCGATCTCGCGCACTCCTACGGCGGCAATGACGCGCCGCAGGACAGCTTTGCACTGAAGCCCGTCACCATGACCTGGCGACAGGGCGGCGCCTACGCGCTGCTCGGGCCGTCCGGCTGCGGCAAGACCACGCTGCTCAACGTCATCTCCGGCATCATCACGCCGTCGCGGGGCAAAATCCTGTTCGACGGCGAGGACATCACACCGCTGTCAACCCAGAAGCGCAACATCGCCCAGGTGTTCCAGTTTCCGGTGATCTACGACACCATGACGGTGGGGCAGAATTTGGCGTTCCCTCTAAAGAACCGCGGCGTGCCGAAGGCCGAGATCGACAAGCGCGTCGCCGAGATCGGCCGCCTGCTCGATCTCGAGCCCTATCTGAACCGCAAGGCGACGCGGCTCACGGCCGACGCCAAGCAGAAGATCTCGCTCGGTCGCGGCCTCGTCCGCTCCGACGTCGCCGCCGTGCTGTTCGACGAGCCGCTCACCGTCATCGACCCCGAGCTGAAATGGCAGCTCCGCTCCAAGCTGAAAGCGCTGCATCGCGAGCTCGACCTGACGATGATCTACGTCACCCACGACCAGACCGAGGCGCTGACCTTCGCCGACACCGTGGTGGTCATGCATGACGGCCGCGTGGTGCAGAGCGGCACGCCGGCCGAGCTGTTCGACAAGCCGGCGCACACCTTCGTCGGCTATTTCATCGGCTCGCCCGGCATGAACATCCTGCCGGCCGAGGTGAGGGGCCGTGAGGCCAAGATCGGCGGTCATGTGATCGCGCTCAACCGCAGCTACGACAAGCTGCCTGATGGCGCGAAGATCGAGATCGGCGTCCGTCCGGAATTCGTTGAGGCCGTCGCGCCTGCGCCCGGCCTGCTCAGTGCGAAGATCGAACGCGTCGACGACCTCGGCCGCATTCGCTTCGCGCGTGCGCGGCTCGGTGATGCAAGGCTCGCGGCCCGCGCGCCGGCCGGCTTCACCAGCCCGGACGGCACGGCCGGCCTGAAATTCGACCCGTCGCACCTCCACGTCTATGCCGACAGCCTTCTGGTGGAGGGAGCCGCCTGATGGACAAGACCGTCAATCAAAAAGCCTGGTTCCTGGTGCTGCCGGTGTTCCTGGTCGTCGCCTTCTCGGCAGTGCTGCCGCTGATGACGGTGGTGAACTATTCGATGCAGGACACCTTCGGCAACAACCAGTTCTTCTGGAACGGTGTCGGCTGGTTCAAGGAGTTGCTCGATCCTTCGACCGATCTCGGCGGCCGCTTCCTCGCCTCGCTCGGGCGCAATCTGTTCTTCTCGCTGGTAATCCTCGCGATCGAGGTGCCGCTCGGCATCGTCGTCGCGCTGTCGATGCCGCGCCAGGGCTGGACGGTCGCAGCCTGCCTCGTCATCCTCGCGCTGCCGCTGCTGATCCCGTGGAACGTGGTCGGCACGATCTGGCAGATCTTTGGCCGCCCCGACATCGGCCTGCTCGGCTATGTCCTCAACGCCATCGGCATCGACTACAATTACGTCTCCAACGATATCGACGCCTGGGTCACTGTCATCGTGATGGACGTCTGGCACTGGACCAGCCTGGTCGCGCTGCTCTGCTATGCCGGCCTGAAGTCGATTCCCGAAGCCTATTACCAGGCGGCGCAGATCGACGGCGCCTCGCGCTGGGCGGTGTTCAAGGCGATCCAGCTGCCCAAGATGAACCGCGTGCTGCTGATCGCGGTGCTGCTGCGCTTCATGGACAGTTTCATGATCTACACCGAGCCGTTCGTGGTGACAGGTGGCGGGCCCGGCAACTCGACGACCTTCGTGTCGATCGAGCTGGTCAAGATCGCGCTCGGCCAGTTCGACCTCGGCAAGGCCGCCGCGTTGTCGCTGGTCTACAACCTCATCATCCTGATCGTCTGCTGGATCTTCTACACCGTCATGACCAATGCCGGCGCCGACCGGAAATCGCATGAAGGAGCCGTGTGATGCATTCGATCCCCGGCCGTCGTCTCATCATGGCGCTGTTCTTGATCTTCCTGCTGTTGCCGATCTACTGGCTTGTCAACATGAGCTTCAAGACCAACGCCGAGATCGTCTCGACGATGACGCTGTGGCCGCACGCCCCGACGCTCCAGCACTACAAGCGCATCTTCACCGACGAGAGCTGGTATTCCGGCTACATCAACTCGCTGGAATATGTCGTCCTCAACACCATCATCTCGATCTCTGTGGCGCTGCCGGCGGCCTACGCGTTCTCGCGCTACCGTTTCCTCGGTGACAAGCATCTGTTCTTCTGGCTGTTGTCGAACCGCATGGCGCCGGCCGCGGTCTATGCCCTGCCGTTCTTCAACCTCTATTCGGCGATCGGGCTGTTCGATACGCCTTGGGCGGTTGCGCTCGCGCATTGCATCTTCAACGTGCCCTTAGCGGTGTGGATCCTGGAAGGATTCGTCTCCGGCGTGCCGCGGGAGATCGACGAGACCGCCTTCCTCGACGGCTATTCCTTCCCGCGCTTCTTCATCAAGATCCTGGTGCCGCTGATTGCGAGTGGCATCGGCGTCGCCGCCTTCTTCTGCTTCATGTTCTCCTGGGTCGAGCTGCTGCTCGCGCGCACACTGACCTCGGTCTCGGCCAAGCCGATCGCGGCGATCATGACGCGCACGGTGTCGGCCGCGGGCATGGACTGGGGACTGCTGGCGGCGGCCGGCGTGCTGACGATCATCCCGGGCGCACTCGTGATCTGGTTCGTCCGCAATTACATCGCGAGCGGTTTCGCGCTCGGTCGGGTCTAGGGAGGCGTCAATGGAATGGATTGCATGGATGGCCTGGACGCCGCCGACCGCGATCTTCTTTGTCGCGCTCTCCTGCACGCTTGCCGTGATGACCTGGCTCGCGGTGGCCTATCCCGAAGCCGAGCGGGTCGGCGTGCTGCGCATCCCGACCACGCGCGGCGATCGCCTGTTCATCTCCCTGATCACCGCGGCGGTCATCCATTTGCTGTGGATCGCCTTCGCCGGCACCGACGCCCTCGCCACGCTGCCGATCGGCGAGGACGGACTTGAAATTTCGCGGCTTTGGATCGCATCAGGAATTTCGCTGGCCACGGCCGTGCTCATTTTCCGCACGGTCTAGCCCGCGAAGGAACGGCCAGATCCGGGACCAACCCGGGCCTGTAAAAAGTTTGTCGCTGCAACGGAGGAATAACATGCGGCAGTTTAGGAGAAGGGAACGTTCATTGACCAAGAATAGCTTTCTGACGATGTCCAGCGTCGCCGCCATCGTCGCGGTGTCGCTGGCCGTCTCGGCGCCGGTGCGCGCCGCCGACGACGCTGCGATCCAGAAGTGGATCGCGGAATTCCAGCCCTCGACGCTGTCGAAGGAAGACCAGAAGAAGGAGCTGGAGTGGTTCGCCAAGGCCGCCGAGCCCTTCAAAGGCATGGAGATCAACGTGGTCTCCGAAACCATCACGACCCACGAATACGAGGCGCAGACGCTGGCCAAGGCGTTCTCCGAGCTCACCGGCATCAAGCTCAAGCACGACCTCATCCAGGAAGGTGACGTCGTCGAGAAGCTGCAGACCCAGATGCAGTCCGGCAAGAACGTGTACGACGGCTGGATCAACGATTCCGACCTGATCGGCACTCACTTCCGCTACGGCCAGACCATCGCGCTGTCGGACTACATGACCGGCGAGGGCAAGGACGTCACCGATCCCATGCTCGACGTCAACGACTTCATCGGCAAGTCGTTCGGCACCGCGCCCGACGGCAAGCTCTATCAGCTGCCCGACCAGCAGTTCGCCAACCTGTACTGGTTCCGCTACGACTGGTTCACCAACGCCGACTACAAGGCCAAGTTCAAGGCCAAGTATGGCTACGAGCTCGGCGTTCCCGTGAACTGGTCGGCCTATGAAGACATCGCCGAGTTCTTCACCAACGACGTCAAGGAGATCAACGGCGTCAAGGTCTATGGCCATATGGACTATGGCAAGAAGGACCCGTCGCTCGGCTGGCGTTTCACCGATGCCTGGCTGTCGATGGCCGGTAACGGTGACAAGGGCATCCCGAACGGTCTGCCGGTCGACGAATGGGGCATCCGCATGGAAGGCTGCCGTCCGGTCGGCTCCTCGGTCGAGCGTGGTGGCGACACCAACGGTCCGGCGGCGGTCTACTCGATCACGAAGTACCTCGAGTGGATGAAGAAGTATGCTCCGCCGCAGGCTCAGGGCATGACCTTCTCCGAGTCGGGTCCGGTGCCGGCGCAGGGCAACATTGCCCAGCAGATGTTCTGGTACACCGCCTTCACCGCAGACATGGTGAAGCCGGGCATCGCCGTGATGAACGCGGACGGTACGCCGAAGTGGCGTATGGCTCCGTCGCCGCACGGTTCGTACTGGAAGGAAGGCATGAAGCTCGGCTACCAGGACGCGGGTTCGGCGACGCTGCTGAAGTCGACTCCGGCGGATCGCCGCAAGGCGGCCTGGCTCTATCTCCAGTTCATCGTCTCCAAGACGGTGTCGCTGAAGAAGAGCCATGTCGGTCTCACCTTCATCCGCGAATCCGACATCTGGGACAAGTCGTTCACGGAGCGTGCGCCGAAGCTCGGCGGCCTGATCGAGTTCTACCGCTCGCCCGCGCGCGTGCAGTGGACCCCGACCGGCAACAACGTGCCCGACTATCCGAAGCTGGCGCAGCTGTGGTGGCAGAACATCGGCGATGCGTCGTCCGGTGCCAAGACGCCGCAGGCCGCGATGGACTCGCTTGCCGCGGCCCAGGACTCCGTCATGGAGCGTTTGGAGAAGTCGGGCGTGCAGGGTGCCTGCGGTCCGAAGCTGCACAAGAAGGAGTCGGCCGAGTTCTGGTTCGCCAAGGCCCAGAAGGACGGCACGATTGCTCCCCAGCGCAAGCTCGCCAACGAGAAGCCGAAGGGCGAGACGGTTGACTACGACACCCTGATCAAGTCGTGGCCGGCCCAGCCCCCGAAGCGCGCGGAAGCGAAGTAAGCGCCACGTCGAGCGAGATAAAAAAACGAAAGGCCGGGAGCGATCCCGGCCTTTTTCTTGTTTTGCGTGACGTAGTACTCTCTCGATTATCCTCCGCTGTCATCGTCCGCGAAGGCGGACGATCCAGTATTCCAGAGGCGGTCGTGATTAAATCGAGAAGCCGCGGCGTACTGGATGCCCCGCCTTCGCGGGGCATGACAGCTGTGCCCGCCTTACTCCGCCGGCTCAGCCGCCAGCGCCGGGTAATCCGTGTATCCCTTCGCGCCGCCGCCGTAGAACGTGTTCTTATCCCAATCGTTCAGCGCCGCGCCCGTCTTCAGCCGCTCGACCAGATCGGGGTTGGAGATGAAAGGCTTGCCGAACGCGATGAGATCGGCCGCGTCCGCGTCCAGCACCTTGGTGGCGAGATCGAAATCATAGCCGTTGTTGGCGATGTAGGCGCCGGGGAAGCGCTTGCGCAGACCCGCATAGTCGAACGGCGCGATGTCGCGCGGACCGCCGGTGGCGCCTTCGACGACGTGGAGATAGACTAGCTTGAGCGCGGCGAGACCGTCGACGATATGGTCGTAGAGGGCTTGCGGGTTCGAATCCGAGATGTCGTTGGCCGGCGTCACCGGCGAGATGCGAATGCCGGTGCGCTCGGCGCCGGCCTCGGCGACGACAGCCTTGGAGACTTCCAGCATCAGCCGCGCGCGGTTCTCGATCGAGCCGCCATAGGCGTCGGTCCGCTTGTTGGTGCCGTCCTTGGCAAACTGCTCGAGCAGATAGCCGTTGGCGCCGTGGATCTCGACGCCGTCGAAGCCGGCTTCGAGTGCGTTCTTCGTGGCGCGCTTGAAGTCGTCGATGATCCCTGGAATTTCGGAGAGCTCGAGCGCACGGGGCTCGGAAACATCGGCGAAACCGCCGTTGACGAAAGTCTTGCCCTTGGCCCGGATTGCGCTCGGCGCCACCGGGGCTGCGCCATTGGCCTGAAGATCGACATGCGAGATACGGCCGACGTGCCAGAGCTGGATGAAGATCTTGCCGCCGCGCTGGTGCACCTGATCGGTGACCTTGCGCCAGCCGGCAACCTGCTCCTTGGAGTAGATGCCGGGGGTGTCCTGGTAGCCTTGGCCCTGCTGCGAGACCTGGCTCGCTTCGGTGATCAGAAGCCCCGCCGAGGCACGCTGGGCGTAATAGTCGGCGGCGAGTGCGCCCGGTACGAAGGTGCCGGGAACGGCCCGGTTGCGCGTCAGCGGCGCCATCACGAAACGGTTCGCAAGCGTGATCGGGCCGAGCTTGTAGGTCTCAAACAATTTGGTCGAGCGGCTCATGAGAATGCTTCCAGGCGATGAGTGGTCCGAAACATTTGTGCATCGCGGCAATCAGCGCAAGGGAGGGAGCCATACAGAAACTGCAGGCGAGCTGCGCAGCGGAGGCGCACAGCATAAATCATATGCAATTTCAGCCGCTGCAGCAGATTCGATCTCCCGCCGCGGCTGCCTGAATGATCGCTTATCAGTTCGCGCCGAGAAAATCGCGCTTGCCGACCTCGACGCCGGCGTGGCGCAGAAGGCCGTGGGCGGTCGCGGCGTGGAAATAGAAGTTCGGCAGCGAGAACGCGCTCAGGAATTGCTGGCCCTTCATGGTGATGGACTTGTCGGGACCGGCCGGGAAGGTGACGTCCTTGGTGTCGGCGCCCTCGAACTGGTCCGGCTTGAACGATTTCACATAGTCGATGGTCTTCGCCAGGCGCTGCTTCAACTCCGCAAAGCTGGTCTCGGTGTCCGGTGTGGACGGCACGTCGCTATGGGTCAGCCGGGCGCAACCTTTGGCTGCGAAATCGGTGACCAGCTGGATCTGCTTCGACAGCGGCAGCATGTCCGGAAACAAGCGGGAGCCGAGCAGGACGGCGGGATCGACCTTCTTGGCCGCGCAATGCGCCTCGGCTTTCGTGAGCAGGCCGGTCAGGCTGTTCAGCATTTGCAAATAGGCGGGAACGACGGCGTCGTGGAAGGACATGTGATGCTCGCTCTGTGGTGGGAAATCTCAGGAGAAACCTGAGCCACTCACATGGGAACCTCATGGAAAAATACAATCGCACGAGCGGCTTGTGCAGTGCGAAAATTCTATCGCACCATTCCCGCCGGCTGCGCCTGCGCCGTGCCACCGCGCATCCGGGTCAAAAGCTCGGCCGTCGGCCAGGAATCCGCCGGCAGACCGTATTTGATCTGCATCGCCTTCACGGCGGCGCGGCTTTGCTGGCCTAGCACGCCGTCGACCTTGCCGACGTTGAAGCCAGCCTGGACCAGAAGCTGCTGCAATTGCTTGAGTTCGTTGAAAGGCAGTTGCGCGACCGGTGTGGACGGCTTTCGCATCGGAGCCGCGCCCGCGATGCGGGTGGCGAGATAACCTGCGGTGGTCGAATAGATCAGCGAGTTATTCCACTCGGTGTAGGCCGCGAAATTCGGGTACGCCATGAAGGCCGGCCCGTTCCGACCCATCGGCAGCAGCACCGACGCGGCAAGATTGTCGTTCGGCAGCGGCCTCCCGTCGGGATAGGTCACCCCCAGCTGCGCCCATTTCGAGCGCGGCAGCTGCACCGTGAGGTCGGTCTGATCCCACGGCAGGTTTTGCGGCACCTTGATCTCCTCGAGCCACGGCTCGCCGCGCCGCCACTTCAATCCGTTGGCGATGTAGTTCGCGGTCGAGCCGATCACGTCGTCCTCGCTGCGGAGGAGATCGCGCCGTCCGTCGCCGTCGTAGTCGACGGCATAGTTGACGTAATGCACGGGCAGGAACTGGGTCTGTCCGAGCTCGCCGGCCCAGGAGCCGACCATCTCGTCGGGATGCAAATCGCCGCGGTCGATGATCTTCAGCGCGGCGATGGTCTCGTTCACGAACATCTCCGAGCGGCGGCAATCATAGGCCAGCGACACCAGCGATTTCAGTGTCGGCAGATTACCCATGTTGACGCCGAAGTCGCTCTCCAGTCCCCAGAACGCGGCGATCACCGCCGGCGGTACGCCGTATTCCTTTTCCGCCCGCGCGAACGCGGCCGCATGTTGCTTGATATGCTGCTGGCCATTCTGCATGCGATAGGGCGCGGCCATGCGGCCGGCAAATTCGGTGAAGAGCTGGCCGAACACGCGCTGGCCACGGTCGCGATTGACGATGCCCTGGTCGTAGACGAGGTAAGGCGAAGACGCCGCGATCGTCCGCTGCGAAACGCCGGCGGCAACGGCCTGCTGTTTCACATCGGCCAGGAAGCGATCGAAGTTCGCGCCGTTATGGCACGACGCCGCGCGCGGCGAGGGCGCGGTGGCCCTGGGGGGGGCGGGTTTTGCGGACGGCGCCGCAAGCTGGGCAGAGGCGGGAAGGGCGAGCGTGAGCAGGGCGGCGGCCGCGATCGCAAATCGGGTCTGGAGCATAGGGTTTCCGCAAGGGGAGGAGACGCTTGGATTCTCGGCCAAGCTTAATGGAACGATTGACTTCAAACCAGTGCCGCGGCTCCGCGACGCACCCGGAAACCTTGCGGGCGGGCCGGGGTCATCCCTACCTCATGCTCGCCGGCCCGCAACGCCTCCAGCGGCCACGGCCGGCCTCGGGAGACCGCCATGAACTATCTTCGTACCGCAATGCTGCTCGCAGGCCTCACCGCCCTGTTCATGGGTGTTGGCTATCTGATCGGCGGTGCCGGCGGCGCCGTGATTGCGCTCGTCATTGCCGCGGCGACCAATCTCTTCACCTACTGGAACTCCGACCGGATGGTGCTGTCCATGTATGGCGCCCATGAGGTCGACCGCAGCAGCGCGCCGGATCTGGTCGGGCTCGTCGCCGAGCTTGCGGGCCGCGCCCGCTTGCCGATGCCGCGCGTGTTCCTGATGGACGAGCCGCAGCCCAACGCGTTTGCCACCGGGCGCAATCCGGAGAATGCCGCGGTCGCGGTCACCACCGGGTTGATGCGCCAGCTCAGCCGCGAGGAGCTCGCCGGCGTGATCGCGCACGAGCTTGCCCATATCAAAAACCACGACACGCTGCTGATGACTGTGACCGCGACCATTGCGGGTGCGATCTCGATGCTGGCGCAGTTCGGCATGTTCTTCGGAGGCGACCGCGACAACAATGGTCCGGGCATCGTCGGTTCGATCCTGATGATGATCCTCGCCCCGATCGGCGCCATGCTGGTGCAGATGGCGATCAGTCGTACGCGCGAATACGCCGCGGACAATCTCGGCGCTCGCATCGCCGGTCAGCCGATGTGGCTGGCATCGGCGCTGGTGAAGATCGAAGGCGCGGCGCACCAGGTCCCGAATGTCGAGGCGGAACGAAATCCCGCCACCGCGCACATGTTCATCATCAATCCGCTGTCGGGCCAGGGCGTCGACAATCTGTTCGCCACCCATCCCTCGACGCAGAATCGCATCGCGGCGCTTCAGCAGCTCGCAGCCGAGCTCGGCGCGCAGGCGTCGCCGTCGGTCGGCGCCAATGAGAACTATCCGCCGCGGAGCCCGTGGGGTCGCTCGTCCTCGCGCGGGCCCTGGGGCTGACGCAGCAGCGGCTCTAATTTGCGCGCTTTGTGACCTGTCGCACACAGGACGGTCCCGGCCGGTGTTAACACCCTGCCGTGACAGTTCCTGCGAAAGGGGATGCGTGGCCGGCCCTCTGCCTGCCACCGTCGAAGATGACCAAAGCTGCAGTACCATTGTTGATTGTCGTAGGCGTGCTGATTGGCCTGTCCACGCACACCGTCGTCAATTGCGGAGACGAGGACGAGCCCGACATCTGTTCGGCCGTGATCGGCTTCTCGCCGCTGCGCGGCTCGCTGATCGCTTTCGCCTATGAGGGGCGCGGACGGATCGCGCTACGCCACGGCGACTGGCGGCGGGCGATCGCGGATTTCGACGAGGCCATCCACCTCAATCCCAACCGCGCCACGCTCTATCGCGATCGGGCGCTGGCGCGCCGGCAGAACGGCGAGCTCGAACTTGCCATCGAGGATTACGACGAGGCGATCGCGCATGATCCCAGGCACGCCGCGCCCTATCACCAGCGCGGTCTCGCGCTCGCGGCCGCCGGCGATCTCGATCGCGCGATTCTGAGCTACAACACCGCGGTCCGCCTCGACCCCTCCGATGCGCAGCCTCGGCTCGACCGCGGCCTCGCCTTCCTGGCCCGTGGCCAAGCGAATGAAGCGCGCGCCGATTTCGAGGCCGCGCTGGCGCTGCCCGCCGGCAAGGATGCCCGTACCCACGATGCAGCGCGCGCAAAGCTCGCCGAACTCGCGAGCGCCGAGCCGACCCGGCTCGCCGCGCCAGGAAGGTGAGGGAGGTTCTCTCCCTCTCCCCGTTCTTACGGGGAGAGGGTTGGGGTGAGGGGCCCTATCCACACGGTCGACTGGCGCGACACCTGCACCCCCTCACCCGGATCGCAAGAGCGATCCGACCTCTCCCCGCAAGCGGGGCGAGGTGAAACGCGCCAGCCGCACCTACTTCGCTTTCTTGGTTTTCTTCTTCGGCTTGGCTGCCTTCTTCACCGGCTTTTCCTTGGGCGCCTTCTTCTCCACCTTCACCGCGACCGGTGTGCTGGCGGCGATCCGCATCGACCGCGCGTAGCTGTCGGCGACGTTGTCGGCGGACATCTGCAGGCGCTTGGCGGCGGCAATGGCCTGCTCCATGGTGGCCTTGGCCATCATCTTGAAGCGGTCGCCGGTCTCCTTGCCCTTGGCCTTGGCCGCGAGGCCGTTAAATCGATCCCGGCGCTCCTTGGCGCGGGTCATCAGGCCCGTATGCAGCTGTCTGGCCAGTTGCCGGATCACGACATCCAGGTCGGCGTCCGCCATGTTGTTCTATCCTCTTCGAAAACAGTATCGATGCGGGCGGGACTATGCAGATCAGGCCCCACCTTGGCAATTCCCGGCCACGCGTCATCCGCAGCTTCCGGTGACCAAAACAAAAGAGCCGCGCTGCGCGCGCGGCTCTCGGGCTTGGTTTGGCGCTTTCTGTCTTACTTCAGCGAGGCGACCGGGCCGCTTGCCGCTGCCGGATCGGGGTCGAAGCCGAACACGCCGACCAGATATTTGTAATAGTCCGGCAGCTTCTCCTTGAGCGCCTCGCGCGACTTCGGGTCGTGGAATTCGCTCTTCCCGGCCAGGAAGATGCTGGCAGTCACCGCAAAGAATTCCATGTGATTCTTCAGCGCATAGGATTCCTTGGGCAGGAGATCCTTGGACTTGGCGTAGGCGTAATAGCCGATCACGCCCTTGTTGGCGTAGCCGTCCGGCAACAGCCGCGCGTGGTAGGCGTGCAGCAGCTCGTGCAGCAGCACGGCTTCCTTTTCGTATCGCATCATGTCCGGCCGCAGCATGATCACGCCAAGGCCGGAATCGACCGCGAGGTCGACGGCGTTCGGATTGCTCCAGCGCTGCTTGTTGGGATCCCAGACCGTCAGCGTGCGGGGAGCGGTGCGCTGGATGTCAGGCGTGACCCGGCCGTAGCACGCGGTCGCGGCGCCCTCGTCGAGGCAGGCCAGCTCGCTGGCGATGATCGGGACGGTGCGGAAGAAGCGCAGCACGCGCGGCGAGAGGCCGGCAGCCTCGACCACGTCGATCTGGCTCTTCACATTGTCGGTGAGCTTGTCGACATCCTTGCGGTCGGAATTCTCCGACAGGTCGAACATGTAGCCGCGGTAGCTCTGGAAGCCCGGCGGTAATGCCTGCGCTGCGCCGGCGGACGCATCGAGCGGTCCGGCATGGGACGGATTGGCAAAGAGCGCGCCGACAATGGTCGCGGTCAGCAGCAACGCAATGCGCATGATGAACCCCCTGATGTCACTTCACGCGGCAGGATAAGCCGCCGTTGTTTGCGAAAAGTGAGTGGGGCGAGACTAAGGCAGCGATGTTGAGGCGTGCTTAATCGATGGTTGCAGATCGCGGAAGTGAATTAGCGCCGGGTTAACCAAGCGTGGATTGCCCGCGCGCTTCGGCGTAGCATGCGATCCGGGCACCAAGCCCCACACCAGATAGCCGGAAGGGAGGATGCCATGTATGCCGCCATCCGTCAGGCCAAGGCAAAAAGCGGGAGCGCCGAAGAGCTGGCGCGCCGTATCAAGGAAGGCGCCGTACCGATCATCAGCGACGTCGACGGCTTCCGAGCCTATTACGTCGTCTATGCCGGCGACGACACCGTCACGGCGATTTCGATCTTCGACAAGTTCGAGCAGGCGGAGGAGGCGAACAGGCGTGCGATCGCCTGGATCGAGAAGGATCTGGGCGCGCTGCTTGCAGGCGACGCGCGCGCCGCCGCAGGTCCGGTGATCGTGCATACGCTAGCGTAGGGATTGGGTGCAGCCGCACATTCAACTGTCATCGCCCGGCTTGATGTTTGGACCGGACAGATCACTGACAGGTGTTCGGAGACATAGCTGACACATCAAAGTGGGCTGGTCTGGTCGATTCGGGAGGCCGTCCATGCCCTGGAACGAGGTGTCGGTGATGGATCAACGACGAGAGTTCGTGCGACTTGCCTTGCAGGAGGGAACGAACCGGCGAGAGCTGTGCCGGCGGTTCGGGATCAGTCCTGATGTGGGCTACAAATGGCTGAGGCGCTGGCAGGCTGGCGACCATGAACTGGCGGATCAGCCCCGTCGTCCGAAGCGGATGCCCAAACGCAGCGAGCCTGCTGTGGAGGCGCAGGTTTTGGCTGTGCGTGACCAGCATCCAGCCTGGGGGGCGCGCAAGATTGCCCATTGCCTAAAGCGCGAATGCCAGGCTGTGCCTGTGCCTTCGACGGTCCATCAGATCCTGTGCCGGAACGAGCGGATCAAGCCAAGTGAGAAGGCCCCGCCGAGCCCTCCAGGCCATCGCTTTGAGAAGGAGGCGCCCAATCAGCTGTGGCAGATGGACTTCAAGGGCCACATGCCCCTTGCCAACGGAACGCGTTGTCATCCGCTGACCATGGTCGACGATCACTCGCGCTATGCCGTGTGTCTGGAGGCATGCGCCAACGAGCAGCGTCCCGCCGTGCAGAAGCATCTGATCGATACCTTCCGCCGTTATGGCCTGCCGGAGGCCTTCTACATCGACAATGGCTCCCCTTGGGGTGATACGTCTGGCGTCCGCTGGACCGCGCTGAAGGTTTGGCTACTCAAGCTTGGCATTAGGGTGGTGCATGCCAGGCCGCGCCATCCCCAGGGCCGGGGCAAGAATGAACGCTTCCATCGCAGCCTGAACGCGGAAGTGTTTGCTCTGCGCGCGTTCCGCACTCTGGCGGAAGTCCAACACGCCCTCGATAGCTGGCGCATGCTCTACAATCTGGAACGGCCTCATGAAAGTCTCGGCATGGGGGTCCCCGCCGATCGCTACCGGCCAAGTTCTCGCGCCATGCCGGAACGAGTTCCGCAGGTCCAATACGATGCCGGAGAGATCGTTCGCACCGTCTCCTCGACTCGGAGTTACATCTCCTTCCAGGGGCAAATGTGGAAAGTCCCACAAGCCTTCTGCGGCGAGCGGCTCGCCATCCGACCGCTCGACCGCGACGGCCATTACGGAATCTTCTTCGCCAGTTGGCAGGTCGCATCAATCGACTTGACCAGTGGCCAACCTGTCAGTGATGTGTCCGAACAAGCGTCAGCTATGTCTCCGGTCTAAACACTTGACCGGGCGATCCAGTACTCCGAGACGGCAGGGATTGAACCGATAGGCCGCGGCGTACTGGATGCCCCGCCGGAGCCTGTCATCGGGCTCGTCGAAGGCGAGACCCGGTGGCGGGGCATGACAGCGGTGTGCCTCACAACTCCCGCGCATTCGAGAACGCAAAACTCGAAACGCGCCGCGTCGTCTCGTCCAGGATCAGCGTGCGCGTGATCGGCGGCTCGGCGCGCTGGGCGCAGTTTTCGCGCTCGCAGAGACGGCAGTTGACGCCGATCGGCGTGCCCTCCGTTTTCTCCAGATCGATGCCGGCAGCGTAGACGAGGCGCGCGGCGTGACGGATCTCGCATCCGAGGCCGATGGCGAAGCGCGGCTGCGGCAGCGGGTGCGGCGCGACGGGGCGGCGCACCATCTGTGCGATCGAGAAATAGCGCGTGCCGTCCGACAGCTCGATCACCTGTTTCAGCAGGCGATCGGGCGTGTCGAAGGTCGAGTGCACGTTCCACAACGGACACGTGCCGCCGAATTTCGAGAACGGGAACGTGCCCGACGAAAATCGCTTCGAGACGTTGCCGGCATTGTCGACACGAAGCAGGAAGAACGGGATGCCGCGCGCGTTCGGCCGCTGCAGGGTGGTGAGTCGATGGCAGACCTGCTCGAAGCCGGAATTGAAGCGCTGCGCCAGCAGATGGATGTCGTAATTCAGCGCTTCCGCCGCCGCCAGGAAAGCCGGGTAGGGCATCATCACGGCGGCCGCAAAGTAGTTGCCGAGGGTGATGCGGAACAGGCGGCGCGGTGTGTCGTCGAGCGGGCCGGCGCGGCCGATGATGGTCTCCAGATGCTGCGCGCATTCAACCAGGCCGAGCTGGAAGGCGAGCTGGAACGCGCGGCCGGGCGGATCGACCAGCTCGGAGATCAGGAGCTGTCGGCGATGGCGGTCGAAGCGCCTCAGCGTCTCGCGCATCACATCCACCGGCATGATGCGGGTCTGGATCGAATGCTTTTCGCGCAGCCGTGCCGCCAGCGCCGCATAAAGCTCTTCGGCCGGCGCGTTCAGTCCGTCGCGCAGAGTCTCCGCGGCCTGCTCGAGTTCCGGAAAGTAGTTGCGGTTGGCCTCGATCAGCTCGCGGACGCGCTCGACCGGATTGGCCTCGTAGCGGGTGCCGACGTCGCGGTCGGCCATTTGTGCCGCGGCCAGCGTCTCGCCCTGGCGGGCCTCGGTATAGGCGGCATAGAGCCGTTGCAGCGCATGGGTGACGCCGGGGCAAAGCTCGGCAAGATCGCGCAATTCCTGCTTGGGAACGTCGATCTGGCGGAACAGCGGGTCGGAGAAGATCTCGTTGAGTTCGGCGAAAAAGCGGTCCTCGTCGGCGGTCGCGAGGTCGCGCAGGTCGAGGTCGTAGGTTTCGGCCAGCCGCAGCAGGATCTGCGCGGTCACCGGACGCTGGTTGCGCTCGATCAGATTGACATAGCTCGGCGAGATCCCGAGCCCCTCGGCGATCTGGGTCTGCGATAGCCCCAATTGCTGCCGGATGCGCCGGAAGCGCGGGCCGACGAAGAGCTTCTTGCTGGAACCGGCTGGCATTCTCAGGTCTCCAGAGACATCAAGGGCAGTCTTGCTGACCTATTGATTTACAATATTTACAAAGTTACATCTATTACAAGTACCGATGTTACATGACATCACCATTCAAATACAAGCCTACTATACGAGCTGAGCTTTCTCGCGTTTAGCTTCTGACACGCATCTCGCAATGCATTGTCAAGAATGTCGATGGCGGTGCCATCGGTAGTGAAAGGATCAGGCACATGAATTACCAGCCCCGCGGCATCAGCACCCTCCAGGCCCCCGCCTCGTATCAGAGTGAGGTCGAGGCGGCCCGGTCGCTCCTGGAGACCCAGCCGACCTGGAACGGGGTGTCGGCCGAGGCCGTCGCCCGCATGCGCCTGCAGAATCGCTTCAAGACCGGCCTAGATATCGCCCGCTACACCGCGGCGTTGATGCGGGCCGACATGGCCGCCTATGACGGCGACCCCACCAAGTACACGCAGTCGCTGGGCTGCTGGCACGGCTTCATCGCCCAGCAGAAGCTGATCTCGGTCAAGAAGCACTTCGGCAAGACCGATCGCACCTATTTGTACCTGTCCGGCTGGATGATCGCGGCGCTGCGCTCCGAGTTCGGCCCGCTGCCGGACCAGTCGATGCACGAGAAGACCTCGGTGCCGGCGCTGATCGAAGAGCTCTACACCTTCCTGCGTCAGGCCGACTCGCGCGAGCTTAACGATATCTTCCGCAACCTCGATAAGGTCCGCAAGGAAGGCGACAAGGTCAGAGAGAAGGAGTTGATCGAGAAGATCGACAACTTCCAGACCCATGTCGTGCCCGTCATCGCCGACATCGACGCCGGCTTCGGCAATGCGGAGGCGACCTATCTGCTCGCCAAGAAAATGATCGAGGCGGGTGCCTGCGCGCTCCAGATCGAGAACCAGGTCTCGGACGAGAAGCAGTGCGGCCACCAGGACGGCAAGGTCACCGTGCCGCACGAGGTGTTCCTGGCCAAGATCCGGGCCTGCCGCCACGCCTTCCTCGAACTCGGCGTCGAGGACGGGATCGTGGTGACCCGCACCGACTCGCTCGGTGCCGGCCTGACCCAGCAGATCGCGGTCAGCCACAAGCCCGGCGACCTCGGCGACCTCTACAACAGCTTCCTGGATTGCGAGGAAGTGACGGCGGAGAACGCCCGCAACGGCGACGTCATCATCAACCGCAATGGCAAGATGATGCGTCCGAAGCGGCTGCCCTCAAACCTCTATCAGTTCCGCCCGGGCACCGGCGAAGACCGCTGCGTGCTGGACTGCATCACCTCGCTGCAGAACGGCGCCGACCTGCTCTGGATCGAAACCGAGAAGCCGCATATCGAGCAGATCGCCAAGATGGTCGACCGCATCCGCAAGGTGGTTCCGAACGCGAAGCTGGCCTACAACAACTCGCCCTCGTTCAACTGGACCCTCAACTTCCGTTGGCAGGTCTACGACGCGATGAAGGAAGCGGGCCAGGACGTCAGCAAGTACAATCGTGCCGAGCTGATGAAGGTGGAATACGACGATACGCCGCTGGCGAAGGAAGCCGACGAGCGCATCCGTACCTTCCAGGCGGATTCGGCCAAGCGTGCCGGCATCTTCCACCACCTGATCACGTTGCCGACCTATCACACGGCGGCGCTCTCGACCGACAATCTGGCGAAGGAATATTTCGGCGACCAGGGCATGCTCGGCTATGTCAAGAACGTCCAGCGCGCCGAAATCCGCCAGGGTATCGCCTGCGCCAAGCATCAGAACATGGCCGGCTCCGACATCGGCGACGACCACAAGGAATACTTCGCCGGCGAGGCTGCCCTGAAGGCGGGCGGCGCCCACAACACCATGAATCAGTTCGGCTAACGCATCACGCTAATCGACAGGAGACTGACAATGACCAACAGCAATTTCTGGGTGATCGGCGGCGAGTTCGGTTCGATGAACTTCCACAAGCTGGTGGAAGGCTCGGCCCAGGTGCAGGGTCCGTTCAAGACCCGCAAGGAGGCCGAGGACGCCTGGCGCTCGGTCTCGGAAGAGAACCGCCACAAGGCCGGCGTCCGCTTCTCGATCGTGGAAGAGCCGTCGCGGGTCTCGGCCTGACAATCTGAACTAACATGCCAATCTGAATAAGAAGACGTCCAAGGACGGAGGGTCCCATCCGGCGCAAGCCGGGTGGGATCGTCTGTTTTTGGCACAGGTGAAAGGCCTGTGGGCACCGTAAGTAACTGGAATTGTAGGGCCTTTGCGGACACTTTGGTTGCTGATAGGTTAATCCGGCCAAGTGAGGACGAGGCCGCCAATGTCAGAGCCCGAGACCAGCGGGATCCATCCCAGCCAGCCGCGCCCGGTCCGGCTGCGCGATGCGCTGTTGCGGGCGCGGATCGAGGCCGCCGACCGGACCGGCGTCGTCGTCGATTTGCGCGATGCCGAGGTGGCGCGGCTCGAGATCCTCAACGATTCGCTCGATCCCCTGTTCGCGCAGGTGCCGGACCAGATCGACCTGTTCGATCGCGGCATCAGCCAGGGCGATACGCCCAGGCTCTGGATCGACGTCGTCGCGCACATCTTGATGGGGCGCGACAAGCGGATGTACCGCTTCGTGCAGGACACCCGCTTCGGCCGCATCGTGCTCGCCGAATCGCACGACACCGCTGTCATCGTCGAAGCCGTGACCGATTACGTCGCGCGCCGCATGATCGAGCGCGAGCATGCGATGGTGGTCCCGCCCGAGCCGAATCCCGAGGTCGCGCCGCCGCGGCGCCGCTCGCGCCTCTGGCCGTTCGTGTTCGGATTTGTGCTCGGCGCCGCCGCACTGTTCGGGGTTGCCGTGCTCGCGGCCCTGCGGAGCTGGTGAGGCGTCGTCATTGCGAGGAGCCCGCGACAAAATTGCGAAGCAATTTTGCGCTGGCGACGAAGCAATCCAGGCTGCCTCCGCGGAGGGACTCTGGATTGCTTCGCTGCGCTCGCAATGACGGCGTGGGACTAGATCAATCTGACATGCTTGATCTGCCCGATCTGAAGTCCTGCCCCCAGGCTCCGCACCGTCTGCTCGCAACGCCAGCCGGTGTTGTCCTTGTAGATCGTGAACAGATTGTAGGCGGCAGCCGGCGTGTGCCCGTGCGCGAGCGCGGAGGCCGACGGCACGCCGATCGAGGGAATGTTGCCGTTGGGGCCTTCGAACCACATCGTCGAATGAATGTGGTCGTGTCCGTGCAGAATCAGCTCGACGCCGTGGCGTTTCAAAACCGTCAGCAGCCCGGCCGAGTCGGTCATCCGCTTGTGGCGCGCGCCGGACTTCAGCGGATGATGCACCAGCAGCACGCGAAAGACGTCCTCGGCTGCAAGCCGCTCGAGCACCTGTTCGAGCGACACCAGCTGATCGCGTCCGAGCGTGCCTGTCGCCATCAACGGCAAGGTCGGCAGCGCCGTGGACAGGCTGATCAGCGCGAGCGGCCCGCGCCGGCGCAGGCTCGGAAAGCCGATGCGGCCGTCGTCACCCGCAAGATAGGGCGCGAAGGTTTCGCCGAAGCGATGAAAGGTGTCGCGGACATAGGCGTCGTGATTGCCGGGAATCGTGGTGACGCGGTCGGGCGGGCCGACGCCGTCGAGCCAGGCGCGCGCCGGCGCGAACTCCGCCTCCAGCGCCAGATTGACGAGATCGCCGGTGACCGCGATGTGGTCGGGAGCTTGCGCCTTCACGTCGGCGACGAGTGCGTCGAGCACCTCGCGGCGCTGGTACTTGTGACGGTTGCGCGTCCAGTTGACATAGCCAAGCGCGCGCTTGCCGGCGAGCTCGATCAGCCGCGGCTTCGGCAGCGGCGGCAGATGCGGGTCGGACAGATGGGCGAGCGTGAAGGGGGCCATGGGGCGATTGCCTCGCTATTCGCCCGCTGTAATGGCAAGGTCACAGGCCAGGTGCAAGCGGGGCATCAAGGGAGCCCGATGGGAGAACGTCTGAACAGCGTCCGACGGAGATTCGAGCCGCTGCTGCGGCGAATCTTCCACGCCTATTTCCTGCTGGTCCGCGGCATGACGCTCGGCGTCCGCGCCGTGGTGCTGGATGCCGACACCAGGGTGTTCCTGGTCAGGCACAGCTACGTCACGGGCTGGTATCTGCCCGGCGGCGGCGTCGATCTCGGCGAGACCATGGAGCAGGCGCTGCGGCGCGAACTCAAGGAGGAGGGGGATATCGATCTCACCGGCGAGGCCGTGCTGCACGGCATCTTCCTCAACAGTCACGTCTCCCGCCGCGACCATGTCGCGGTCTACGTCGTCAGGCAGTTCAAGCAGGATCGCCTGCCCGCGCCCAACCGCGAGATCGCCGAGTGCGGATTCTTCGCGGTCACCGCGCTGCCCGAGGGGACCACGCCCGGCACGCGGTTGCGGATCGCGGAAGTCCTGCACGACGGGCCGCGGATTGCGACGTGGCGATGACCGGAATGGCTCAACCGACGGACCGGCTGCTGCGCTCCTTTGCCTGCAGCTCCAACGCCAGCAGGCTCTGCTCCTGGATCAACGCGCAGTTCTGCCGCTCAAGCCTGTGCAGCCGTGCCGTCATGTTGTGCATGAAAGCGAAGACCACCACGAACAGGACGCCGAACATCACGACGAAGGGAAACACGACGCCGGTCAAATGGCTGATGAGATAAGCGAGCCTTGGAAATAACGCAAAGCCCGCGGGGAGGATCGCCACCGTGGACAGCAGCAGGAAATCATAGAGATCGAACTTGCCTTGCAGCGTCTTGCGCAGCAGCACGAGCATGTAGATCAATGCAAAGGCGGAGATGACGACGACGGTCTCTACGCTCGGAAGGATGGTTGTCACTGGCGCCCCCTCAAGATGTTCAACGCGTGATGAAGTCGCAGATAGGCACGGAGGAGCGCAGTGTCATGGCGACCTCACCAGACGCGCGAGCAGGATGTAGCCGAGGACGCGGATCATGTAGCTCGCCGACTTTAGTCCGTCGATCGAGCTGACCCCGGTCTCCCGCGCCCGCATCTCGACCGGGACCTCGCTGACCGTCAGGCCAGCGCGCATCGCCCAGGCCAACGAGATCGGCTCGGGAAAATCCGCAGGATACGCCTTGGCGAAGAAGGTGATGGCGGAGCGGTCGAGCAGCCGCATGCCGCTGGTCGGATCGGTGATGCGGCCGCCCGTGAAGAGACTGTTGAGTGCAAACCCGATCAGCCTGATGCCGGCGCGGCGCATGCGTGTTGAGCAGAAGCCGGCATTGTCGATGAAGCGGCTTCCGATGGTGATGTTGGCCGGGTCCTTGCGGTAGGCGTTCAGCAGCGTCTCGATAGCCTGCGGATCGTGCTGCCCGTCGCCGTCGATCTGGATGCAGAAATCGAAATCCTGTCGCGCCGCGTATTTGATGCCGGTCTGGACGGCGCCGCCGATGCCGAGGTTCTGCGCGAGGCGGGCGACGGGCGAACGGCCGCTTGCCACCGCGGATGTCGCATCAGACGAGCCATCGTCGATCACCAAAGTGTGGTAGCCGCGGCCGGTCGCCGCGATCTCGCTCAGGAGACCGCCGATCGAGGCCTCTTCGTTGAAGCAGGGAATGATGAGCAGAATTCGCGACGCGCGGTGTTGCGGCGCGGCGCCGCCGGTATGGCGCGTGTCGGTTGAACCCAAGCCCATGTCGGTCACGTCTGCTTCACCTCCAGAATCCCCACCCTGCTATACTTGCCGGTGCTTTTCCTGTACAGGCGAGGGCCATTTTAAGCTGCGCGGGACCGCCCGGTGAACGCCGATGAGAGCTGTTAAAGTCTTTTTTTCAATTGTGTTTCTGGCAATTCTGGCCAGCAACGTCCGGCTGATCTCGCGGTGGAGCGAGAGCCGCGGTGTCTATGACGACATCTGCTATCTCAGGCAGGCGCATCTGTTCCAGCGCTTCGGCTGGCAGGGGCTCGACACCAGCCTTGCCCGTGAGACCGACGGCTATCTCGCCGCCAGGCTGCGCAGCATCGATTATCCGGACTGGAACGATCGGACGCGGGCGCCCTGCCATACCCAAACTGCGGACGGCAGCAAGCAGGTGATGACGCCCCCGCCGGGCACGGGCTTCGTGTTGGCGCTGTTCCCCGAAGGGTTCCAGGTCGTTCCGCTCTATGTGGCGGCCAATGTGATCATTGCAGGCTTTGCACTGTACGGGCTCTGGCTAGCGCGTGAGAAGGTCGCCTTGACGCTCGCCGCGTTGTTCGGCGCGCTCTCGATCTACTTCATGATCAACCCGACCAAAGCGAGCTATTCGATGGCGCCGACCATGGTTGTCTGCGCGCTGGCGGGGCTGCTCACCGCAAGACTGTTCGTCCATGAAGGTCGGCAACGCCTGCTGATGGTCGCGGCTGTCGGCGTTCTGCTCGGTCTGTCCGCAAGCTTTCGGATCGCGAACGTGGTTCTGTCGGCCGGCTACTTCCTGTTCTTCGGCCTGTCCTTCCTGATCTGGCGCACGCGCGAGACCTTCGCGGCCGGCCTTACGCTGGGCCTCGCGTTTCTCGTCGGCCTGTTGCCGGTGTTCGCGGCGAACCTGGTCAACTCTGGCAATCCACTGGTCTCGGCCTATGGCGGCCAGGATACCGCTGCGCCAAGTCTGGATCCTGCCGTCCTGCGCGCCTATCTCCGCGACACCCAGTTCCCGTTGGTCGTGATCGCCTGCTTCGTGACCGCGCTGCTGTGGCGCTTCGCGAATCATTCCGGCGTCAGGAAAGTCGCGCTGCTGGTCGCCGGCAATCTCGCGCTGAACCTCGCGTTCTTTGCCACGCACCCGGTCTTCACGCAGTATTACATCATCCCGATCTTGATGCTGTCGCTCTGGACACTGCTGTTTGTGGCCGTCCTCACCCGCAACCCGGCACGCGGTTTCATCGCCCATGAGGCGGATGGACCGCGGGCGTCCGAGATGTTATCCCGCCCGGTAACATGACCGATCTCTCGCTTTCCATTCTTCCCGAAGCTGCTGGCGATGCCCAGGCGATCGAACGGCTGCACGAGCGCACCTTCGGGCCCGGCCGCTTCGTGCTCAGCGCCTATCGTATCCGCGAGCATGTCGGCCATTTGCTCGATCTGTCCTTCACCGCCCGCATCGGCACGCTGCTGGTCGGCTCGGTCAGGCAATTGCCGGTGCTGGTCGGCGAGACGCCGGCGCTGCTGCTCGGACCGCTCACGGTCGAGCCGCCGTTCCGCGATCGCGGCATAGGCCGTTTGTTGATGGAGCGCGCGCTGAAGGATGCCAAGGCAAAGGGCCATGCCATCGTGCTGCTGGTCGGGGACGAGCCCTATTACAGCCGCGTCGGCTTTAAGCAGGTCACCAAGGGCCGCGTCACCATGCCCGGCCCGGTCGACGCCGCGCGCATTCTGGTTTTCGAACTCGTCGATGGCGCCTTTGGGGACGTGTCGGGACCGGTCGGCCCGGACTGGAGCAAGGCGCGGGGATAGGTCGCTCCATCCGGGGCTACGACACTCTCATACGGAGCATCGACAATGCAGGTGCGTCCCGCCGATATCAGCGAGATCGATCATCTCGCGCGCGTGTGGCACGATGCCTGGCATGGGTCGCATGCGCATCTCGCGCCGCCCGAACTGGTCCGCCTCCGCACGCTCCCGAACTTTCGCGATCGGCTCGCGGTCCTGCTTCACGACATCCGCGTCGTCGGCCCTGCTGGCGCGCCACTCGGCTTCTGCGCCCTCAAGGGCGACGAGTTATACCAGCTCTTTGTGTCGCCCGAAGCGCACGGTTCGGGCGTGGCTGCAGCGCTGATCACTGACGCGGAAGCGCGCCTCGCCGCGCGCGGCGTGGAGCTGGCGTGGCTGGCCTGCGCCGTCGGCAACATGCGCGCCGCTCGGTTCTATGAGAAGAGCGGCTGGCGTAGCGCCGGCACGTTCGTCATGATGTCGGAGACCTCGAACGGCCCATTCCCCGTCGAACAATGGCGCTTCGAGAAGCAGCTCGCGCGCGCGACGTGAGTATCTCGGGGCCTGCGGGCCCCGATTGCCTCCAGATCAGAACTTGAAGTTGGCAAAGGCCCTGACGCCGATGCCGGGCATCAGCACCTCGTCCTTTGTATAGGACACCGAGTTGCGGATGTTTTCGTTGAGGAGATTGTTGCCGACGACGCCGGCGATCATCTCGCGCGCACCGAACCAGTTGCGGTCGAGCCTGGTCTTGTAGCTGACCTCGGCCTTCAGCAAATTGTAGCCCGCCGTTCGGGTCTCCGCGATCACGGCGATGTTGTTCTGCGCGAAGGCGTGCAACAGATTGACGCGCATCAGCCAGTTGTCGTCGCGCCAGAACACGCCGCCGCCCAGTCTCACCGGCGGAATCCGCGGCACGTTGGTGCCGTCGGTGAAGGTGGCACGGACCACATCGAACTGGTTCTCGATGCCCCAGATGCCGCCCTGGAACGCACCGACGTCGAGCTGCGACTGGAATTCGCCGCCGCGGAAGTTCGCGTCCCGCTGCGAATAGACCGCCTGGTTCACCTCGGCGCCGGGCGTGCCGCACGAGGCAAAATCTTCGTCGCACATCACGCCGGTGAGACGGCGATAGATGAAGTTGTTGAAGTGCGTGTAGTAGACGGTCGCCTCGAACCGGAACGGTCCCGTCGCCTTGCGCAGGCCGACCTCGACGGATTTTGCGGTCTCGAGGCCGAGGTTGGGATTGCCGATGTCGAAGGTCGCGGTCGCATCATGCGCGCCGCGCGAGAACAGCTCCGCCGCCTTCGGCGCGCGCTCGACATATTGCGCGGTGATGCTGCCGACCAGGCCGCCCGGCAGGTCCTGCAACAGGCCGACGCTGCCGCTCTTCGGCGTGAACGCCGGATTGCGGCCGATACCCGCCTGCGGCGTGCCGTCGGGCAGGAAGTCCGCGGGAAAATCCGGCGTCGTGCCGTGCAGCTCGACATGCTCGATCCGGCCGGCGATCTGCGCCCGCGTCGCGTCCGTGAACTTGAACTCGTTGAAGGCATAACCGGCGACGCGCGTGCTGTTGTTGGGGTCCCACAGGCCGTTGAACAGCGTGCCCGGATTGTCCGGGCTCGGCGCGCTCAATTCCTGATGGCCGACCTGGAAGCCCAACGCGGTCGTCACCTCGGCGAAGCGCGCGTTGAAGGGCATCAGCTGCACCTCGGTGCGGATCTCCTGCTCCTTGTTGGTGAAAGTCTGCCGCACGCCGTCGGTGTTGGGATCGGCGGGATCGGCCAGCCCGATCTCGTTGTGGCGATAGTCGGTCGCACCGGCCCAGAAGCGAACGACGTCGATCGCCGTAGCGTCGGGATGGTACTCGCCCTTGACGTTGATCTTGGTCTGATGGCCGTCGATCCGGGTGTTGTGGTCGGCGCCGTCGATGCCGGGGATGTGGTAGAGCGAGTCGTTCTGCGTGATCGCCGCGCCGATATAGCCGCCCTGGAAGAAGTACGAGCCGCCGATCGAGGCGCCGTCCGAGCGTGTCGCCGAATTGGGCTGGCGTCCGTTGGCGACGGTCCGCGTCTGGTCATTCAGATACGGGTAGCTCGGGATGCTGTAGTCGGTGGTGTTGCGGCCGTAGACGTCGGCATGGAACGCAAAATTGCCGCCCCCGGTGTCGAGCAGCACGCCGCTCTCGACACCGCGGTCGACCGAGCTGAACGCGCTGCGCGTCTCGGCGGTGACGCAAGGCGATGTCGCGGCGCTCGCGAGCGGCGCCTTGGTGGGCATGCCGTAGGTCTGGAACGACGGAGCGCAGTTCGGCAGCGCGTCGGGAATCCGATTGTTGGTGGCGCTGACGACGCCGCCGATCGAGGTCGAGCCGTAGCGCAGCGCGGCGGGCCCGCGCACCACCTCGACCTGGTTGGTCGCGAGCGGATCGATCGGGACGAAATGATCCTCGCCGAGATCGGAGGCGCCGCCGGCATTGGTGCCGTTCTCGACGATGCCGACGCGGTTGACGTCGAGCCCCCGGATAATTGGCCGGCTGGAAGCGCCTGGCGCGAAGCTCGAGCCGGTGATGCCGGGTTTCGAGAACAGGAGATCGCCGAGCTGGCCGCCGCCCTCGCGGCGAATCTCTTCGTTCGGCACCACCGTGACGGTCGCGAACTGGTTGGTCACGATGGGCAGCACGCCCTGCTGAGGTGCGGCCGGCGCCGCGGCTGCCGGCGTGGCGTCCGCCGCGCGTTCGTGGCTGCGTGCCCGCGCGGTTCGCGTGGGTCGGCCCGGGTTGCGGGTCGGCAACACCGCCCTGCGCACGATGGGACTCGGGGCCGTCACGGTGACGGCGGGGATCTCGGTCGATGACTTATCCTCGGCCAACGCCGAGGTGGCGGCGCCGAGCAGGAGCAGGCTTGCTCCACCAAGACGCTGCGCGCGCCGCAATTTGAATGACATGGTCCTGATTCCAGTCAGGCGCCGTCCGCAAGTTCGTTTGCTGATCGGAGGTGGCCTGCCGTCGCTGCGCGACGGAATTCGACTTCAACTGCTCCCGGGCACGCGCCTGAAAGCGGCGAGCCCGGGCGTGATCAAGCTGGAGTCAGGACGCGGGAGGGGCGCGGGGCTGGAATGCCGTGCCGGCCGATTTCAAATGGACGAATTCGGCGTCGGTGGTGCGGTAGAGCAGGTCGATCGCCTGCGGCAGCAACAACACAGGCGGCGCCGCGAACATGACGGTGCCGGCCATCGCGACCAATGCGCAGATCGCGCAATTGTCCTCGCCCGGGTGCTCCCGGTCGGGAGCCAACGGCGATTGCCTCTCGACGGCGGCGCGGTCGATCGAAGCGAGACCTTGGGCGCTGTCGGTCTGCTGAAGCGAGGACTGGGCGAGGGGAGCGGCCTGGGCGAACCAATGGCTATGGCCGAACGTCAGCGCGAACTGCACCAGCATCGCGAAGATCGCGAGCCGGGCGCCGTGCCTGATATTCGACCGGAACCACTTCATCTGGAAACGCCACCCCCACATCGCCAGTGCCAATCCCCTCGGCGTTCCGCGATGTTATAATGTAACATCGCCCGATCAGTCGGCGGATGTCAACCGCAGCCACGCCGATCCACTCGGGCGATTGCCGGATGTGTCGTTCGCGCAACGGAGTTTCACCGCCCCTCGCGGACCCACGTCGCAGCAAACGCGCCGAGCAGCAGCAGCAGCCCGATCAGGCCGGCGAAGATCGGCAGCACGCCGACGCCCTTCACCACGCTGGCGTCGCGCATCCGCACGCCCATCCAGCCGTCGCCATGGAAGACGCTCGCCGAGCGGACCGGTAGGATGCGCGGCAGCGCGACGCTGGTGCCGTCGACCACGCGCACGGCGTCACCGCCGGTGGCCTGGGTCAGGGGCTTCAACGTCTCGGTGGTGGAGGTGACTTCCGAAAACTCCTTCGGATTGGTCGGGCCGACATTGATCAGCGCCTTCAGCGTGCCGTCGGTGGCTTGCCACAGGCCGAGCTCGCTCGCGGGCAGGCTGGCGCGCCATTCGCCGGGATCGCCGGCTGCAAGCGTCAGGTCGCGCGACACGCCGGACGGCGAGGTCACGCTCACCGGCTGAACGCTGTCCGCCATGGTCTGGCGCACCACCACGAGATTCTTGCCCTGCACCTGCAGGCGCAACGCTTCCTCATCCAGATCAGGCTGCTTCATCAGCCAGTGCGACATCCGCCGCAACAGATCGAGATGCGGACCGCCACCTTCATAGCCGCGCGCCCACAGCCAGATGTGGTCGGAGAGCAGCAGCGCGACGCGGCCCTCGCCGAAGCGCGAGAGAAACAGCAGCGGCTTGCCGTCGACGCCCGTCATGACCGGCGGGTTGACCGCATTGCGGGTATCGACGGTGCGGAAGAACCGGCTCCAGCGCGGCGGCTCGGAGGCGGAGCCCTCGAGGCCACGCGTGACGGGATGGCGTTTGCCGACGTCGGACAGATGCGCGTAGAACGGCTTTTCCGTCACCCCGACCGGTTCGGCCGGCAGCACTGAATCCAGCGGCGTGCGCCAGATGCTGGTGTTGGACGCGTAGTCGGGGCCGGCCGAGACCAGCACTGCGCCGCCGGAACGCACGTAGCGTGCGATGTTGTCGAAATAAGCGATCGGCAGCACGCCCTGGCGGGCATAGCGGTCGAAGATGATCAGCTGGAATTCGTTGATCTTCTGCTGGAACAGCTCCCGGGTCGGAAACGCGATCAGCGACAATTCGTTGATCGGCGTGCCGTCCTGCTTCTCCGGCGGCCGCAGAATGGTGAAGTGGACGAGATCGACGCTGGCATCGGATTTGAGCAGGTTGCGCCAGGTGCGCTCGCCCGAATGCGGCTCGCCCGAGACCAGCAGCACGCGCAGCTTGTCGCGCACACCGTCGATGGCGACGACGGCGCGGTTGTTCACTGGCGTCAATTCCCGCTCGAGCGGCGAGGCCTCGATCTCGACGATGTTCGGCCCGGAATGCTTGATGTCGACGTCGACGCTTGCGGCCTGGCCGCTCGAAAGCGTGCGCTCGTTGATGACCTCGCCGTCTCTGCGGACCGTGACCTTGGCGCGCTCGCCGCTGACGCCCTGGTCGTCGAGGCGGTAGGTGATGGTCTGGGGCTGCCCGACGATGCCGAAACGCGGCGCGGCGATGACCGCGATCCGGCGGTCGCGCTCGTCCTTCTGCCCGGTGATCAGCGCGTGCACCGGCGCCTGGAAGCCGAGCCCGGCGGCATTGGCCGGAATGTCATGGACGCGGCCGTCGGTGATCAGGAACGCACCGGCGACGCGGTCGACCGGCACGTCGGACAAGGCCGAGGCCAGCGCCCCGAACAGCTTGGTGCCGTCGGTCTCGCCGTCGGCCTGTCCGGCATCGACGACGCGGACCTCGAGCCCCTTGATCTTCTTCAGGCTGTCGACCAGCGCTTCCTGCGCCTGAGCGGCCTCGCGATTACGATTGCCGAAATTCTGGCTCGGGCTCTTGTCGACGACGATTGCGGCGACAGAGGTGAGGGGATCGCGGTCCTCGCGGGTGAAGGAGGGATTGGCGAGCGCCAGCAGGAACAGCGCCAGCGCGGCCACGCGCACGGCAGCGCCGCGCGCCCGCGCCAGCAGCAGCACGAGCGCGATGACGACGATCGCGGCCAGCGCGAGCCACAGCACGATCGTGGGAACCAGCGGCGTGAATGCGATGCCGTAATTCATATCGATCCTATTGCCCCAGCCGTTCGATCAGGGCCGGTGCGTGCACCTGGTCGGCCTTGTAGTTGCCGGTCAGCGTGTACATCACGATGTTGGCGCCGGCGCGGTAGGCGAATTCGCGCTGGCGGGGGTCGCCGCCGGTCACCGGCAGCATGGCCTGGCCGTCGGGCCGCACGGCCCAGGCGCCGGCAAGGTCGTTCGAGGTGATGATGATCGGCGAGACGCCGTCGCCGCCGCGCGCCGGCCGCTGCGCGCTGTCCTCGTCGTCTTCGCGCGGCAAGGTCTCGACCCAGGTCTGGCCGGTTGTGAAGCGGCCGGGGAAGTCGCGCAAGAGAAAGAATGTCTTGGTCAACACGTGCTCGCGCGGCACCGGCTCCAGCTCGGGCACATCGAGCGAGGACAGGATCTCGCGGAGCGTCTGCATGGCGGGGGTCTGTGCCGCGCCGTTCGCGCCGGGCGGCGCTTCGACCGCGTCGCGGGTGTCGAACAGCACGGTGCCGCCCTGCTTCATATAGGCGTCGATCTTGTTGATCGCGTCCCGCGACGGCTTGGGCGCGCCCGGCACGATCGGCCAGTAGATCAGCGGGAAGAAGGCGAGCTCGTCGCGCGCCGGATCGATGCCGACGGGATCGCCGGCCTCGAGCGCGGTGCGCTGCGCCAGGAACAGCGTCAGTCCTGACAGCCCGGCCCTGACGATGGAATCGACGTCGGCATTGCCGGTCACGACATAGGCGAGGCGGGTCTGCGACACCGCCTTCATCGCGAACTCGTCGGACGCGCTGTCCGCGTGCGACGGCGTCGGCGCGAACGAGGCGAGGCCTGCGAGCACCAGTCCGAAGACGATCATCGCAGGCGCGGCGCGGCGGCGCAGCAGCGCGGCAAGTCCGCCGCCGAGCACCGCGACGATGATGGCGTCGATCAGGAATAGCGCGAGCGCCGTCGACAGCAGCCAGCCGCGCAAGTCCTGCGGCTCGGCATTGGTGTAGGTGGCGTGCCGGGCGCGCAGGCTCGCGGTGTTCAGGGCTGCGATACGGTCGGCGCTGGCAAGCGTGTTCACGGCGAGCGGTCCTTCTGCCGGACCATAGAAGCCCGGCGGATGATCGGGTGTGGCGCGGTCGCGATAATCCGCGGGCAGCGGCTTTGCGGCGGCCGGCGGCGGACCGAAAGCGCCGAAGCCGTCGAGGATGTGCAACGGCGCCACCGTCTCGGCGGTCCCTTCAGTGGCAACGCCTGCGCCTGGCTTGGCGGTATAGCCGGACATGTCGACGACGCGCCGCAGGATTTCGACGAAGGTGCCCGACATGGGCAGATCCGACCAGCGCATGTCGGCGCTGACGTGGAACAGGCTGACGACGCCCTTGCCGCGATGCTCTCCTGTTACCAGCGGCGTGCCGTCTTCCAGCGAGGCCCAGCTCTTGGTGGCGAGCACGGCGTCGGGCTCGGCCAGCACCTGGCGGCTGATGGTGACGTCCTTGGGGACCACGACGCCGGCAAACGGACCGTCGGCGGCAAAGGAGGCCAGATGTTGCGGCTTTTCCCAGGTCAGGCTGCCGCCGAGCGTCCGGCCGCCCTTGCGCAGCTTGACCGGAACGAGATCGTCCTCGGCTTGCGCCAGCCGCGGACCGGCAAACCGCACCAGCACGCCGCCTTGGTCGATCCAGCCATTGAGACGCTCGCGGATCTCGGGGGCGATGGTGCCGACATCGGCAAGGATGATCATCGGCAGCTTCTGGTCGAGGAACTGCGTGATGCCCTGCTGCGGCGAGCCCTTGTCGGCGAGCCGCACGTCGGCGAACGGCGCCAGCGCGCGGGTGAGATAGAAGGTCGGCGCCAGCAGCGGCTGCGCGGTCTCGCTGGTGGAGCCCGAGACGATGCCGATGGCGCGGCGGCGCCAGCGCTTGTCTAGCAGCTGCACTGCGCCGGCGGAGCGCTCACCGGCAATTTCCAGCCGCGTGATGTCGTTGCGCAGCTCGACCGGCAGATCGAACGAAGCTTCGGTTTCCTTGTCCTGCGGGCCGAACGAATAACGCGCTTCACCGATCGGCGAGGCCTTCTGGTCCAGCGCGCGCACGGTGCCGATGGCGATGCCGCTGTCGGTGCGCAGCACCTTCACCGTCATCCTGGCTGCGGCATTCTCTGCCGCGACCAGGGCCAGCGGCGACGAGGTGCCGCCTTCGAATACGGTCAGGCTGCGGTCGCCGACGGTCTTGCCGAGGCCAGCAACGAACTCCTCGCCGCGACCGGTATCGACGCTGTCGGAGAGCCAGGCGATCTCGCAGTCACCGGTCGCCTTCAGGAAGCGATCGATGGCGGTCAGGGTCTCGACGCGCTCGATCGAATAGGGCTTCGGCGTCAGCTGCCGCAGCGCGACGCGCGCGGCGCCCGCCGGCATCAATGTGATATCGCGGTTCGGCTCGGACAGCGGCACCAGCGCAATCGCACGGCGGTCGTTCTCGGCACTCGCGATCAACTCGTCGGCGGCCCTGATCCGGATGTCCCAGTTCGAGGCCGCGCTCCACCCGTCGTCGAACATGATCATCAGCGGCGCCTTGCTGGCGGCCGCGCCTGTTTGCGGATTCCAGATCGGGCCGGCGGCGGCGAAAATAACCAGCGCCGCAGCCAGCAGCCGCAATGCGGTCAGCCACCACGGCGTCCGCGACGGGGTCTCTTCGCGGGGTGCGATGTCGAACAGCAGGCGCGTCGGCGGAAACTCGATGCGGCGCGGCCGCGGCGGCATCACGCGCAACAGCCACCACAGCACCGGCAGGCTGACAAGGCCGATCAGGAGCAGCGGTTCGGTGAACGCGAGCGGCAGTCCCATCATGCTGCCGGCCCCGCCTTGATCGTGGTGGTACGCGCGCCCGACTTGCTCACCTGCATGCCGGCATGCAGGAACAGCAAGAGCTCCGCGGCCGAGCGGTCGGTGGCGTGGGTCGTGAACAGCCAGTCCAGCTTGTTGGTCTCGGCGCGGATCTGGTCGCGGTGCAGCGCGAGTCGTGCGGTGTAATCCTGCGCCCAGCTCTCGGCGCGGCCGGCGGTGATCACGCCGAACCCTTCGGGCTCGACGAACTCGACGCGGCCGGAATACGGGAAGGATTCCTCGGCGGGATCGACCACCTGCACCAGCGTGCCATGCGCACCGGAGCCGGACAAGCCGGCGAGCGTGGTCCTGATCTCGGAGATCGGCGACCAGAAGTCCGACAGCACGATCGTCTCGGCCAGCGCCGCGGGCACGAAGGACGGCGGCAGGCTCAAGCGGTCGGCATCGTCATGCAGCATCGCCTGCGCCATCTTGTCGATGACGCTGCGGCTCGCGGTCGGTGCCATCAGCCCGGGAATGCCGACGCGTTCGCCGCCGGAAACCAGCAGCTCGGCCAGCGCGAAGGCGACGATCAGCGTCCGCTCGAGCTTGGATTCGCGCGCCTGTTTTGAAGCGAACGCCATCGAGGGCGAGCGGTCGGGCCAGATCCAGACCGTGTGCGAGGCTTCCCATTCGAGCTCGCGGACATAGAGAAGATCGTCGCGCGCCGAACGCCGCCAGTCGACGTTCTGCGACGGCTCGCCGGAGACGAAGCGGCGGTATTGCCAGAAATTTTCGCCGGAGCCGGCGCGACGGCGGCCGTGCAAACCGTGGATGACGTTGGCGGCGATGCGGCGGGCCTCGAGCACCAGGCGCGGCAAGGAAGCTGCGAGCGTGCGGCTTTCGCCATCGGCACGTCGGATCGCGATGACCTCCTTTGCTGCGTGCCCGTTCTCCGCCGCCATCAACCGATCCGTGTTTTCAGTTGCCGGATCACGTCCGGAATCGTGCGGCCTTCAGCGCGCGCCTGGAATGTCAGCGCCATGCGGTGCTTCAGCACGGGCTCGGCGAGGTCGAGCACGTCGTCGATCGAGGGTGCGAGGCGGCCGTCGATCAGCGCGCGTGCGCGCACCGCGAGCATCAGCGATTGGCTGGCGCGCGGGCCCGGTCCCCAGGCGATGAACTTGCTGGTGTCGCCGCCGTCCGGACCCGGACGGGCCGAGCGCACCAGCGACAGGATCGCCTCGACCACGGAATCGCCGACCGGCAGCCGCCGGATCAGTCGCTGCGCGGTGATGAGTGCGTCAGGTGTCATCGCGCCCTTCGCCAGCGTCTCGTCGGCGCCGGTGGTTTCGAACAGGATGCGGCGCTCGGCGTCGCGGTCGGGATAGTCGACGTCGATCTCCATCAGGAAACGGTCGAGCTGGGCTTCGGGCAGCGGATAGGTGCCTTCCTGCTCCAGCGGGTTTTGCGTGGCGAGCACGTGGAACGGCTTCGGCAGATCATGACGCGCGCCGGCAACGGTGATGTGCTGCTCCTGCATCGCCTGCAGCAGCGCGGATTGCGTGCGCGGGCTGGCGCGGTTGATCTCGTCGGCCATCAGCAGTTGCGCGAACACGGGGCCGGAGATGAAGCGGAAGGCACGCTTGCCGGAGGTGCTCTCGTCGAGCACTTCGGCACCGAGAATGTCCGACGGCATCAGGTCGGGCGTGAACTGGATGCGCTTGGCATCGAGGCCGAGCGTGATGCCGAGCGTCTCGACCAGCTTGGTCTTGGCGAGGCCGGGGACGCCGATCAACAGCGCGTGGCCGCCGGAAAGGATGGTGACCAGCGTGTTCTCGATCACGCGGTCCTGGCCGAAGATGACGGACGCGATCGCATCCTTTGCCGCGCGAATCTGGCTCGACACCTGCTCGGCTGAACGGACTACTCCGTCTTCGAGCTTCTCGACACTCTCCGCCATCCGTTAGCTCCTTCAGCCTGCCATGCGGCTCGCTTGCGTCGTCATGTCGTCACGTCCTCAACTCAAGACGTGGGCCCTATGCTAGACTTGCAGGAAGGCCATGTATTCGTTGAATTAACCTATCCCCACCTTATCGGCTTAGGGATATGTAGGGCATCACGAAGTGGCGACCTCCACACCGGACGAATGCGGGGTGGAACCGAGCACCCGGATACAACGTAAACCTGCACCAATCGTGCCAAATGACCGATCGTGCCAAATGACAAAGTCAGGGCAAACCATGGCGAACCAAGGGCAGAGCGCCGATCGTGGTCTTGAGGGGCTGACTGCCGCTGCCAAAACTGCTGCCGATGCCGAAGGCGCCAAAAAGGGCCTGCCTCCGGTGCATTTGTGGAATCCGCCGTTTTGCGGCGATCTAGACATGCGAATCGCATCCGATGGTACTTGGTTCTATTTGGGGACGCCAATCGGCCGTCATGCTTTGGTCCGCCTGTTCTCGACCATCCTCAAGCGTGAAGGCGACAAGCATTTCCTCGTCACGCCGGTGGAGAAGGTCGGCATTCGCGTCGACGACGCGCCGTTCATGGCGGTCGAGATGCAGAAGGACGGCGAGGACAACCGTCGCGTGCTCCGCTTCCGCACCAATGTCGACGACTGGGTCACCTGCGATGCCGCGCACCGGCTGCGCTTCGAACAGGCCAAGGACGGCGGGCTGACGCCCTATCTGCATGTCCGCGACGAACTCTGGGCCAAGGTCACCCGCGCGCTCTATTACGATCTGGTTGACATGGGTGAGGAGCGGATGGTGGATGGCCAGCCGATGTTCGGTGTCGAGTCGGCCGGCGAGTTCTTCGCCATGGCCGATGCGGAGCAGGTGAGGGCCGCGCTTTGAACAAGCCTATCTCCAGGAACGATCCCGCCGTGATCGGTGCGGCCGATTTCTTCGCCCGCTCCACGGCGCGGCTCGGCTTCGACGTTCCGCCCGGCCTCTACGATCCCAACATCATTCCGGCCTCGGGCGATCCCGGTACCGACAAGATGCTCGAGATCATCGCGCGCGAGCAGCCGGTGCGGCCGGCAGCGGTCCTGATCGCGGTGGTCGATCATCCAGAGCCGACCATCCTCCTGACGCAGCGCTCGGCGCATCTGAACGACCATGCCGGCCAGATCGCTTTTCCCGGCGGCAAGATCGACGCGATTGACCGCTCGCCGCTCGATGCGGCGCTGCGCGAGGCCGAGGAGGAGGTCGGGCTGTCCAGAGACTTCGTCGAGCCGATCGGGTATCTCGATCTCTACGGCACGGGCTTCGGCTTCCGCATCCTGCCGACGGTTGCCAGGGTGCGCCCGGGTTTTGAGCTGACGATCAATCATTCCGAGGTTGATGATGCGTTCGAAGTGCCGCTATCGTTCCTGATGAACCCGGCCAACCACCAGGTGCACAGTAAGGAATTCCGCGGCATGGAGCGGTCCTACTACGCGATGCCGTTTGCCGAACGCTACATCTGGGGCGCGACGGCCGGCATGCTCCGTGTGCTCTATGAGCGGATCTATTCCTCATGATCCGGCCGATCCTGACCGAGATCGGAATCTTCCTCGTTCCCTTTGCCGTCTATGCGCTGTTCCTGGCCGCGACGCGTTCCGGCCTGTTCGTGCAATCGTCCTGGCCGATCACGATCGTCGCGCGCCTCATGCTGGCGGCGCTCGTGCTGGTGATCGCGGGGCTGATCGGCTTTGCGCATTTCTCCGGCGCTGCGCCGGATTCGACCTATGTCCCCGCCCATGTCGAGAACGGCAAGCTCGTGCCGGGCGTGGAAAGATAGGGCTGGCCGATGAGCGCGGTGCCCATGCTCGCCGATGCGCCCTGGCTGATTGCGGGCGGGACCGCGCGCGTCCTGCAATTGCTCAACGCGGATGGCGAGGAGGCGCGGGTCGTCGGCGGCGCCGTGCGCAACGCGCTGCTCGGCCTCGTGCCCGGTGACATCGACATCGCGACCACGGCGCTCCCGCACGAGGTGATGCGGCGCGCCAAGAGCGCCGGCATCAAGGCCGTGCCGACCGGCATCGACCACGGCACCGTCACGCTCGTCATCGACAGCCAGCCGTACGAAGTCACGACGCTGCGCGAGGATACCGAGACCTTCGGCCGCAAGGCCAAGGTCGCGTTCGGCCGCGACTGGGTGAAGGACGCCGAACGTCGCGACTTCACGATGAACGGGCTTTCGGTCGATGCTGATGGTGTCGTCCACGATTACGTCGGAGGCATCGCGGATGCGGCCGCGCGGCGCGTGCGCTTCATCGGTGATCCCGACCAGCGCATCGCCGAGGATTTCCTGCGCATCCTGCGCTTCTTCCGCATCCACGCCGCCTTTGGTGCCGGCGATCCCGACCGCAACGGCTATGTCGCCTGCATCCGGGGACGCGCGGGCATAGCGAGCCTGTCAGCCGAACGGCTGCGCATGGAGATGCTGAAGCTGCTGGTCGCTCAGCGCGCCTCTGCCGCCGCGCTCGCAATGGCGGACGGCGGATTGCTGCAGGCGCTGACCGGCGGCGTCGTCTACACCGGACCCCTCTCGGCGATGATCGCGATCGAGCGCGAGCTTGGCCTTGCCGCGAGCAGCACGCGCCGGCTCGCCGCACTGACGGTCGCGGTGACCGAAGACGCCAAGCGCGTCGCCACGCGGTTGAGGCTCTCCAATGCGGAAACCAAGGCGCTGGATTCGATGGGGCACCGCTGGTGGCGTTTGGCCACCAAGGGTGAAGCCGATGCGCGGCGGCTGCTCTACCGGCTCGGCGCGGAGCGCTATCACGATCGCGTGTTGCTGGGCTGGGCGCGAGCCGGTCGTGACGTCGGCTCGTCGCGATGGCGAGCGCTCGCCGAGCTGCCGCAGCGCTGGACTGCGCCGAAATTTCCGCTTCGCGCCGCCGACTTCATCGCGCGCGGCATGGCGGAAGGACCCTCGCTCGGACATGTCTTGACGCTCGCCGAGGACGCTTGGCTTGCGGCGGATTTTCCCCTAGAGGAAGCCGCACTCGCTTCCATCGCCGATCAAGCTGCGGCACGCATCAGCCGCGATGAGAGAACGTGACCATCGTCTCAGGCTTCGCCGACATCTCGATCTTTCAGCTGCTGCTGGTCGCATTGATGGCGTTGTTTGCTTCGATCATCGGTGGTCTCGCCGGCTACGGCACCGGCGCCTTGATGCCGCTGGTGCTGGTCCCTCTCGTCGGCGCCGAGCCGGTGGTGCCGATCATCGCGATCTCCGCGATCTTCACCAATTCCAGTCGCGCGCTTGCCTATCTCCGCTATGCCGATCGCCGCCGCGCGCTGATCGTGTTGGCCTGTGCGGCACTGACGACGGCGCTCGGCGCCTACGGCTATACGCGGCTGACCAATGCGGGCGCGGCGCTGGTGATCGGCTCCATGCTGATTCTGAGCGTGCCGCTGCGCCGTGTGCTCCGCCGCCGCCAGGTCAAGATCGGCGACACTGGGCTTGCGGCCGGCTCGGTCGGTTATGGCGTGCTGGTCGGCGGCACCTCCGGCTCCGGCGTGATCCTGCTGTCGCTGCTGATGGCCGTGGGCCTCGAAGGCGCCGCCGTCATCGCGACCGATGCCATGATCTCGCTCGGCACCGGCCTCATCAAGATCTCGGTGTTCGGCCTCGCCGGTGCCGTCACCGCGCAGGTGCTCGCCTTTGCGCTTCTGATCGGCGCGATTGCCATTCCCGGCGCGTTCCTCGCAAAAGCCTTCGTCGAGCGGATGCCGGTGCACATCCACACCGCGATCCTCGACGTCGCGGTCATCACCGGCGGGCTGGTGATGATCTCGGCGGCGGCCAGGCAGCTCATCTAATCAAATCGGATGTGGCACGTGCCTCGCTGCCGGTTTGAATCACGCCTCAGGTCTAGCGTGAGGGACTGCAGTCCAGTTCCTTGATCCTGCCGGCGGCGTCAAACGCCAAAAGTGCACTCATCACGCCCGCACTGGTGAGGTAAGAGATAAGGGTGCCGTTGTTGCGCCAGGGATTGAGATCATCCAACGTGCCTGCCGGATATTTCCGGAGGTGATCGACCCAATAGGCACGAAGTGCTTCGTGGCCGATGATGGTTTGGCCGCCGCCGCAGCCGCAGTGCACAACGGCATCTTCAGCATGGAGCTCCAAAATCGCATCGATATCGCCCGCGCGATACGCATCAAGCCAGTCGACCGCAACGGCCATGGGGTCAAAGGACATATTTTTCACTCACATGCGTCCAAATCTGGTTCAGGCTGGGGAACCACCAAGCCTCCTATGATTTTAATATCCCACCCGGCCACGGCCATATGCCGAAGGACATAGAGGACCGGGCCGAGGGCAAGATCGATGTTGGACGCGTCCGCCAGGCAGGGGATACTCAAGCCCATCCGGCTTTTGCTCGTTGATCCACAGCCGATTGTTTTGCAGGGACTGAGGTCGGTCCTCGGGACGCAGCCGGACTTCGAGGTTGTCGCAACGTCCAGCGATCGGACGAGCTGCCTCGAAGCAATTCGGAAGCTGACACCTGATGGCGCGCTTCTTGCCGACAAGGTGCCGGATCTGACGGTCTCCGAGATCCTCGCGATTGTGAAGTCTGAGAAGCTCTCCACGCGGCTGGTGTTCTTTACCGAGTCCGACACCGACCACGATCTGACTTCCGCCGTCGCAGCCGGCGCCTGCAGCGCAATTTCGAAGTATGCCTCTCCCGCCACGATGCTGCGATCACTGCGGCTGATGACGAAGAGCGGTGTGGCACTGGAACAGTCCGATCTCTCGGCAACCGGCAAGGAAGCGAAGGGCGACGACAAAGTCGAAAAGATGCTGGAGTTGCTGACGCAACGGGAACGTCAAATCGCACGACTCGTGGCGGAAGGACTGTCGAACAAGGAGATCGCGCGTCAGCTCAAGGTTTCCGACGGGACGGTCAAAGTCCACCTGTACAATATCTTCCAGAAGCTTGAGATCACCAACAGGACCGTGCTCGCGACCATCGCATTGCTGCAACGCCCCTCCGGCCTGGCCGCGCTCTCCCTGGCGTTTCTGGCGCTGGCAATTGCGGACGAACTCAAGGCGTCGGAAGCGAGCGACATCTTCCCGGATGACAACGGCGTCGGCCACGCCGACGAGCACGCCGCGTACGAGCCCTGGAAGAAAGGGATTCTCCGGCACCTCGTCGTCTGGGAATCCGGCGAGACGCCCACGCAAGCCCAGAGAGACTTGTTCGCCAAGGCCATCCAAATCACGCACCCGGCGACTGCAATGGAAGCGCTGCGCGCGGCTGAGCAATCCGGAGGCGCGAAACCGTGGACACACCACGCTCCTGTTGGATCGGGCACGCCCGATCTTCCTGCGCGCTTACTGCGAGACGCAATCGACATACAGATCGGTGACGACCCGGCCCCGGAACATCAATTCCCGCGGCTTCTTTCCAATGCGATGTCGACGCACGGAGGGTATGGCAACTTCGCTATCCTCACCGGTGCGTTGATCTACGCACTGCAGGACCCTCATCTCGCCGCCCACGCGCATGACCTCCGCGAAGCCTCGATCGACAGCATCCTGGCCGTCACCCAAGCGAGTGCGACTACAAAGCTGGCTGCGATCACTCATGCTGCCGCCAATCATGACGACCATTCAGCCCCAAGTATCCTTTCACACGATGTCCACCTGCCTTCCGCCGTTGTGACCGCTGGACACGACAATGCCGCTCAAGAAGACGCTCTGGTTCAAAAAGGCGCAGGCGATGCGGGTGACAATCTCCATACACCTGTTGGCGCGGACCCTGCTCACGATGCCGGTAGCGGCTTAGGCGGCAACGTTGAAAGAATTGTTTATCGCTCCCCGATCGACTCCGAGTCTAACCATTTCAACTCGACCTCTTCCGACGCCGTGTTCGACTTCGCATCTGGGTCGAGCAGGATCAATCTTGCGGCTTTCGGAGCGCTCGCTTGGCTGCATATGACCGCGGCGAGCAAGTCTATACCGCCACATACTCTCGCCTGGGTCTACGACTCCGCAAGCAACGAAACGATCGTCTATGTGAATGCGACCGATCGTGTCCTTGATGTCGGCGATCGCTGCCTGCTGGAAATCCATCTGGAAGGGATCGTATCGATTGCGGAGGCGGATGCCGCCTCCGCGCCAGATGACGCGGCCGTCGTGACCACCCTGGAGCAGCTCGAAGCAGTGCTGATATCGGCGACCGAAACCGATGAGGCTGTTTCCAGCAAGGACAATGTCCACACCAGTATCGAGGGGGGCGAGAGCTCGCTCGGGGCGGCTGGAGCCTGGGCCCTTCTGGCCAATAACGGCTCGGGTTTCCAGTTCGGGCAGGCCCGGACCGGCTTGGGAACGTCAACGAGGTTCGGAAGCTCCACCGACTCGTCGGCGGATGCAATGGAAGAGAGCGATGCTGCGTCTGCCGCGTCGGCTCACGGATCATCCATCGAGCTTGCTCATAGCGCGACGGCCCCGGCAGTCCCAAATGTGACATCGAACAATGGGCCGATCAACGCAGGCACCGGCGCTTCGTCGACTGCACCGAACGAGATCGTCCAACCCAACGTCGTAACCGCCGACAACGCGGGCCACGGCAACTCGCAGCACGCTTCGGACCCACCGACTGAAGATGGCTCCGAACCGGGCAACGGCGCCGGCAATGGCGCCGAGCATCACGATAATGGCCCGGAGGCACCGGGAGAGTCAGCGAAGAAGGCAGAACCAGACGGCGCGGAACACGGCAAAGCCGGGCACTCAAACGCTGCAAAAGCACCGGACGTAGCTGAGACCGATCCGGACGTCGCAACGGCCGCCAACGCGGGGCACGGCAACTCGAAGCACGCTTCGGAGCCGGGGTCTGCAAAGGCGGCAGCCGACGAATCTACTGAAGCTGGCTCCAAACCGGGCCACGCCGTCGGCAATGCCGCCGAGCATCACGCTTCGGCTTCGGATGCTCCGGGAGGGGCGGCGAAGAAGGCCGACCCAGAGGGCGCGGAACATGATAAATCCGGGCACTCCGCCGCCGCAAACGCACCGCACGCAGCCGAGATCGATCCGGGCGCCGCAGCGGCTGCCAGCGCAGGCCACGGTAGCTCGCAGCACGCTTGGGAGCCCGGGTCTGCAAAGGCGGCGGCCAGCGAATCGACTGAAGCTGGCTCCGAACCGGGCAACGCCCATGGCGCCGATCATCATAACGCTTCGGCCTCTGACGCTGCGCACGGACCAGCGAAGACGGCAGAACCAGGTGCCGCGGAACACGGCAAGTCCGGGCACTCAACCGCTGCAAACGCATCGGACGCAGCTGAAACCGATCCGGGCGTCGCAACGGCCGCCAGCACAGGTCACGGCAACGCGCAGCACGCTTCGGAGCCAGGCTCTGCAAAGGCGGCAAGCACGGAATCGACTGAAGCTGGGTCCAAACCGGGCAACGGCACGGGCGATAGCGGCGAGCATCACGCTTCGGCTTCGCACGCTGCGGGGGCAGTGAAGACGACAGAACCAACCACCGTGGACCACGGCAACTCGGAGGTCGAGTTACACTCAACCTCTGGCAACGCATCGCAAGCAGCCGATATCGGAGAGCCGAGCGTCGCAGCCGGCGGGAACGCTGGACGCGGCAACTCGCAACACGCTGCGCAACCTGCTGCAAGTGCATCAGAAGACGCACACCCCGCCAAAGGTGCGGTGGAGACCGGCGGCCTCGAGCAAGGAGCGGTGTTCCGCTTCGATAGCGGACCAACTCCTTCTACTCTCGTCGCGGTCGTTGAGCTGAAACAGCTCAACAATCCGTTCGATCCGCACGTTCCGCATGGTCAAGCGGAGGACCTCGCCAAGCCCGTCCCTCATGCACTGAACGGACACGCGGACGATCACGGCAACAACGGCGCGCATCAAGCGATTGTACCTGCGCATCATGATTTGCTGATTTGAACTGTGATCGCGACGGCGGCGATGGTCTCGCTCGCCCTGCCATATACCTCGGCAACGATCATCGCTGGACCGCTTGATGGAACTAGCCGTCAAACGCGCGTTGGCAGATGTGGAGTCGCGAGGAACGATCGAAGCAAAGCCGGATTGGGCCCTAAACTTTTTGAAAGGGCCTCTCATGCGTCCAATCGCGTTCAGCTCCTGCGTAGCAATCGTGCTATCCATTTCGTCCGCGGTTCATGCGCAATCCGCAACAGAGGATATCAAGTCCAAGGCCCAGCGGCTTGTCGCGCCTCTTGTCGAAAGTCGCGACAGCCGGCTGCAATCGGTCGTGACGTTTGAGCATCAGGTAACCGGCGTCACGGTCGCCCCGGACGGCCGTATCTTCGTGAACTTCCCGCGCTGGACGGAGGATACGCCGGTCTCGGTGGCCGAACTCATGCCGGACGGCTCGACCAAGCCATATCCCAACGAGGAATGGAACGGCTGGCGCAACGCGCGAATGTCGGAAGTATCGCCCAATGATCACTTCGTCTGCGTTCAAAGCGTCGTTGCGGACCGGCGCGGTTCGCTTTGGGTCGTCGATCCCGCGGCTCCCAATGCCGAGAAGACGGTGAAGGGTGGACCCAAGATCGTCGAGGTCGATCTGAAATCGAACACTGTGAAGCGGACCTTTCCGATCGCGGCGGACGTCGCTGGTCCGGCCAGCTATCTCAACGACATCCGTATCGCTCCCGACGGAAAATTCGCGTATCTGACCGATTCCGGTTCGCCCGGCGGCCTGGTTGTCCTCAACATCGAGTCCGGGCAGGCTTGGCGTGTGCTGAGCGACGATCCTTCCACCCAATTCGATCCGAGCGTCACCGTGATGACAGATGGCCAGCCCTTGCGGCGGCCGGACGGACGGCAGCCCTTGTTCAATGCCGATAGTCTGGCGCTCTCGAAAGACGGCAACACCCTCTATTGGCAGGCCCTGACCGGAAAGACGCTCTACCGGATCGCCACGTCCAGTATCCAGAGTGTGGACGCGGCGGCTCACGCTCGCCCGGAAACAGTGGCAACGACGGAGCCCGTCGATGGGCTCTGGACCGGCGAACATGGCGAAATCTATCTGAGCTCGATCGCCAACAATGCCGTCAAGGTCGTCAACCCCAGCGATGGGACCGTGCGACAGCTGTTGACGGATTCGCGCCTGCGCTGGCCGGACACCTTCTCGCAAGGTCCTGATGGCGCAATCTATGTCACCGCGTCGCATATCCAGGATTCGCCCTGGTTCCACATGGCGTGGACCGACAAGAACTTCACGCTGTTCAAGTTCATGCCCGGCGACGCGAACACCGTCGGGTCAAGCCGCGACCCGAACCGGCAGTAAGCGCAAGGCTCCGGAAACGCCGCAGGGCGAGGAGGAATGATGGCCTACTGGCTTGAGCCTTTAGCCGGCGCGCTGCTGATGGCACTGATCCTTGCCGACGTATTCCTCACGGTTCTCTACGCACGCGCCGGCACCGGAATTATCAGCGACCGCCTGGCCAGACTGGTTTGGCTTGCACTGCGCCGGGCTTCCTCGCCCGGCAATGGCAGCCACCTGCTTTCATTCTGCGGCCCGTTGATCCTGGTCGCCTTGCTGTTCACCTGGTCTATTCTGCTCGCGCTCGGGGCTGCACTGATTGTGCACCCTCAGCTCGGGACTAGCATTACCAGCAGCAACCAGGAGACCCCAACTGACTTCGTGACCGCGCTTTATGTCGCCGGAAGCAGCCTGTCGATCGTAGGCGGCAGCAACTTTGGTCCGCAGAGTGCCGGAGCGAAGCTGTTGTTTGTTCTGAATTCGGTGATCGGGACGTCAGTCATATCGCTCACGATCACCTACCTGATGCAGATCTACGGCGCGCTCAGGAGCAGGAACACGCTTTGCCTAAAGATTCACGCGCTTTGCGGCGAGACCGGCGATGCCGCGGATCTGCTCGGGCATCTGTTCGCAAATAACCAGCTGAGTGCGGGTTACAACAATTTGTCCGAGTTGGCCGCAGAGGTTACAGACACCAAAGAAGCTCACCACTTCTATCCCGTCCTGTTCTACTTCCGCTTCCCTGAACCGTTCTACTCCGTCTCGCGGTCGTCACTCATCGTCCTCGATGCAGTCTCGCTGATCAGAAGTGCATTGCCGAAAGACGCCGATTGGCTCAAGCAATCCGGCGCAGTCACCCAACTATGGTCCTCCGCGCTGCTGCTCCTTTCGACTCTCAACAATGTTTTCCTGCATGAGAAAGCATCGGATGAAGCCGACGACGGAGATCGGCAAGTCTGGCGGGTCCGGTTCGACAATGCGCGACGGCGGCTGCGGCAAGCTGGCATCAGTGTAACCGACGACCTTCCGCATTCGTGCGAATCCTACATGGAACAACGAAGAAGGTGGGACTCTCTCGTTTGCGTGCTTGGCAATTCGATGGCTTACCGGCCTTCGGACATCGATCCGGCGATACGAAGGGCGTAAACCCCTGGCGGACTCTCGCAGGTCAAGTTCGCTTTGCTTGGCGGGCTCCGATTCTGGCGCGAGACTTCCCACAACCGAACCTCTCGGTGAGCGCACCTGGCTTGGTCTCGCGTCTCAGAAACGCGACGCCTTCGGCGGATCAGCTTCATTGAGCGGAATTGTTTCAGGGTTGCAGCCGTGAGAGCAGACGTTGCCGATCCTGATCGCGACGTCGCTGCTCCATCCGCATCCGTTCGAGTTCGCCTTCCGCTTTGGCTGTGTCCTCGTTCTGGCGCTTCATTTCAATGATCAGCGCCTCTTGCTCGGCGAGCCGGCGTTCTCCTTCGACCACATCGCGCTCGATCTGCCTCAGCTCATCGTATATCGCCGTCGTGTACATCGCGGTCCTCGCGCGGCCGTGCTGCAGAAGGCACGCCGGAGAGTAGTTTTCGCCTCTTCCAGGAGCTTGATCGGGCCGCTCGGTGCGGCCTTGACCGAAGCGCAAGGCGCATGACTTTCAACTCAATCAGCTTCTCGAACGTTCCGGCTGTTTCCATTTTTTCCCGAGCTTTGATCGGTCGAACGAGCGGCCGCGTTGTAATCATTTTGGCGGAAGCGGCTCACCTAACACGCGACTGCCTGGAACGGATCTCGTCACGGTGACAATGCGCTCGGCTCACGGCGGCGCTTCAGCCAAGTTGCAAACAAGTGGTCGGCACAATATCGTCGACCGTCCGCCCGCATGTCTGACGTCCGATCTTTCAGGAGCCAACACTATGAATGTGGTCTCAGTGCCCGGCGGGATCCATCGCCCTCCAGGGAAGGTCGATATCCCGTCTGCCTGGCGGGGCGCTGAGATGAAAGCCAATCACGATCGATGGTTGATATCGCTTGCGGCCGGCGAGATCGCGGAACTTGAGGGCGCGGCTGAAACGTATCTTGGCAAAAACAAAAGAATCGCCGAGATCACGAAGGACAGCTTTCCGCTTCCCCGCTTCGGCGCGCATCTGGAAGAGCTTAAGACAACGCTCCTGACTGGGGTGGGCTTCGAAGTTATACGCGGCCTGCCGGTGGCAAAATATAGCCAGGAGTTTGCCGCTACGATCTTTTGCGGAGTGGGCGCGCATCTTGGATCGGCGCGGTCCCAGAATGCAGCAGGGCACATTCTCGGTCACGTCCGTGACACCGGCGCCGATGCGAAGGATCCGAACACCCGCATTTATCAAACGTCGGAACGGCAGACATTCCACACGGATTCCTCCGACGTGGTTGGATTGTTATGCATTCGCGAGGCGATGGAGGGAGGGGATTCTCTCCTGGTCAGTACGGCGACAATCTACAACGAGATGTTTGACAGGCGTCCCGACCTTGCCGCCCTCTTGTTTGATCCGATCGCGACAGACCGGCGAGGCGAGGTGCCGGAGAACGAAAAGCCATATCTTGAAATCCCCGTGCTGAATTGGCATGCGGGGTTCCTGACCGGGTTCTATCAGCGCCAGTATATCGATAGTGCGCAGCGCTTTCCCGATGCGCCGAGACTGACGCCGGCTCACGTCGAGGCGCTCGATCTCTTCGACACGCTCGCAAATGATCCCACTCTGCATTTCGGCATGCGGCTTCAGCCGGGCGACATGCAGTTCGTTTACAATCATGCCTTGCTGCATGACCGGACCGGATTCCATGATTGGCCCGATGCAGGCCAGAAGCGTCATCTGTTGCGCCTTTGGCTCAGCATGGAAGGCGACCGGCCGCTGCCCGATTGTTTCAAACAGCGCTATGGTTCGATTGAGATTGGCAACCGTGGCGGCATCATCACCAAAGGTACCAGCTTGAACGTTCCGTTGGATTGACGTTCCGGATGGTTTGAACCGGAAGCCCGGACCCAACTTGGCCTCGCAAGCTCTAGCCGCAGGAGCAGGCCGGACAATCCTTTCGACAGCGCCAAGCTGAAACTCTCAACGTGGCTCGACGCGACCAGGGCGAGTACCCATAAATGCCGCTTCTCGGCCTAAAGCGGACTTACGCATCACCCGAGCTACTTGAATGCCGCGGTCTCCGCCGGGGCGGGTGTACTTGGCCGCACGAATACAATGGTGGAGTTCACTGGAATTTCCGCGTTCTCGCGGGTGCCCTGGCCGATGAGAATGAGGCCTGCTCCACCATTGGCCACCGTCAGGATGACCGGTTCACCCGCCCATGTCCTGATCGGCTCCATCCCGATGATGAGAAACTCACCGATTGGCTGGTCCAAGTACTGAAGTCTCAGCTGCGGAGCGATTTCTGCGGGCGCAAGTCCGAAACCCAGCCGTTGCGCGCGCGCATAGATTTCGGTCAACGATGCTGTCTCGCCCTCGAAGCCGAGCTCAGCGGCCGAGACAGGGACGAGCTCCACGTCCGTTTTCTTGCCACTCAGAGTAAAAGCCGGCCGCGCAAGGACTTCAGCAGCGGCGCTTCCGACGTCGCAGCCCATTGCACTCATCGCCTTGCGAAGGGCGCGCATGTCCCTGAACGTCCCTATCGCAATCGTCTTCCACAGCCGAACATCGGCGGCCGAACTGACGGGAGTCTGCGATCTCGGCACCGGAGGAGCGGTCTTGAAGTTCAGGTGATTCCGCAGAACGTCCTGCGCGGTGCATTGAGCCTTGGCCTCGCTTGCGAAAGCGAGGATAAGCGCGCCACAGAGCAGCAGGGCAATGACGCCGCTGTCCCGGTCTGTCGAACGATTCGGCCCCGCGATGTTTCGGTGCGAGGCGATGTAGTCGATCTCGCCACGCGTCGTGCCGATGTCCATGAGCTCCCTGTCGCTGAGGCCGCACAGGGTCGCTTGTGCACTCTGGCGTCTGCGGCGCTCCCGCCATGCGCTCAAGAATTGCCGGACCAGGCTGACAACGCGCTGCGTTGATCCGAAGGGCCGTCGCATCCCCGCGGCGCCATAGATCGCGCTCATCGCAATCTCCTTTGGCTTGCTTCTCACCGAGGGCTAAGGTGCCAATGCTTGGTCCGGCACGCTTGACGAGGGGCTTACATTTTTCTTACCGGCGGCTTATTCTTTGCGTCCAGCCGGTGCGGGGGCGTTTCCGTGCGGCTGACGTCGGCCGATCCCGCGACGCTGGGCAAGGCACACTTGATATTCGGCTTACATTTTTCCGTTCGAAGGCCTATCCTCGCCGGACAATCGCGGCGCTCTCGGCAGTAGAGGGCAAGCCTGGGGAATGGTGCCATGCGCTATTTCTTCGAGGACTGTATGCTGGATACCGACCGGCGCGAGTTGCGGCGCGGGGCCGATGCCGTGCCTACGACGCCACAGGTACTTGATCTGCTCGGCTATTTGATCCGCAGCAGGGATCGCGTCGTCAGCAAGGATGATCTCATAAACGCGATTTGGAACGGTCGGATCGTGTCCGATGCGGCGCTTACGACCCGATTGAACGCGGTCCGACGCGCGATCGGCGACTCAGGCGTGCAACAACGTCTTATCAAGACATTTCCACGAAAGGGCTTTCGTTTCGTGGGCGCTGTCCACGATGACGAGCGATGTCCCGAAACTGCGGTGACATCAGGCGCCCTCGCAGAACCGTCGAATCTTGCGCGCGCAGCCGCGGAGGCAGCGGTTTTGGTCCCGGAGTTCTCCGAAAAAGTAGCTTTCAAATGGCGGTCCAAGAACTGGGTGCGTCACATCAGAGGCCCTCTGAAGTTCGTCGGCGGGACGCTGGCGTCTGTGGCTGCCATCGGTGCAATTGCCGGCGGCCTTGTCGGTTATTGGAATGTCTGGAAGACGCTCCGTACCGACGCGGTTCAGGAAGCTCGAGAGCTTCACGGACAGCCGATAGTCAGGCCCGAGATCGCGCATCGTCTCTCTCTCATCGTGTTGCCCTTCGCCAACCTCACCAATGATCCAGAGCAGGATCACCTTGCCGATGCCATCACGACAGATTTGACGACCGATCTTGCGCGAGCGCCCGCCACTTTCGTCATCGGACGCGAGGCCGCCCGCACCTACAAGAATAAGTCGATTGATCTGAAGCAGCTTGGAACGGATATCGGCACCCGCTGGGCGGTGCGCGGCGCGGTGAAGCGCAGCGGAGATCAGGTGCGGATCAGCGTATCGCTGACTGATCTTCAGACTGCGCACGACGTATGGTCCGACCGGTTCGACGGCGATCGGACAGATCTAGCCATCTTGCAGAAGAATATCACGGTGCGGCTCCTCTGTGTTGCGCACCTGCAGCTCCGCCAATACGAAGAAGCCATCGAACCGTGTAGCCGGTCGCTGAATATCGGCGCGGGCCCTCAGGCTTACACAAGCTGATCTCGGCTTACGGCCGACGGGACAAATGGAAAATCATCGTGACGGTGCCGGCTGCACCCCTTACGCGAAACACGATGATCCTGAAAGTATCCGCCGAGGAATCCCGTCAGCAAGGTAACGGATGCTGACAAGAGGATGAATCCGGATGACGTCTCGTCGGCCGTTCTGCCATGCAGCGATGTCCGCTATCGCGCCTTTTTGGCGGAAAAGCGGACATCACGCGCGCCGGAGCCGAGCACTCCGACCTACGAGGACGCGGTCTAGCCGCGCTTACTCCTCGTCTTCGTCGTCATCCTCGTCTTCGTCGTCGAGCTCTTCCAGTCGATCGAGCACCGCGAGCGGCAGCGTCTCGCGAAACAGATCGCCTTCCGCGCCCATCCAGAGACAGATCACGTCGTCGCCCTTCACGTCCGCGACGGTGAGCGGCTGCCCGCCGGATTTCAGCATGACGATATCGCCGGCTTTTAGTTCCATGGATGGTCCTTTCGGGTTGATTGACGGAGAAGCTAGCAAACCGGCATGACATGCCGATCACGGGCTACTCGGTCAATTTATGTGTTGCGGTAGCGCGCATCCGCCGGCCGTGCTGCTGAAACGTCGATCAGAGAGCTTTAGGCCGGAGCGATCCCATCACGAGAGGCAGTGGCGCCTGTTCGATGGATGGAGCAAGGGCTCTTCCGTCCCGTGCGTCGCGACCATGACACCATGCGCCTGTTTTGCCCGACGGAGCAAACGATTTTGTCAGATCCGCAGTTCGCGTTTACCGCAAGTCCTTGATTCTGCTGCGGCCGTCTACTGTGCATGGGGTTGTTTTCGATGTTTTTGTTTGCGCACCCCGATTGCAGTCAGCACGGCACCAGTTCTGTCAGCGAGCGGATGATGCGGTCGGGCTTGACGATCGAGCCTTCGGGCAGGCCGTCGCCATGCACGTCGATCCAGATCGAGTAGATGCCGAGACGCTGCGGCGTCACGACTTCCCATTCCAGATTGTCGCCGATCATCCAGGTATCCTCGGCGGTGACGCCGAGCGCGTCCATCGCGTGCAGATAGGCACGCTCCTCGGGCTTGCCGAAACCGTGCTCGCCCTCGATCTGGATGTGGTGGAAGCGATGCGCCAGCTCGAAGCGCTCCACCTTGGCGCGCTGGGTGTCGGCGGCGCCGTTGGTCACCAGCGCGAGCTTGATGCCGAGCGCCTTGAGCCTGTCGATGGCGTCATGCGCGCCGGGGAAGACGAACATCTCCTCCTCGCGATAGGTGGTGAAACGGTCGGCGAGACGAATGGCGAGGTCGTCGGGCAGGGCGCGATGACCGGCGGCCGCGAGCGCGGCAAAACCGCCCTTGACTGTGAGGTGACGAGCCTCGGCGAGCTTCATCCGCCAGGAGGCGTCCGCATTGGCCCAGAAATTTTTCGCGAACGACAGGACGGTGCTTGCGACCAGCTGTGGCGGCAGCGGCGCGAGCTCCTCCGCGAACTCCGCTGTGATCGTGTTCCAGGCGATCTCGGGCCGCGCATAGGCCGACAGGATGGTGTCGTCCATGTCGATCAGCATGGCGCGCGGCAGCGGCCTCATTGCGGGCTTCATCGTCGTCATGGCCACTTCACCTCCGGCGGCAGCGACGACAGGATCGAATCCACATTGCCGCCGGTCTTGAGACCGAAGATGGTGCCGCGGTCGTAGAGCAGGTTGAACTCGACATAGCGGCCGCGCCGGATCAACTGCTCCTCGCGATCCTCCGGGGTCCAGCTCGTCGCGAAATTGCGCCGCACGATGTCGGGATAGATCTTCAGGAAGGCGCGACCGACATCCCGGGTGAAGGCGAGGTCGGCGTCCCAGTCGCCGCTGTCATGCCAGTCGTAGAAGATGCCGCCGATGCCGCGCGCCTCTTTGCGGTGGGGCAGATAGAAATACTCGTCGCACCAGTTCTTGTACTTGTCGTAATCGGCGACGCCGTTCGGCTGCGTGCAGGCCTGTTTCATTGCGGCGTGGAAGGCGATGCTGTCGGCATCCTCCTGCGTGCGCCGGCGGTCGAGCACCGGCGTGAGATCGGCGCCGCCGCCGAACCAGGCTTTTGTGGTGACGACGAAGCGCGTGTTCATGTGCACCGCCGGCACGTGCGGATTGCGCAGATGTGCGATCAGCGAGATGCCGGAGGCCCAGAACTTCGGGTCGTCCGCCGCACCGGGAATCTGCGCGCGAAACTCGGGCGCGAATTCGCCATGCACGGTGGAGCAATGCACGCCGACCTTCTCGAACAGGCGGCCTGACATCATCGACATCACGCCGCCGCCGCCGGCCGCGCCGGTATGATCGGTGCGCTGCCACGGCGTGCGTTTGAAGCGGCCGGGCTCGCCCGGATAGAGGCTTCGCGGGGCACCGTCCTCCAGCCGCTCGAAGCTCGCGCAGATGTCGTCGCGCAGGGCTTCGAACCAGGCGCGTGCGCGGGTCTTGCGGTCTTCGATCAAGCTCGGGTCCATTGTGGATGCCATTCTCTCAGCCCTGCGGACCGTAATAGGTGCAGCTCTCGTTGCAACTATCGCGGTGGATGCTGACGCGGGTGAGCTTGCCGATAGAGGCGAGCCGCTCCCAGACGAAGCGCGAGAGATTTTCCAGTGTCGGTGTGCCCAGCGCCTCGATCTTGTTGAGGTACTTGTGGTCAAGCGTCATGCGCACGTCCTCGATGGCGCGCTGGACCAGGCCGAGATCGACCACCATGCCGGTTTTGGGATCGGGCGTGCCGCGCAGCGTCACCTCGGCGCGGAAGGAGTGGCCGTGGATCTCTTCGCTGGCGGCGCCAAACGTCGTTCCCGACAATGAGTGCGCCGCCTCGAAGCGAAACGATTTCGTCAATTCCCACATCTGTTCGAAAACCAATCCTATCTGATACCAAGCGACTTATGCGTCTGCACGCTGAGCCGCCATTGCGGATGATTGAGGCAATAGTCGATTGCGCCCGCGGTGTTTTGGGCGACCTCGGGCCCGTCCATCGGCTGCAGCGAGAAGCGCTCGAAGGCGAGATCCGCGAAGGCCTCGGGCATGGCGAGCGGCTGCGGATAGACCAGCTTCAGCTCGTGGCCGCGCCGGATCACCAGATCGCTGCCGCCCTTCGGGCTGACGCAGATCCAGTCGAGACCCTCGGGCGGGGCGATGGTGCCATTGGTCTCGACCCCGATCTCGAAGCCGCAGGCATGGAGCGCGTCGACCAGCGCGGCATCGACCTGGAGCAGCGGCTCGCCGCCGGTGAGCACCGCATAACGGTTGCCGGTGGAGGCTGTCCATTGCGCCGCGATGGTGCCGGCGAGTTCCGCGGCCGAGGCGTAGCGCCCGCCGAGGGTGCCGTCGGTGCCGACGAAATCGGTATCGCAGAATTTGCAAATGGCCGCGCCGCGGTCCGCCTCGCGCCCGCTCCAGAGATTGCAGCCCGCAAAACGGCAAAATACGGACGCGCGCCCGGCATGGGCGCCTTCGCCTTGCAGTGTCAGGAAGATTTCCTTGACCGCGTAACTCAACCGTCTCTCCTCAACATCTCAGACTTGCGGGTTCCGGAGCTGCCGCAGCGCTTCGCCTGCGGCCATCGCCGCGGTCATGGCGACATTGAGCGACCGCAGCCCCGGAGCGATCGGGATCACCAGCCGGGCGTCCGCCGCCTCGACCACCGCCTCGGTGACGCCGGCGCTCTCGCGCCCGAATAGCAGGATGTCCGCCGTCTGGTAACGGAAATCGCGGTAGTCGGTCGCCCCTTTGGTGGTGAACAGCAGCAGGCGGGCGCCCTGCGCGGCGCGCCATTGCTCGAATTTTGACCAGGAGTCGTGCCTGACGATGCTGACCTGATCCAGGTAGTCCATTCCCGCCCGGCGGAAATGCCGGTCGGAGACGGGGAAGCCCGCCGGTTCGATGATATGGGCGGCCACGCCCAGACAGGCGCAGAGCCTGAGAATCGTGCCGGTGTTCTGGGGGATGTCGGGTTGGAAAAGCGCTATCTGCATGGGCTGTGCAAGGCCTATATTGGGTTCGGTGCGGACCGGAAATGTCTCAATAAAACATCGCTGGCCGCGGAATTCGTGCATTGCACGCTCCCGCGCCGATAGCGGGCTTGCGCTCGCCCGGCAAGGGTGCCAATAGAACGATTCTGGACTGCTGTTTTCGCCTTGTTTTGGTGGGGGCACGCGAAGTTCTGCCGCCGCGGGGGGCCGCGGGCGCCGGCAGGCTGTTCTGGGGACCTTGGGGGCTCCTGGAGCGGTTCCGCCGGCTGCATAAGAAGAAAGGGTTGGAATCGTGACGACAGCGTCTTCGGCGGACCATCCGACACGCCGTGATTTCTTATTCGTTGCAACGGGGGCATTTGCAGCAGTAGGCGGCGCGGCCGCGCTCTGGCCCTTTATCTCCCAAATGAATCCTGATGCGTCGACTATCGCCGCCGGTGCGCCGATCGAGGTCGATCTCAGCCCGGTCGCCGAGGGGCAGGACATCAAGGTGTTCTGGCGCGGCAAGCCGATCTATATCAGCCACCGCACCAAGAAGCAGATCGACGAGGCGCGCGCCGTCAACGTGGCGAGCCTGCCCGATCCGCAGTCCGACGAGGCCCGGGTCAAGTCCGGCCATGAGCAGTGGCTGGTCGTGATCGGCATCTGCACCCATCTCGGCTGCATCCCGATCGCCCACGAAGGCAATTACGACGGGTTCTTCTGCCCCTGCCATGGTTCGCAGTACGATTCGTCCGGCCGCATCCGCCAGGGGCCCGCGCCCGCGAACCTGCCGGTGCCGCCGTACCAGTTCGTTTCCGACACCAAAATCCAGATCGGCTGAGCTTCGGGCCCTCGTCCGAAGCTTCGCGCCGTCTCGTCGTACTATTTCCTCAGGATCGCATCATGAGCGGACCATCCGACTACCAGCCGAGCAATCCGGCCCTGCAATGGATCGAGCGGCGTCTGCCGATCCTCGGCCTCATGCACTCCTCCTTCGTGGTCTATCCCACCCCGCGCAACCTGAACTATTGGTGGACCTTCGGCGCCATCCTCTCGTTCATGCTGGGGATCCAGATCCTGACCGGCGTGATCCTGGCGATGCACTACACGCCGCATGCCGACCTCGCCTTCAAGTCGGTCGAGCTGCTCGTCCGCGACGTCAATTACGGCTGGCTGCTGCGCAACATGCATGCCGTCGGCGCCTCGATGTTCTTCGTCGCCGTCTACGTTCACATGCTGCGCGGTCTCTATTACGGCTCCTACAAGGAGCCGCGCGAGGTGCTCTGGATCCTCGGCGTCATCATCTACCTCCTGATGATGGCGACGGGCTTCATGGGCTACGTGCTGCCGTGGGGCCAGATGAGCTTCTGGGGTGCCACCGTCATCACCAATTTGTTCTCCGCCATTCCCTATGTCGGCGAGAGCATCGTGACGCTCTTGTGGGGCGGCTATTCGGTCGGCAATCCGACGCTGAACCGCTTCTTCTCACTGCACTATCTATTGCCGTTCCTGATCGCGGGCGTCGTCGTACTCCACGTCTGGGCGCTGCATGTCTCCGGCCAGAACAACCCTGATGGCGTCGAGCCCAAGACGGAAAAGGACACGGTTCCGTTCACGCCGCATGCGACCATCAAGGACATGTTTGGCGTGTCCTGCTTCATGCTGCTCTACGCCTGGTTTATCTTCTACATGCCGAACTATCTCGGCGACGCCGACAATTACATTCCGGCGAACCCGGGCGTGACGCCGCCGCACATCGTGCCGGAATGGTATTACCTGCCGTTCTACGCGATCCTGCGCTCGATCCCGAACAAGCTCGCGGGCGTGATCGGGATGTTCTCGGCGATCCTCATCCTGTGCTTCCTGCCCTGGCTCGACGCCGCCAGGACGAAGTCGTCGAAGTACCGTCCGCTGGCCAAGCAGTTCTTCTGGATCTTCGTCGTGGTCTGCATCCTGCTCGGCTATCTCGGCGCGCAGCCGCCGGAAGGCATCTATGTGATCGCCGGCCGGGTCCTGACGTTCTGCTACTTCGCCTACTTCCTGATCGTGCTGCCGCTGCTCTCGCGCATCGAGAAACCACGTCCGGTGCCGAACTCGATCTCGGATGCCGTGCTGGCTAAGACCGGGAGCCGGTCGACTCCGATGGTGTCGAGCGCGATCGTGCTTGCGCTGGCGGGCGCGTTGTTTGCGGGCTCAGCCGACAGCGCGCGTGCCTCCGAAGGCAGCGACAAGCCGCCGGGCAACAAATGGTCGTTCGCCGGTCCGTTCGGCAAGTACGACCGCGGCGCATTGCAGCGCGGCCTGAAGGTCTACAAGGAAGTCTGCGCCAACTGCCACGGCCTGTCCTACGTCGCCTTCCGCAATCTCGCGGAAGCCGGTGGTCCCGGCTATTCGGTCGCGCAGGCTGCAGCCTTCGCCTCCGACTACAAGGTCAAGGACGGCCCGAACGACGCGGGTGACATGTTCGAGCGCGCGGGCCGGCCGGCGGATTATTTCCCCTCGCCATTCCCGAACGAGCAGGCCGCGCGTGCGGCGAACGGCGGCGCGGCGCCGCCCGACCTGTCGCTGATCACCAAGGCGCGCTCCTACGGCCGCGGCTTCCCGATGTTCATCGTCGACTTCTTCAGCCAGTATCAGGAGCAGGGCCCGGACTACGTCTCGGCGCTGCTCCAGGGCTTTGAAGACAAGACGCCCGAAGGCGTGACCATCCCGGAGGGTTCCTACTACAACAAGTACTTCCCGGGCCACGCCATCAAGATGCCGAAGCCGCTCAGCGACGGCCAGGTGACCTATGACGACGGTTCGCCGACCACGATCGCGCAATATTCCAAGGACGTCACCACGTTCCTGATGTGGACCGCCGAACCGCACATGGAAGCGCGCAAGCGCCTCGGTTTCCAGGTCTTCGCATTCCTGATCATCTTCGCGCTCCTGATGTACTTCACCAAGAAGAAGGTCTGGGCCGACTCCCACTAAGCGTCCGAAGCGAGAATGAAGAGGCCCCCGCAAGGGGGCTTTTTTGTTGGGCACGAGAGTGTGTTGTCAGGCACGATTGCCTATCGCGCACTCAGACGCCAAAATGCCGCCAACCGCTCCCCAAAAACTCGTCGGAGGACACCATGGGAACCGCCATCACGTTCAAGCGCCCGGACGGCAAGGACGCATCGGGCTATCTCGCCAACGCCGCGCGCGGCAACGCGCCGGGCGTGGTCGTCATCCAGGAGTGGTGGGGCCTGTCGGACCAGATCAAGGGCCTGTGTGATCGCTTCGCGCTGGCCGGCTTCGATGCGCTGGCGCCCGATCTCTACAAGGGCAAGGTGGTGCCGTATCACGACACCGACGCCGCCGGCAAAGAGATGAACTCGCTCGATTTCATGGACGCCACCACTCAGACCGTGCGCGGCGCCACGCAATATCTGTCGCGCAACGGCGCCAAGGTCGGCCTGACCGGGTTCTGCCTCGGCGGCGCCGTCACCATCATCGGCGCGGTGCATGTGCCGGAGCTCGCCGCCGGCGTCGTGTTCTACGGCATTCCGCCGGAGCAGGCGGCCAAGCCCGCCGACGTCAAGATCCCGCTCCAGGCCCATTTCGCCAACAAGGACGATTGGTGCACGCCGGAGCTGGTCAATGGCTTCGAAAAGGCCATGAAGGCCGCCGGCAAGTCGCTGGAGCTGTTCCGCTATGACGCCGAGCACGCCTTCGTCAACGAGCAGCGCCAGGCCGTCCACGACCGCGAAGCCGCCGAGCTCGCCTGGGGCAGGGCGACGGAGTTTTTCCGCAAGCATCTGGGGTAGGGGCAGGTCGTATTTGGCACGCAGCTTGTATATATTCCATCCATGACCAAGGTCTTGGATGATGTGATCGAGAAAGTGCGAAGGTTGCCGGAGGATCGGCAAGCCTATGTCGCCGAGGTGCTTGAGCAGATTGTCGCCAACGACAGCGATCTGTTCGTTGTACCGGACGACCATCGCGCGGCCGTGCTTGAGGGGCTTGGGCAGGCCGAGCGAGGCGAGTTCGCGACCGACGAGGAAATGGCCGCGCTCTGGAAGAAGTGCGGGCTGTGAAACTCCGGTACGCTCGGCGTGCCCGGACTGACATCGATGGAATTCACGAAAATATCGGTCAGCACGACAGGCGTGCTGCAAGCGCCGTTGTGCGGCGTATCCGGTCGGTCACCCAATTGCTTGCGAAGTATCCGGGGCTCGGGCGTCCGACTGATATGGCCGGCGTTCGGGTCTTTCCGATCGTCCCGTTTCCGTACCTGATCTACTACCGCGTCGTAGATGATGCGCTGGAGGTCATCCACGTGCGTCATGGAAGGCGTGATATCCCCAAGCCGGATGAATTGGTCTGATCCGAAACTCGATCTCGCTGTCAGCCGGCCGTTTGTATGGGCAGCAAGGGCCCCCAGCCACCCTTGACGCCGTCCCCGCGCCATGATGAGTATCCGTCCATGAGCACCGCCGTCCGCCTATCCCGTCTTTGGTGGCGCACCTCCTAAGAGGTGGCCGGTGCGATTTATTCTCCCAAAATCGTCTGAGGTCGCCCACGCAGTGCGGCGGCCCGATCGTTTGTCCTGTGTGGCGTTCCCTCGACAAGTTTCGTAAGAGGACCCCATGAACAGGACCGTCTTTGCCCTTCCGGCTCGAAGCGACTATGTGACCCGCGCGGGGCTTGCGATCACGCGCGTGGCGGAACAGTTTTCCGGCGGCGCCAGCCGGCTCGACGATCTCGTCAGCCTGCTCGACCGCCGCCGCGGCGTGGTGCTGTCGTCGGGTACGACCGTGCCCGGCCGCTACGAGAGTTTTGACCTCGGCTTCTCCGACCCGCCGCTCAAGTTCGATACCACCGGCGTCAACTTCAAGCTGGACGCGCTGAACGCGCGCGGGGAGGTCCTGATCGCCTTCCTCGCCGACGTCTTGCGCGAACCCTGCGTCGTGATCTCCGAGACGACGCCCACGCGCCTTGCCGGTCATATCATTCGCGGCGAAGCCCCGATCGACGAAGACCAGCGCACGCGGCGTGCCAGCGTGATGTCGCTGGTGCGCGATCTCGTCGCCGCTTTCTCCGCCAATGACGACGGCGTGCTCGGTCTGTTCGGCGCCTTCGCCTACGACCTCGTGTTCCAGATCGAGGACCTCGTGCAGAAGCGCGCGCGCGAGAGCGACCAACGCGACATCGTGCTCTATGTCCCCGACCACCTGCTCGCCTATGACCGCGCCACCGGCCGCGGCGTCGTGCTCACTTATGATTTCGCCTGGAAGGGCAAGTCCACCGCGGGCCTGCCGCACGAGACCGCCCAGAGCCCGTACCTCAAGACACCGCGCCAGGGTTTTGCCGATCACGCGCCCGGCGAATATCAGGCTACGGTCGAGACGGCGCGCGCCGCCTTTGCGCGCGGCGATCTCTTCGAAGCCGTGCCGGGCCAGCTGTTCGCCGAACCCTGCGACCGCTCGCCGGCGGAAGTGTTCCAGCGGCTCTGCGTCATCAACCCGTCGCCGTACGGCGCCCTGATGAATCTCGGCGAGGGCGAATTTCTCGTCTCGGCCTCACCGGAAATGTTCGTGCGCTCGGACGGACGCCGGGTCGAGACCTGCCCGATTTCGGGTACGATCGCGCGCGGTACCGATGCGATCGGCGATGCCGAGCAGATCCGCCAGCTCCTGAACTCCGAGAAGGACGAGTTCGAGCTCAACATGTGCACCGACGTCGACCGCAACGACAAGGCGCGCGTCTGCGTCCCCGGCACGATCAAGGTGCTGGCGCGCCGGCAGATCGAGACCTATTCAAAACTCTTCCACACCGTCGACCATGTCGAAGGCATGCTGCGGCCCGGGTTCGATGCGCTCGATGCGTTCCTCACGCATGCCTGGGCCGTCACCGTCACCGGCGCGCCAAAGCTCTGGGCGATGCAGTTCGTCGAGGATCACGAGCGCTCGCCGCGCCGCTGGTATGCCGGCGCGATCGGGGCCGTGAATTTCGACGGCAGCATCAACACCGGCCTCACCATCCGCACGATCCGGATGAAGGAAGGCCTCGCGGAAGTGCGTGTCGGCGCCACCTGTTTGTTCGACTCCGATCCTGCCGCCGAGGACCGCGAATGCCAAGTCAAGGCCGCGGCCCTGTTCCAGGCGCTGCGCGGCGATCCGCCGAAGCCGCTGTCGGCCTTCGCGCCCGATGCGACCGGAAGCGGCAAGCGGGTACTGCTGATCGACCATGACGACAGCTTTGTGCATATGCTGGCCGATTATTTTCGCCAGGTCGGCGCCGATGTCACCGTGGTTCGCCATGTGCATGCGCTCGACATGCTCAAGCAGAAGCGGTGGGATTTGCTGGTGCTGTCGCCCGGGCCCGGCAGGCCTGAGGATTTCGGCATCAAGAAGACCATCGACGCGGCACTGGAGAACAAGCTGCCGGTGTTCGGCGTCTGCCTCGGCGTCCAGGCGATCGGCGAGTATTTCGGCGGCGAACTCGGGCAGCTCACGCATCCCGCCCACGGCCGGCCCTCGCGGGTTCAGGTGCGCGGCGGGCGGCTGATGCGCAATCTGCCGAACGAGATCGTGATCGGCCGCTATCACTCGCTCTATGTCGAGCGCGACAGCATGCCAGAGGTGCTATCCGTCACCGCCAGCACCGAGGACGGCGTCGCCATGGCGCTCGAGCACAAGACCCTGCCGGTCGCCGGTGTCCAATTCCATCCGGAATCGCTGATGTCGCTGAGCGGCGAGGTGGGCTTACGAATTGTCGAGAACGCGTTCCGTTTGGATGCGCGCGTTGATTGAGAGGCACAATGACTTTTGACCACGATCTGAAGGCGAGCGTCCGCACCATCCCGGACTACCCGAAACCCGGGATCTTGTTCCGCGACATCACCACGCTGCTCGCGGATGCGCGTGCGTTCCGCCGCGCGGTCGACGAACTCGTCAATCCCTGGGCCGGCAACAAGATCGACAAGGTCGCCGGCATGGAAGCGCGCGGCTTCATCATCGGCGGCGCGGTGGCGCACCAGGTTTCGGCCGGCTTCGTGCCGATCCGGAAAAAGGGCAAGCTGCCGCACACCACCGTGCGGATCGCTTACTCCCTCGAATACGGCATCGACGAGATGGAGATGCATGTCGACGCCATCCAGCCCGGCGAGCGCGTGATCCTGGTCGACGACCTCATCGCCACCGGCGGCACCGCGGAAGGCGCTGTGAAATTGCTGCGCCAGATCGGCGCCAATGTGGTCGCCGCCTGCTTCATCATCGACCTGCCCGATCTCGGCGGCGCCGCCAAGCTGCGCGCGATGGACGTGCCGGTGCGCACGCTGATGACGTTCGAGGGGCACTGAGCGGCAACGGCGCCGCTGGTGACGTTCAGATCGGCTCGGCCTTCAGCTCCGACAGCCAATGCAGCATGCGCTCTTTGAGCCGCGCATTCCTGACATAGGCAGTCTCCTCATCCTCCAGACGCTCACATTCACCAAACGTCAGGCCTGTCTCGCCATGCGTGTTCCACGCAGCCTGGAGGCCACGGCAGGTGTGGCTGCCCTGGCGCAGCGAGAACCAGATGCGGTTCTGGATGGTCTCGAGGTTCGGGGCCTGACCGACCCAGGCCTCGCCCGATGCCGCGCAGCGGACGACGTAGATGCCCGCAACGGTCTTCCGGTCCTTGTAGGCGGCGATCGCTGCTTTCCGGTCGATGGTCACGGTGAAGGGGCCTTGCTGAGGAACGCTGGTGCGTAAACTCCAGTAACCGAAGGGCCGCTCGACGTCAATATTATCCGGGTAAAATATTCAGGACCGTTGCAGGATCAGGCTGAGCTCGAGCTCGCGGAAGGCGAGATAATTGCGCCGCGTCCACTGGTGCAGTTCGGTCGAGGCATCCTTCTCCTGGCGCAGGTAGCCGGTGAAGGAGAAGTTCAGGCGGCCGATATAGGTCTTCAGGAAGCCGGGCAGCGCCGGCAGGCGCAGCAGCCGGCCGCCGGCCATCGCTTCCGGCAGCTCGCCGCGCACGATGTGCTCGTTGTCCACCGTGATCAGGTTGATCCGCGGGATCTGTTCGCGGAGCATCTCGTGAGCGCGGGCCGAGACGCGGTCGGTGTCGGCGACGAACAGGATCATCGGCGCGACGTGGCGGCGCGCCGCCTCTTTCAACAGGCCGATCTCCTCCGTCATCTTGAAGAACTCGTCAAAGGCGTGGAAGCCGAGGTCGATCACCTTGGCAACCCCGTCATCGACGATGACGCGATCCATCAGCTGCATCTTGCCATAGGTGTCGATCACGTCGGCGGTCTCCGTGATCTTTGGCAGATAGTCGAGCAGCGACGGCTCCTTCAGGTTGACGTCGAAGGCCGCGACGTTGCCGTTCTTGAGCAGCAAAAATTCGCTCAAAAGCCGCGCCAGCAGGGTCTTGCCGACCTGCGGGCGGGGCGAGCAAATGATGTAGAGGGGCGTCGCGGGCATCGATAGCTATATCAGTCGAACTTGGCGACCAATCCAGCCGTATCCGCCGGGCTTGCGCAACTATTTTTCGCTGTTGCGGCTCCCGGATTTCGTCGAGCCGACGATATCGGTCAGCCGGATCCGGTCGAACTCACTCCAGACGTTCGCAAGCCAATGCCGGACATATCCGCGCAGCACGAACGAATAGTTCGCTGCCTCGTCGTTGATGCCCTTGTTGGCGACGAATTTCAGGAACGGGACGGAGGACACCTCGACCTGCTCATAGGCCATTTCGTTGAGCTTGGGGATGGTCAGCTCGGTCGCGTCCTTGATGCGGTTGAAATACGACTGGTAAGTCGCCTGATCCCATTGGAAGAACTGGGTGTCGTTGATGAAGTTCTTCACCAGGAAGTATTTTGCGCCCCCCATGAAGCCCGCGGTCTCGGCGATTTCGTCCAGAGAGGCGATCGAGGGTCCGAGGATGTGGAACACGGCAAAGGTGATCTGGCCGGCCTTGGCGGCGTCGAGGAATCCGATGTCGCGCAAGGAGGCGAGCGCCGGCGAGAGCAGGCCGGCCCGGACGTCAATCACGGTGACCGACGGGCTCGTCGCGTTGAGCGTATCGAAGATCTTCATCTGATCCGACGTCGTCGTCATGTCGACGATCTCGGTGATGTCAGGGTGGAAGCGCTTCAGGGTTCCGCGCGGCGACTCCGTGTCGAAGGCGCGCGTCGGCACGTTGTTGGCGGAAAAATAATCGAGCAAGGTGCGAGATACGGTGGTCTTGCCGACCCCGCCCTTGTCTGCGCCCACCACAACCACTGCCGGCTTTGCCATTGCTGTCCCCTAACGCGCGCCCCCGACCGCGAAGTCGCAATCGGCCGGGCCCCAAATCGATGTCCCAAGGATGTCCCGGGGATGTCCCATGTCTGCTGTTGGGCGCGAACATGGCAGAAACAAGGGAGAATTCAATTCCGCAGGGCCCAGTTACGGCAATTCCCGAGGTTTTTCCCAAGCGCGACGAATCCTCCCGCGCGCGGCGTCAAATCACGCTCAATGGCGGCCCCAAGGACCCAAGGAATTACCTCTCGGGTTGCTGCTGGCGGTTCCGGCTGAGCTGGGTGCGGGCACCGGCGGCGGATTGGCCGCGCCGCCAGCGTCATTCCAGGGACCCTGCCGCAGCGGCGGTGGGGCGTCCTGCCGGTCGGCTTGCGCGTCTGGCTCCTCGGCCTCGTCGGCGGGAGGCGACAGCGGGCCGGGATCATGGCCGCCGGCGAACTTGACCAGCGCATCGACCCGGGACTGCACTGAAGGGTGGGTCGCGAACAAATCGGCAACACCCTCGCGCGGATTGTCGACGCAGAGCTCCATCACTGCCGAGGTTGCGCCCGGTAGTTCGCCGCGGTTCTCGATCTTGCGCAGTGCCGAGATCATGGCGTCCGGGTTTTTCGTCAGCTCGATGGAGCCCGCGTCCGCGAGATATTCGCGCGAGCGCGACAGCGCGAGCTTCACCACCTGGGACAACAGCCAGGCCACCACGATCAGCACGACCGCGATGATGATGACGATCACCGCGCCGCCCCCCGAACTCTTGCTGTCGCTTGACGACGAGGACGATCGTGACGACGAGGAGGAGCCCGACGACCACGAGCCGCCGGAGCCCCAGCTGAAATTCGTGAACAGGCGGAAGAACAGTTCGCCGAAGAACCCGACCACACCCGCGATGATGACGGCGACCACCATGAGCTGCACGTCGCCGTTCTTGATGTGGGTCAGCTCATGGCCCAGCACCGCCTCGATCTCCTTGTCGTCGAGAGCATTGAGAAGACCGGTGGTGACGGTGATCGAATATTGCCGCGGATTGAGGCCGGTCGCGAACGCGTTCAGCGCCCGGCTCTCCATGAGCTTCAGCTTCGGCATCGTGATGCCGCGCGAGATGCAGAGATTTTCGAGCAGATTATAGAGCCGCGGCTCTTCCTGCCGGGTGACGTCGTGACCGCCGGTCACCGCATCGATCATCGACTGGTGGAAGAAATAGGCGATCACGATCCAGGCCGCTGCCACGACGGTCGCAACCGGTGCCGCGACTTTCAGATCGTAGAAGGCGCGTCTCAGATAATGGACGACGGTCTCGTCGCCATTGATGACGACTTCGGCGATCAGCGCGCCGGCATAGACCAGCACATAGACCAGCGCGAACAGGCCGGCGAGCAGCAGCATCGAACGAAACTTGTTCGAGGCGATGTGCGTGTAGAGACCATACGCGGCCATGACGCGATGCCCTGCCGGCCTATCGGCTCAACTCAGAACTTCACCTGCGGCGTGGCCTCGACCTCGGTGCGGCTGGCGCCGAGATCGAAGAAGTCCTTTTTGGTGAAGCCGAACATGCCGGCGAACAGAGCGGCGGGCATCTGCTGGATGCCGGTGTTGTATTCCTGGACCGCGTTGTTGAAGAAGCGGCGGCTGGCTGCGATCTTGTTCTCGAGATCGGACAGCTCGCTGGCGAGCTGCTGGAAATTGGCGTTGGCTTTCAGGTCAGGATAGGCCTCCGACAGCGCGATCAGCCGGCCGAGCGCGCCAGAGAGCTGGGTCTCGGCCGCGGACACTTGCGCCGGTCCCTGCGCCGACATCGCCGAATTGCGCGCCTTGATGACGTCGTCGAGCGTGCCGCGCTCATGCGAGGCATAGCCCTTCACCGTTTCGACCAGGTTCGGGATCAGATCGTGACGCTGCTTGAGCTGCACGTCGACGTCGGCAAAGGCCTGGCCGACGCGTTGGCCCAGCGCCACCAGCCGGTTGTAGGCGGCGAAGGCAAAGAACACGAGGACGACGATAACGCCGAGGACGATCCAGCCGGTCGACATGGAGAACTCCTGAAGGGGGAAGAAGGCGGGCGCTAGGGTAGACCAAATTGACGCGGAGCGAGAGCCCGGCGCAGAGGGAAGGTAGGATTTGGTCGGATGAGAGGCTATCCGAGTTCAAGGTGAAAGAGCCGGAGGAGGTTAACTTTCGGACAGGTCGGCATCGCCCCAGCGCCAGCGGCGGGCGCTCGCATAGGCGGCCTTGTCACGGCGCGGCGCCTTCGTGATCGCGAGGCCTTCCCCGGTGCAGAGCTTTGCCGTGATCTCGGCCTTGCCGACATCCGGCGGCGCCAGCACGCGTGCGGCGCGGGTTGCGGGCGGCGTGCGGGTCAGCGCCACGTAGATGAATCGCTCGTCCTCGAACGGCACCTCGCCGCCCTTGATCTGGCGGTGAGCCTGCGAGCGCGGCAAGCGTTGCGAGAAATGGCACCAGTCGGGCGCCGTCAACGGACACGGCTTTTCGTGCGGGCAGGGTGCGGCGACATAGGCGCCCGCCGCGATCAGTTGCTGGCGCAAAGCGATGATGCGCGCGTAGCCGGCGGGCGTGCCGGGCTCGATCACGACCAGCGCGTGGCGCGCTTTCGCCCACATCGCTTCCGCGAACTTGCGTTGATCGCCCTCACTGAGCTCGCCGATGACATAGCTCGCGACGACGAGATCGGCTTGCGAGACCTCGGCGAGGTTCGCGCCGGCATCGCCCGGCAAATAGTGGCAATCCGTCAGACGCGTGCTGTCGCGCGCCAGTTCGAGCGCGAGACGGCTGAGCGTGGCGTTGGCGTCGAGCAGGGTGAAACCCTGCAGCGAGGAGAACGCCTCCGCCGCGGCCCAACTCGCGGTGCCCGGACCTGCGCCAACGTCGAGCAGTGTTTCCGGAGCGAGGTCCGGTACGATCTCAGTCAGCGCATTCAGACTGGCCGCCACCGCAGCGTAGGTCGCCGGCATGCGCGCGAGCGCATAGGCGAGCGCATCCGCCTCCGACTTGATCGTGCCGGAGCCACCGCCTGCGCGGTAGGTGGTGGAGATTTTCTGCGATCGCTGCGCAGCGTCGGTGCGGGAAAAGCCCTGCAGCTTGCCGTCGAGCGCCGCTTTCAGTTCGGCGGGGAGGGTCGGAGAGATCATGTTTCATCATCCGCTTTCGCGGATGACGACGTCAATGGGTGCGCGACCGGCGCGGGTTCACGCCACGTTCTGGTCGAGAATGTCCACCGCCTCTTGCAGGTTCACCGACACCAGCTGCGAGACGCCGCGTTCGGCCATGGTGACGCCGAACAGGCGGTTCATCCGCGCCATCGTGATCGGGTTGTGGGTGATGATGATGAAGCGCGTGTCGGTCGAGGCGGTCATCTCGTGCAACAGGTTGCAATAGCGCTCGACGTTGTGGTCGTCGAGCGGAGCGTCGACTTCGTCCAGCACGCAGATCGGCGAGGGGTTGGTGAGGAACACCGCGAAGATCAGCGCCATCGCCGTCAACGCCTGCTCACCGCCGGAGAGCAGCGACAGCGTCTGCGGCTTCTTGCCCGGCGGCTTGGCGATGATTTCGAGGCCGGCTTCAAGAGGGTCATCGCTCTCGATCAAATGCAGCGCGGCTTCGCCGCCACCGAACAGCTCGACGAACAGGCGCTTGAAGTGGTTGTTGACGACCTCGAACGACGTCAGCAACCGCTCGCGCGCCTCCTTGTTGAGGCTCTGGATGCCCTGGCGCAGCCGCTTGATGGCCTCGACGAGGTCGTCGCGCTCGGTGACCAGACCGTTGTGCTGGGTCTCGACCTCGCGCAGCTCTTCCTCGGCGCGCAAATTGACAGCCCCCAGGCGCTCGCGATCGCGGCGCATCTTTTCGAGGTCTTCCTCGATATCGTGCAGCGGCGGTAGCTCCGTGCCGGGTTCGATCTCGGCGAGGCCGGCAACGGCCTGCGGTTCGACTTCCAGCATGTCGCGGATCTCGCGCTCGATGTCCTCGAGCCGGCGCCGCGCGCCTTCCATGCGCTCCTCGGCGCGGGCGGTGGCCTCGCGCGAGCTCGACAGCGCCTCCAGCGTCAGCTTGGCGACGCGATCGGTCTCGGCCATCGCGTTTTCCGCGGTCGCCAGCGCGTCAGCGGCCATGCGGCGGTCGTTCTCGGCGTATTCGATCTCGGTGATCAGCGCGCTACGCTTCTCCGCGAACACGGCCGGCGCGTTCTCGAGATCGCTGCGCTCGATCGTAAGCTCGGCAATGCGGGCCTGAATGGTGTCGATATGCGAGGCGGCACTCTCCTTGCGGTTCTGCCACTCGGTGCGTTCGGCGAGGATCGCCTGCACGCGGCGGTCGGCCAGCTCGGCTTCGCGCGCCAGCGCCTGGGCCTCGGCGCGGACCTGGGCGGCCATGCGGCGATGGCCTTCGATGTCGCTGCGGACGGCGGCGAGACGGGTTTCGGTGTCCTCGCTCGACGGCAGCTCGGAGATCCCGGCTTCGGCGTATTCGTAGGCGGCTTCGGCCTCGGCACGGTCGGCGGCCAGGCGGCTGTGCGCTTCCGACAGCGTCGCCTTGCGCGCGGCGTGGCGGCTGATCTCGCGCTCGACCGTGGCATGGCGCTCGCGCGCGACGTTGAGCTCGCGCTGCGCGGCGCGCCAGGCTTCGCGGCTCGCACCTTCGGTGCTGGCGGCCATCTGCAGCTCGGCCTCGGCGTTCTCCAGCGCCTGACGCTTGATCTGCGCGTCGATGCGGGCCTGCTCCAGCTCGTTCTCGATGTCGACGAGGCGGGCGCGCTCGGCAAGCCGCCGTGCTGCGCCGGTCGGCGCGTGGGCGGCTGCGACAAAACCGTCCCAGCGCCAGACGTCGCCTTCGGGCGAGACCAGCCGCTGGCCGGTCTTGAGCTGCGAGACCAGCTCGGCGCCGCGCTCGCGCGGCACCACGCCGATCTGCGCCAGGCGGCGGGTCAGCTCGGCCGGGGCCTGAACGTGGTTGGCGAGAGGCACGACGCCTTCGGGCAGTTCCGGATCGCCCTCGGTAACGCCGGCATTGGTCCAGCGCATCGGCGCGGACGGATCGACCGGGGCATCGAGATCGTCGCCAAGCGCCGCGCCGATCGCCTTTTCGAATCCCTTGTCGACGGTGATGCCGTCGATGATCGGCGGCCACAGATTCTTGGTCTCGCCGTTGAGGATCTTGGAGATCGTGCGCGCCTCGGTATCGAGCCGCTGCACGCGCTTGTCGGCTTCGACGAGCGGCGAGCGCGAGGATTCCAGCGTCTGCCGCGCGGCGACGTGCGCGGCTTCGCTGGCCTGAGCGGCGGCTTCCGAGGCTGCCAGCGTCTGCTCGGCGTTCTCGACCGTCGCGGTCAGCTCGCCGAGATCGCCGAAGCCGCCGGTCGCCTCGGTGAGCTTCTGCTCTTCCGCCGCGACGTTCGAAATCTCCTGGTCGAGCCGGGCGAGCTTGTCGCGGTGGGTGCGAACGTTGGCTTCGAGCTGATTGCGCTTGGCGGTGAGGTCGGCGAGCGCGGTGGTGAGCTCGGCGAACTGCTGCTCGGTTTCGGTCAGCACCGCCTCGGCTTCGGCGACACGCTCGTCGACGCCGGAACGCTTCTCGACGCGCGACTTGATCTCTTCCTTCAGCTCGGCATCTTCGGCGTCGAGGCGCTGCAGCGCGACATCGGCGTCCATGGTCTGCTGCTGGGCGCGCGAGATGTCGCCTTCGAACTGGGCGAGGCGCCGCTCGAGCTCCGCGACGCGCTCCTTGGCGCGCTCTTCCTCGCGATCGAGCAACTCTCGGGCGTTGGTCAGGCGCTGCAGCCCCGCCGCGGCGCGCGCTTCGGCATCGCGCAGCGCCGGCATTTCGGCAGCGCGGATCGCCTGGATGCGGGCGGCCTCGGCCTGGTGCTGGGTACGCTCGGCCATCTCGCGGACCGCGAGATCGTGGGTGTGGCCGGATTCGTTGACGTCGGCATGGGCGCCGATCCAGCGCAGATGGAACAGGGTTGCTTCGGCCTTGCGGACCTTGGCCGCAACTTCGCGATAGCGCACGGCTTGGCGCGCCTGCTTCTTCAGGCCTTCCATCTGCCCGGCGAGCTGGCCGATCACGTCCTCGACACGGGTGAGGTTGGTTTCGGCCGCCTTGAGCCGCAGCTCGGCTTCGTGGCGGCGGGCGTGCAGGCCGGCGACGCCGGCGGCGTCTTCCAGCACGCGGCGGCGCTGCTCGGGCTTGGCCTGAATGATCTCGCCGATCTTGCCCTGGTGGACGAGGGCAGGCGAGCGCGCGCCGGTGGCAGCGTCGGCGAACAGAATCTGCACGTCGCGGGCGCGCACGTCGCGGCCGTTGATGCGGTAGACCGAACCGGCCTCGCGCTCGATACGGCGGGAAATTTCCAGAAGCTGGCTGTCGTTCATCGCCGCCGGCGCGGTGCGATCGGAATTGTCGATCGTCATCGTCACTTCGGCGTGGTTGCGCGCGGGACGATTGCCGGAGCCGGCGAAGATCACCGCATCCATGTCGGCGGCGCGCAGCGACTTGTAGGATGTCTCGCCCATCGCCCAGCGCAGCGCCTCGACGAGATTCGACTTGCCGCAGCCGTTAGGGCCGACCACGCCGGTCAGTCCGGGCTCAATGACGAAGTCCGTGGCCTCAACGAAGGACTTGAAGCCGTGAAGGCGCAGGCGGGTGATTTTCATAAGCACGCATCTCTGTTGGCAGGCGCGAATCCCCCTGCCGGGACAATACCATGGAAGGCAATGTCGGTATCCGGGCGAGTCGCGCGAGGCGCCTCATGCGGCTGGACAATGGCCGCGGTGCGCCGCGAGGGCAACCGGCGAAAGCCGCTTTTCCCAAGGGATTTATGCCGGGAAAGATACGGCTATCGAGATGCGAATCAGAATCTTGACGAGCGAATCAGCTCTTGAGCAGCGGATTGATCTTCTTGGCGAATTCCTCGAACGAGGTCTCGCCCTTGATCTTCTCGCCGTTGACGAAGAACGTCGGCGTCGAATCGACCTTCAGAACGTCGCTGGCATATTTCTGGTCGGCGGCGATCTTGTCGAGCAGCGCCTGGTCCTTCAGGCAGGCCTCGACCTGCTGCTGGGTGAGACCGGCCTGCTTGCCGATCCGCGTCAGGGTCTCCGTGGTGTTCTTCACCACCCAGTCGTTCTGCTGGCGGAACAGCATGTCGGTGACGGCAAAGTATTTCGGCGCGTCGCCATTGGCGATGCAGCGCGACAGCATCGAACCGGCGGCGGCTTTGATGTCGAGCGGGAACTCGCGGAAGACGTAACGCACCTTGCCGGTGTCGATGTATTCCGACTTGATCTTGGGAAACACTTGCTCATTGAAGGCCGCGCAATGCGGACAGGTCATCGAGGCGTATTCGGTGATGGTGACGGCGGCGTCCTTCGGGCCCAGCGCCATGTCGGGCAGCGACACCGGCTTGGCCACGTCGCCAGCCGCCGGCTGCGCCATGGCTTCGGGGATCATGGCATCGGAGATGAACCGCAGTGGCGAGAACCCGGCGAGCGCGGCAAGCCCGGTCAGCGACAGCATCGAGGTGAAGGCGCGGCGGGTGATGATCAAGGTCGGCTCCCGGATTGGCGTGGTCTCGCCCAAAATTCCCATTCAGACGGCCTGTCGCTAGCTTGAAACGTCGCTTGAGGCAATGGCGAGCGGCAAGGAGAGGTCCAGTTTGGCCGCAGAATAAGGCTCAATTTCGCTTGATGGCGGCCCCGAGGCGCGCCAGCGCCGACTTCAATTGTTCATCTTCGATGTCGCCCAGGCGCTCAGCCACCTCGGCCACCGATTTGGCGTCCGGCGGGGCGGGCCGGGTTGGCCGGCGGGCGCGCGACAGAGGGGCCTGGCGGAAGGCCAGCTTGCCGACCGCGCTCCAGCCGAAGAAGCGGTTGACCCGCTGCAGGATCACATCGGCGGAGTGCTGGATCTCCAGCGCCATCGGCCCCTCGACTCGCAGCACCAGCGTGGCGGGCTCCTGCGGCTGACCCTCGACCGGCCGCGGCCATTGCATCTTGAGCGGCTCGGCATGGGCCGCGATCTCCGGTCCGGCAATCTGCGCCCACCGCGTCACCAACTCGCGCGCGGCAAAACCCTGCTTGGCATAGGCCTCGGCGAAGACGTCGTTGAGCAGGAGCGACAGCGGCTTGGCGCTGATAGGACCGGGTTTCATGGGGCGAAGCTTGGACATGGGACCTTATAGCACTCCGCCGCGTCGGCCACAGGCTCTTCGCCGCGAAGAAAAACGTGGACGCCCGCGACAAGCGTGGGCACGACGTGGAGAGATCGACGCATTGCCGTTACAGTGCGAACATGAGCCCCAAATCCGCCCTCAAGGCGAAATCGGAACCCGTTCAGCCGGAGACCTCGTCGCGTCCGCTCGCGCTGCTCGATTGGTACGACCTCCACCGCCGCCGCTTGCCCTGGCGCGCTGCGCCCGGCGAGGCATCCGACCCTTACCGCGTCTGGCTGTCCGAGATCATGCTGCAGCAGACCACGGTGAAGGCGGTCGGGCCCTATTTCGAAAAATTCGTCGCGCGCTGGCCCGATGTCACCGCACTCGGGCGGGCCTCGCAAGACGACGTGCTGCGGATGTGGGCCGGGCTCGGCTATTATTCTCGCGCCCGTAATCTCCATGCCTGCGCGGTCGCGGTGACGCGCGAGCACGGTGGCGCCTTTCCCGACACCGAAGTGGGCCTGCGTGCGCTGCCGGGCATCGGGCCCTATACGGCGGCAGCGATCGCGGCGATCGCGTTCGACCGCCGCACCATGCCGGTCGACGGCAACATCGAACGCGTGGTCTCGCGGCTCTTTGCAGTTGAAGAAGAGCTCCCGCAGGCCAAGCCGCTGATTCAGGAGTTGGCTGCGACGCTGCTTGCCGATTCTCGCGCCGGCGACGAGAAGTCTCGCGCCGGTGATAGCGCGCAGGCGCTGATGGATCTGGGGGCCTCGATCTGCACGCCGAAAAAGCCGGCTTGCTCGCTATGCCCGCTGAACGAGGGCTGCACGGCGCGCGCACTGGGAACGCAAGACACGTTTCCGCGCAAGGCGCCGAAGAAGAGCGGCGCGCTACGGCGCGGCGCCGCCTTCGTTGTCACGCGCGGCGACGACCTTCTCGTCCGCAGTCGTCCCGAAAAGGGTCTGCTCGGCGGCATGACCGAGGTACCGGGGTCGGATTGGCTGGCCGGGCAGGACGATGCCAAGGCAAAACAGCAGGCACCCGAGCTGAAGGGGCTGTCGCGCTGGCAGCGCAAGGTAGGTGTGGTCACCCACGTCTTCACGCATTTTCCGCTGGAACTGGTGGTCTACACCGCGAGGGCCGAAGCGCGGACGCGGGCACCCGCGGGCATGCGCTGGGTGCCCATCGCCACGCTCGCCGACGAAGCGTTGCCCAACGTCATGCGCAAGGTGATTGCGCATGGATTGGATCCCTAGCAGCCCATCCTGCTGACAAGATGCTGGCAGCAGGCCTGCGTTAGCTGTGGTCGGCAACGGAGGCTCCCATGATCAAGACCGCGCTCGACAACTTTCCCAAGCCGCCCTGTGCCGAGCTATTGGGGTGGCGCCTGCTCGACGCCCGCCCCGGGGAAGGCTGGATCAAGCTCGCCTTCGACGGCAAGCCGGAGTTCTGCAATCCGGCCGGCTTCATCCAGGGCGGCATGCTCTCGGCCATGCTCGACGACACGATGGGCCCCGCCGTGCTGGTGATGAGCGAGGGCCGGCTCTACACCACCACCATCAGCATGACCGTGAATTTCCTGGCGCCCGCGAAGCCCGGACCGATCATCGGCGAGGCCAAGGTGACGCAGCTCGGCAGGACGATTGCGTTCGTCGAGGCAAAGCTGATGGCGGAAGACGGTACGCTGCTGGCGACGGCGACCGCGAGCGAGCGGCTGCTCGAAGCGGCGAGGGTGGTGGGCAAATAGCTGCCGCGCACTCTTCCTTCCTTCTCGCCTTGCGGGAGAAGGTGGCGCGAAGCGCCGGATGAGGGGTATCTCTCGGCGAGGTCAATTTGTCAGAGATGTGCTCGCGGAGACAGACCCCTCACCTGAGTGAGTCCGCGTCTACCGGCGTCGCTGCCCTCTCCCGCAAGGGGCGAGGGCGCATCAACGTGCGTCTCGCTTCGTGCGAATACTCATTTCGTCGCGCGCGCACCCGCGCTCACGATCGGCGGCTTCGCATTCAGCGCTTCGACCTGGAAGCCAGCGACGCGCTTGTAGTTGGCGGCAACATCCTCCAGCTCCTGTTGCGACAGCACGTCAGTGACGACCTTGTAGCCATCCGGCGCGCGCTCCTCGACCAGCTGCATCACCTGTTCGGGGCCGTTCTTGCGGTTGAGCAGGACGAGACTGGTGGTTGCAGGCCGCCGCTCGGCCTCATAGGCGAGCAGGGCCGCCTGCGTCGGGCCGTGCACCAGGATCTCGCGGGTGATGGTGCGGGCATCGAGGATCGCCTGCGAGGCGCCGTTGGAGCCGATCGGATACATCGGATGTGCGGCGTCGCCCATCAGCGTGACGCGGCCGAAGGTCCATTGCGACACCGGATCGCGGTCGACCAGCGGATATTCATAGGCGTGCGGACAGTTCTTGATCAGGCCGGGCACGTCGAGCCAGTCGAACTGCCAGCTCTCGAACCAAGGCAAGAACTCCTCCAGCCGCGCGGTGCGGTTATAGTCCTCGCGACGCCATTGATAGGTCGGCGGCATGTGGCGCTCGGCAACCCAATTGATCAGATGGTTGCCCGCGGCGTCCGGCTCCTTCGAGATCGGATAGCAGACGAATTTCAGGATCTCGTGGCCGGCCATGATCATGGTGCGGCCACTGAGGAAGGCCTTTGCAGGTGTGACGCCGCGCCAGAGGATGCGGCCGTTCCAGATCGGCGGGCCTTCGTCGGGATAAAGTTTTTCACGCGCGGCGGAATGGATGCCGTCGGCGGCGATCAGGATCGTGCCGTCGTAAGTCCCCGCGGCCTTGCCGGTGGCCTTGTCGATGAAATCGGCGCGCACGCCGTCGGCGGTTTCGCTCCAGCCGCTCAGATGATGGCTGGTGAGGATGTTGTCGCGACCGAGGCGCTCGATCGCGGTGTCGAGCAGCAATTGCTGGAGCGTGCCGCGATGGATCGAAAACTGCGGCCATTTATAGCCGGCCTCCAGCCCGCGCGGCTCGCTCCAGATCGGTTTGCCGTGCTTGGAGAAATAGGCGAGCTCGCGGGTGCGCACGCCGCTCGCATCGAGCTTGTCCATCAGCCCGAGCTCGATCAGCTCGCGCACCGCATGCGGCAGCACGTTGATGCCGACACCGAGCGGCCGCAGTTCGGCGACGCTCTCGAACACTTTTACGGGAATGCCGATTCCGTGCAGGCTGAGCGCAAGCGTCAGCCCGCCGATGCCGCCACCGGCGATGAGTACGGTCATGGGAAAGCCCCTCCAACTCGGGGCGTCTTGGCACAGCCGGGCGCCGGTGGGCAACTGCGAAGAGCAAGAGCGCCGAGAACGCTGTGCTATGGACCTCGGGCCCCGCAGCCGTTACCTTCCACCTTTCCCATGAGGTCCGACATGCTCAAGCTCTACTACGCCACCGGCACCTGCGCGCTCGCCACCTACATCACCCTGGAAGAAGCCGGCGCCGACTACGCGGCGGAGCGACTGAGCTTCAAGACCAACCAGCAAAACAGCGCGGAGTACCTCGCGATCAACCCGAAAGGCCGCGTGCCCGCGCTGGTGACTGATCGCGGCGTCCTGACCGAGACCCCGGCGATGCTGGCCTATCTCGCCCAGACCTTCCCCAAGGCGAAGCTGGCGCCGCTCGACGATCCCTTTGACTTCGCCCAGGTGCAGTCGTTCAACTCCTATCTCTGCTCGACCGTGCACATCAACCATGCCCACAAGATGCGTGGCGCACGCTGGGCGAGCGAAGAGAGCTCGTTCGCCGACATGAAGGCGATGATCCCGAAGACCATGGGCGCCTGCTTCTCCCTGATCGAGCAGAAGATGTACAAGGGACCCTGGGTGATGGGCGAGCAGTTCACGATCTGCGATCCTTATCTCTACACCCTGTCGACCTGGCTCGAAGGCGACAGCGTCGACATCAACGCGACGCCGAAGATCGCCGATCATTTCAAGCGCATGTCCGATCGCCCCGCCGTGCGCAAGGTGATGGACGCGCAGAAGGCGTGACAAACTCGATGTCGTCCCGGGCAAGCGCAAGCGCAGACCCGGCAACTGTTATGTTGGGTTGGTTTGCAGGTACGATTTCCTATCGCGCATCATGGCGTTGAGGACAGTCAGCAGCTTCCTGGCGACGGCAATGAGGGCGAGCTTGGCCGGCTTGCCGGCCTGTCTCAGTCGTGAGTAGAAGGTCTTGAATGGGCTGGCTCTGCGCACCGCGTTAAGTGCCGCCATATAGAGGGCGTCACGAACGCGCTTTCGACCGCCTGCGATCTTGCGTTTGCCACGGAAGGCGCCGCTGTCGACGTTGAAGGGAGCCAGGCCGGCGAGCGCCGCCACCTGCTTCGGTCCGACCTTGCCGAGTTCCGGCATCTGCGCGATGAGCTGCATGCAGGCCACGGGGCCCACGCCGGGCAGTGAGCGCATCAACTGTGCATCATCCGAGATCTCCGGCTCTGCTTTGATCAGTGCGCTGATGTCGGCCTCGATCTCGGCGATCTCGCTATCGAGAACCTCGATAAGGCGGCTGATGCGTCCCGCCATGGCGTGATCCTCGGCTTCGCTGCGTCGGGTCTTCTCCTGGGCCCGCATCAGGACCAATTGATCTCGCCGTTTTGCCAGTTTGGCCAAGGTGTTGCGGGCCGGATCGGCGAGTTGCTCGCTGACCGGCTGCATGGCCCGCGCAAAGGCTGCCAGCATCCGTGCATCGATCGGATCGGTCTTGGCAAGCCGACCGCTGGCGCGTGCAAAGTCGCGGGCCCGGGCCGGGTTGATCCGGGCGAAGCGGATGCCGGCCTGACGCAGTGCCTCGCGCAGTTCGAGGTCATAGACGCCCGTAGCCTCGAAGACGACCAGCGTCTCGCATCGCCAACGCGCCACCAGCTGTGTGATGGCCTGTGTCGCGTTGGCGATGCGCTCCGGCACGCCCAGGACTTCATCGAAGATATCGAGATATTGTTTGGAGACGTCGATTCCGACGTAACGAAGCGGTATGATCACGGCGCCTGTCCCTGTGATGCGAGGTCTGTTGCTGCAGCCTCGTGCAACTGTTCAGGTTAATAGATGGAACGGGCGGGAGACCGCGCCGGCTCACGGCGTCAAGCGCCAAGGACCCAACGGCTTCCCGCCCACCCTCATCATGACAGACTTCCAAGACACAGGGACCCATACCGCGGAATCTATCGATTGTGCTCGGTTGAAGTACCGAACGACCAGTCTTCGTCAAACTACAGCCTGGGGTTATGGGTCCCGGATCAGCGCTCCGCTTCGCTGCGCTTGTCCGGAACGACACCGAGATTGGTGAAGCCGCCTCTTAAGAAGCTTTCTTCTCCAGTTCCCGTCCCGTCTCCAGCATCAGCCGCCTGAGCCAGATCGAGCCCGGATCCATCTGCGCGCGGGTCGGGTAGAACATGAACTGCTCGTCGACCCCAGGGTCGAGCGGTGGCGTCACCGTGACGAGGCCGAGCTGCTTGGACAGCGCCGCGATCAGCCGGCGCGGCACGAAGGCGACGAGGTCGGTGCGGGCGGCAACGTGCAGCGCTTCGAGATACCCCGGGACGACGAGAGCGATGTGCCGGTCGACGCCCTTGGTGCGCAGCCAGGTGTCGATTAGGTCCTCCGGCTGGCCGCGGATAATTACGCCGACATGGCGTGCGGCCAGGAACGTCTCGCGCCGTTTCAACTTCGCAGCCATGGGATGGCCGCGCCGCACCGCCAGCGCGTCGCTGTCGGTGTAGAGCAGCTGGCGGTGAAAGCCCTTGAAGGCGTTGCCGATTGAGATCACGAGATCGATGGTGCGGGCGAACTCGGCGTGGAAAATCGCCGGTCCCCGCCACGGCACCACGTCGATTCGGACATTGGGGGCGGCCTGCGTCACCTTTTCCATCAAGAGCGGCATCAACAGCTCGACCGCGAGGTCCGGCATCATCAGTCGGAATTGCCGCTCGCTGCGCGCCGCGTCGAATCCATCCGATAGGAACAGCCCGCGCACCTGGTCGAGGGCCTGCGCCAGCGGCGCGCGCAAGGCTTGCGCCCGCGGCGTCAGCTCCATCCGCGCGCCTGCGCGGACCAGGAGCGGATCGCGAAAGATGTCGCGCAGGCGCTGGAGCGCATGACTGGCCGCCGGCTGCGACAGCCCGATCCGCAACGCGGCGCGGCTGACGCTGGCCTCGCGCAGCAGCGCGTCGAGCGCGGTCAGGAGATTGAGGTCGAGCGAATTCAAATTCATGCGACGAATAGATATCATACCCGCTATCGATTTGAAGAATTTCAAGCCGGCGGCGATGATCTCGGCGTTTTCACCAAGGGAGATGCCGCCATGAACGCGAGCGCCAACAAGAAGCTGATGCAGGATATCTTTGCAGCCGCCGCCAGCCCCGATCCGGCTGCGCGCGATCGTGGCTTGTTCACCGAAAGTCTTGCCGACGACGCCAAATGGATCGTGACCGGCCAGTACTCCTGGTCCCGCACTTTTTCGGGCAAACAGGCGATCCTCAACGATCTGCACGGCTATGTGCGGACCCGTCTTGTCGACCGGACGCGGACGGTCGCCCACCGCTTCATCGCGGATGGCGATGTCGTCGTCGTCGAAGCCAAGGGCGACAACGTCACGCCAGAAGGCGTGCGCTACGACAACGACTATTGTCTCGTGTTCCGTCTCGAGGAGGGCAAGATCAAGGAGATTCGCGAATATTGCGACTCGGTGCTGACCGAGAAGGCGCTCGGTTCGTTTCCGCAAGCGGCCGCGAAGGCCGCGAGCTGAGCGGATCGAGCGGCGTCGCGTCCGTCGACCGGTGCCATCCGCGGCGGTCGGCGATGATCGTGTCGGTGGCGCAAGCCGGACAGGCTGCAGCGGCCTGCATGGCGCTGCGGACTTCTCGCCAAAACCTTGCTCACCTGCCGATAAAATCAGCAGATGTTGTGCCATCCGATCCATGCGCGCGCGAAAAATTTGAAGGTTCAATTAACGAGTGTCCCCCATTGTGTCGCGGTGCAGCGTGGGTCGCGAACAACGCGACGCGCGGCTGCCAGGGTGGCCGGTGACGATCGCCGGATTAGGCCGGCCGCTCGAATTGAAATGCATCTGGGTGGACAGTGGGAATGCCGAGTTTTCGTTTGCGGATCAGGGGACGCCTGTACGCAGGTTTCATGGCCTTGGTGGCGGTTGGTCTTGTGATGGCGGTGGTCGCCATCTGGAATTTGCGGTCCGTCCAGGATCAGGTCGCAAAACTCTCCAAATTGTCGGACAGCACGGCGCGCATCCTGGAGATATCGACCCATCTTCAGGCCATCCAGCGGGCCAATCTGCGCTACATTTACGACGCCAACGAGCCTGCGATGCGGGAGGCTGCCGAGCGAGAGACCGCGGCGACCGGGCTGTTGCAGCTCGGAGCAAAGGGCACCCTCTCGGAGGAGCGGCGGAAGCTCTACAACGATCTGATCGCCGACATCGCCAAAATGAAAAGCCTGCGCGACAGTCTCGGCGACGCCGTCAACGAGGCGCGGACGGGCAAGGCGACGCTGTTGCCGAGTGGCGAAGAGCTGACCGTCAAGATGGCCAAGCTGGTCGATGTGGCACGCGCCGCCGCCGACGACGACACGGTGTCGCTCGTCGCGGACCTCGAGTCCCGGGTCCTGCTGGTTCGAATCGCGAACTGGCGCTTCCTCGCCCTGCGCGATACCAACGGGCCCACCGCCTTCAGAACCAATGTCGACAGGGCGGTGCAGCGGCTCGCAGCCGTCGAAAGGAGCCCCCAGGCGGCGGACCTTCGGTCGTCTCTGACGCCTGTGAAGACCGCGCTCGGTATCTACAAGTTCGCGTTCGAAACGACCTCTGGCGCGATGCTGCGGTCCGACGAGATCTACCACAAGGATCTTGCACCGCTCATCTCCGCTAGCATCGCCAAGCTCAAGGTCGCGGAAACCACCTTGAAGACGGATTACAAGGATTCGCGCATCGCGGCCGATGCCGTGATCGACGGCACGACCTCGCTGCAGGAGATCGCAGGCGGCCTCGCCGTCCTGTTCGGACTGATCGTCGCCTTCCTGACCGCCCGCAGCATCGTGGGGCCGCTGACCTCGATGACGCGCGCTATGGGGCTGCTTGCCGGGGGCAATCTCGCGGTCGAGATCCCTTCGCGCGGCAAGGCCGACGAGATCGGCGACATGGCCAAGGCGATCGACGTCTTCAAGACCAACATGATCGAGACCGAACGGCTGCGCCATGAGCAGACCGCAACCGAGGCCCGGCAGGCCGAGGGCCGCAAGGCCGACATGGCCCGGCTCGCCAGCCAGTTCGAGCAGGCGGTGGGCGAGATCGTCGATACCGTATCCTCGGCATCGCACGAGCTCGAGGGCTCGGCCGGCACCCTGACCGCGACCGCGAGGCGCGCTCAGGATCTCTCCACCGAAGTGCAATCCGCCTCCCAGGAAGCCTCGGCCAATGTGCAGGCGGTCGCCTCCGCGACCGAGGAATTGTCCTCCTCGGTGACGGAGATCGCGCGACAGGTGCAGGAATCGGCGCGCATCGCGGGCGAAGCCGTCGGTCAGGTGAGCAAGACCAACGCGCGCGTGAGCGAGCTGTCCAAGGCTGCCGCCCGCATCGGCGACGTGGTCGAGCTGATCAGCACCATCGCCGGCCAGACCAACCTCCTGGCGCTGAACGCCACGATCGAGGCGGCGCGCGCGGGTGAAGCCGGCCGTGGCTTTGCCGTGGTCGCCTCGGAGGTCAAGGCGCTCGCCGAGCAGACCGCGAGGGCCACCGGTGAGATCGCCCAGCAGGTCTCGGGCATCCAGGCCGCGACGGAGGAGTCGGTCGGCTCGATCAGGGAGATCAGCGGCACCATCGAGCGGCTGTCGGAGATCTCGTCGACGGTTGCCGCCGCCGTGGAGGAGCAGGGTGCGGCGACGCAGGAGATCTCCCGCAACGTGCAGCAGGCGGCGCAGGGCACGCAACTCGTGTCGTCCAACATCGGCGACGTGCAGCGCGGGGCGTCCGAGACCGGCTCGGCTTCCTCACAGGTGCTCTCGGCGGCCCGCTCGCTGTCGGCCGACAGCAATCGCTTGAAGCAGGAAGTCGCCAACTTCCTGAGCTCGGTCCACGCCGCCTGAGCCTCAAAAGCAAAAGGCCACGCGCGTGCGCGTGGCCTCGCATTGTGATCTGACGCGATCAGGCGACTTTCGTCGTCATGTGCTTGAACATGTTGCTGCGGGCCTCGTCGTCCATCTCCGCCTTGAAGGTGAACTTGTCCTTCAGAGCGATCGCGCGCGTCGCCGCAGGCCGCGCCGTGACCTCGTCCACCAGCCGCTTGACGTTCGGGTATCGCGCGAAGGCATCGTCGCCGAGCTTGAACGGCAACATCCGTGCCCAACCCCACAGCGCCATGTCGACGATCGAATAGCTGTCGCCGACCATGTAGCGGCGGCCATTGAGATGACCGTCGAGAATCTTGTAATGGCGATCGGTCTCGAACTGATAGCGGTTATGCGCGTAGTCGTGGTTCTGGTCCTTCGGCGCGAAATGCTTGAAGTGCACGGCCTGACCCGAATACGGCCCGACGCCGGTGGCGACGAACATCAGCCATGACAGCATCTCGCCGCGAAAATTGGCGGCGGGCAGGAATTTGCCGGTCTTCTCGGCCAGATAGAGCAGGATGGCATTGGAATCGAACACGATGGTACCGTTGTCGTCGATCGCCGGCACCTTGCCGTTCGGATTGATCTTCAGATAGTCCGGCGTGAACTGCTCGCCCTTGCGGGTGTCGATCTTCACCGGCTCAAAGGCCAGGCCCGACTCTTCGAGATAAAGCGCGACCTTGGTCGGGTTCGGCGAGCCATTGAAATAGAATTTGAGCATCGGGCATCTCCCCTATGTTTGTTGGCCAAGAGTGGAGGCAGCAACATGTCCGCAAGCGGCCTTGTCTTGCCTGAACCTTATCGGGGAGGGCAACCGGCGAGTTTGCCGGGCGGTATCTGCGCGCCACGCAGATCAGCCGGCGTAACAAAGGCCGATCGCCGCCGTAATGACCATGGCCGCGCCCACGACCTCCAGGCGCAGCCCGAGCCCGGTAGCGATATGCATGTCGGAGGCCCGCGCCGCGCGCTCCGATCCGCGCGCGTAGCCGTGAACGATGACGTCATGATTGAAGTTGTCATGGGCCTCGTTGCTGCTGGCGAGCCCGACACAGACCACGAGCACGCCGAACAAGGCGAGGCCGAAAAATCCCAGCAGCGCGATCAGGAACATCGGAAACATGCCGACTAGGAAGATCGGCAGCAACGGCACCAGCAGCAATGTCTCGGACTGTCGTCGCATGGCTCGACCGGTCAGGACGGGGCGCAGGCGATCAATCTAGTCCCGCCGGCCGCTGTGTTCAACCAGTCTCGTCATACCGGGGCCGCGCCACGAGGCGCGCGCCGGGATGACGAAAGGAAGGCTACCCCGCCGCCATGCCGGCGCGGATCTCGGCGCGGAGCTCGTCGATCAGCTTGAGACCCTTCTTGGTCTCGATGTGCCAGAAGGTCCAGCCGTTGCAGGCTTGCGCGCCTTGCGCCACCGCGCCCATGCGGTGGATGGAGCCGACCTTGTCGCCGAACATGATGGCGCCGTCGGCGCGGACCAGCGCGCCGAGCTTCTTCTTGGCGTCGAACAGCTTGGTGCCGGGCATGATCATGCCACGCTCGATCAGCTCGGAGAACGCAACCCGCGGCGCTTCGCGCGCCGTCATGAACGGGGCGAGGCTTGCCTCCGGCAGCGGCTCGACCGCGGCGATGCGCGCTTGTGCCGCTTTCGCATAGGTCTTGTCGCGCTCGAAGCCGATATAGGAGCGGCCGAGGCGCTTGGCGACCGCGCCGGTGGTGCCGGTGCCGTTGAAGGGATCGATCACGAGATCGCCGGGCTTGGAGGACGACAGCAGCACGCGCGCGAGCAGGCCTTCCGGCTTCTGCGTCGGGTGCACTTTCTTGCCATCGGCGCCCTTGAGGCGCTCCTCGCCGGTGCAGAGCGGGATCAGCCAGTCGGACCGTGCCTGCACGTCCTCGTTGGCGGCTTTCAAGGCTTCGTAGTTGAAGGTGTAGCCCTTGGCCTTTTCGTCGCGCGCGGCCCAGATCATGGTCTCGTGCGCGTTGGTGAAGCGGCGGCCGCGGAAATTCGGCATCGGGTTGGTCTTGCGCCAGACGATGTCGTTCAGGAGCCAGAAGCCGAGGTCCTGCATGATCGCGCCGACGCGAAAGATGTTGTGATAGGAGCCGATCACCCAGATCGTCGCCGACGGCTTCATCGCGCGGCGGGCGGCAAGCAGCCAGGCGCGGGTGAAATCGTCGTACGCGGAGAACGAATCGAACTTGTCCCAGTCGTCGTCGACCGCGTCGACATGGGATTCGTCGGGGCGCTTGAGATCGCCCTTGAGCTGGAGATTGTAGGGTGGATCGGCGAACACCAGGTCGACCGAACCAGCCTGAAGCTTCGACATCTCGGCGACGCAATCGCCGAGGACGATGCTGTGCGAAGGAGACTCAAAATTTGTGCGGGGCGCCCTTGCAGACGCCCCGCGACGCGACTCTACCATGACTCAAGAACTCTGACTCAGGCGACGCTGTCGGCGACGCGGGACCAAACAACCGACTGACCGTTACATTGAAGCGGCAAAGTAAAAATCGACTTAACCCGCCGCCTTCGTGAATAGCTCTCACATCGCGCCTTGCACTGGGTTCGCTCGGCTCATTCTCCATGTTTTGCAGTGTATTTCGCGTTTCTTCGCGTTGCGGCTGTGATCGGCGCGCAAAAAGAATCGAAATTCCACTCGGAAAAAATTGCTCGATGCCCGGAAAAAATTGCTGGCATTGCCATGCTGTTGCACTAGGCAATAATTGCCGAGCGGGATATTGATTAACGCAATGGAAATTTTACGTGCATGGTGCGTTGAGCTTTGCCGCGTTTGCGCCCAATTGATGCCAGCCAGGACCGAGGGAAGCCGCCATGCGCTACGATGATTTCCGCCGCAGCGACGACATCGAGGATCGTCGCGACGATGGCGGCGGCGGCGGTGGAGGAGGCGGGTTCGGCCTTCCCATGGGCGGCGGCGGGCTCGGCATCGGCACCATCATCGTGCTCGGCCTGGTCGGCTACGCCTTCGGCATCGATCCGCGCATCCTGATCGGCGGCGCCGAGATCCTCACCGGCGGCGGTCAGGCGCCGTCCTACCAGACCGACCGCCAATCGTCGTCCAACGCCAAGCGCGGCGCGCCGACCGACGAGATGGGCAGCATGATCTCCGGCATCCTCGGCGAGATCGACGATCGCTGGAGCGAGATCTTCCAGGCCTCGGGCCAGTCCTTTACCGGTCCGAAGGTCGTGCTGTTCCGTAACGTCACCAATGGCGGGCGTTGCGGCCGGGCGGAGTCGGCGATGGGACCGTTCTATTGTCCGCCCGACAGGACCATCTTCCTCGACACTGGTTTCTTCCGCGAGGTCGAGACTCGTTTTCGCGGCTGCTCCGGCAAGTCCGCCTGTAACTTCACCACCGCCTACATCATCGCCCATGAGGCCGGTCATCACATCCAGAACCTGCTCGGCATCATTCCGCGCGTGACGCGCCTGCAGCAGCAGGCCGGCAGCAAGGCGGAGTCGAATGCGCTCCAGGTGAAGGTCGAATTGCAGGCCGACTGCTTGTCCGGCGTCTGGGTCAATCGCGAGGCGAAGAAGCGGCCGAACTTCCTGGAGCCGGGCGACATCGACGCCGCACTCACCACGGCGAGCGCGATCGGCGACGACACGCTGCAGCGCCAGTCCACAGGCCGCGTCGTGCCCGATTCCTTCACCCACGGCTCGGCGGCGCAACGCAAACAGTGGTTCATGACGGGCTACCAGCAGGGCACCGTCCAGGCCTGCAACACGTTTGGTGGCGGACAGTAGGGGGTATCCGTCATCCTGAGGTGCTCGCCAATTGGCGAGCCATCGAAGGATGGCGAGCCCGTGGCCCATCCTTCGAGACGCGCAAGAACGCGCACCTCAGGATGACGTCAGTGGGCGGTGAAAGAAGGTGTGTTGCAATGACCTCCATCGACGAGACAAAACAGTTCGTCCCGCTCAACATCGCGGTGCTCACCGTGTCCGACACGCGCGCGCTCGCGGATGATAAATCGGGCCAGGCCCTGGCCGACCGTCTCCTTGCGGCCGGCCATCATCTCGCCGCGCGCGAGATCGTCACCGACGACGTCGAGGCGATCCGCGCCGTCATCCGCCGCTGGACTGCGGACGCAGGCGTCGACGTCGTCATCACCACCGGCGGCACCGGCTTCACCGGGCGCGACGTCACGCCGGAGGCGGTCGAGCCCCTGTTCGAGAAACGCATGGACGGTTTCTCGATCGCGTTCCACATGCTGAGCCACGCCAAGATCGGCACGTCGACGATCCAGAGCCGCGCCACGGCCGGCGTCGCGGGCGCAACCTACATCTTCTGCCTCCCAGGTTCGCCCGGTGCCTGCCGCGACGGCTGGGACGGCATCCTCAAAGCCCAGCTCGACTACCGCACGCGTCCCTGCAATTTCGTCGAGATCATGCCGCGGCTGGACGAGCACCTGCGCCGGCCGAAGGCCCAGGGCGCGACGGTGTGAGTGCTTGCTTCCCTTCCCCCGTTGTGGGGAAGGTGGCATAGGCGGCCTTGGGCCGCCGTCTTAAAGAACGCCGAAGCGAAGCTTCGGCTATGGCGCCGGATGAGGGGTATCTATCGGCACGGAGTGCTCGGAGACATACCCCTCACCCTAGTGAGTGTGTGTCTACCAGCGTCGCTGCCCTCTCCCGCAAGGGGCGAGGGCACATTTATGCGCATCTCGCCCGCTGTTGCAGCATCAGAGATCCCGCTCCCACGTTTCCCCAATCAGATCCTGCCCGAAGTTGTGATGCGGCTCGGTCTTCACGAGCTTGAAGCCTGCACTTTGATAGATGCCACGCGCGGCGACCAGGATGCTTTGTGTCCACAGCGTCATCTTGCTGTAGCCCCTCTCGCGTGCGCCCTGGATGCATTGGTCGACCAGCGCGCGGCCGACACCGAGTCCCCGCGCTTTCTTCTCCACCTGCAACAGGCGCAGCTTGGCAATCTCATCAGTGGCCTTGACCAGAAAGATCGAGCCGACCGGCTCGCCATCCACTTCCGCGATCCAGCAGTGCTCGCGCGCAGCGTCATAGTTCTTGATGAACTGTGCGCAGATCTCGGCGACCAGGGCCTCGTAGCTGATATCCCAGTTGTAGTCGGCCGCATAGGCGGCGGCCTGCCGGGAGATGACCCAGCCCATGTCGCCGACGCGATGGCTGCGCAGCATGAAAGCCGCGGGCTGGCTTCGACGCTCCAGCACAGCCTCGATGGTCGCCATAGCCTGCGTGAGCCGCGTTGCATCGCTGATCGAAAGCTGAGCCAGCATTGCGGCGACCTCGTTTTGCGAGCCCAGGTTCAGCTTGGCAAAGCTCTGGCGCCCCTTGGCGGTGAGGCTGAGCTGGTATTGCCTGCGATCCGCGGGCAGGGGCCTGCGGGTGATCAGCCCCTTTCCGTCGAAGCTCTGCACGATGCGGCTGAGATAGCCGGGGTCGAGGCCAAGCTCGTTGCCGATCTCCTTTGCGGCAAGGTCGTCCCGTTGCGCGAGCTCGTAAAGGACGCGGGCCTCGCTGAGCGAGAACGGGCTCTTGCCAAGGTGCTGGTCGAGCACGCCAAGCTTGCGGGTATAGAAGCGATTAAAGGCGCGAACCGCCGCGACGTGGTCTTCGGTACCGTTAAATGCCATGGCTCACCTCAATACTTGCCATTGTCAAACAATTATTTGACTTTGGCAAGTATCGAGGTGCCTCAGCCGACCATGACGATCCGGCTGCGCAGCATGATCCGCGACGAGCGGCCGAGGCGCCGGAGCAGCCGCGCCTCGGAGCGGCGAGCCTGGGGCGGGTAGCCGCCGATGCGGTCGTAGTGATCACGCCCGATCAAAAGTCCCTGATCGGCGAAGGGGCCGACGAGCTTGCGAACCAGGGCCCAGAGGATACCGCGGAAGCCGGTATCGGCGTAAGGCGAGCGGGCATAGCGGAAGACGGCCGCACGATCCCGGCCGCTGGTCGAGACGGACTGGATGAACTGGGTGGTTTCCTCGATCCAGCCGGTTTCCAGCACGGCGCCCGCGGGGAGGAACATCAGCCAGGACGAACGGGCCTGGAGTGCGCCGGCGGCAAGCGCGGCGCCTTGCGTGGATCCTTCGAAGCCGATGAAACGGCAGCCCGCGACATCGGCAACGCGCTCGATAACGCCATTGCGGGTGCCGTCGACCAGGAGCACTTCCCTGATGATGCCTGCGGCGGCACCGGGCACCAGGGCGGCCAGAGTGGCGACCGCTGTCTGCTCGACACCTTCGGTCGGAATGATGACGCTCAGCATGATTGAGGCTTCAGTGTCCACACTTCGGGAGAAGCGTAGCTCATTATGAGGGCGTCATAAAACATGTGGCGTTGCCGAGCGCAACTTTGCGGCCGCGCTTCGGTAGACGATGGTAAACCGCTGCAGCCGTCGCATCCAAATATGTCCCGTACGGGGCGCGATATTGCCGAATGTGTCGGCCCCAGCCTGTCCTGTCCGTATTAATCCGGAGGTGTGCCGCAATATTGCCCGGTGTGCCTGCCGTTCGCAATCCTGCAAGAAGAGGATGCGATAGCGGACGAGCGCGAGAACGGGAAAAACGTGCAATCACGCTGCTGACGAGGGCTTCGAATGAACCCCGGTCAACTTGCTGTTCGCAGCACCGCCGCACAATGTCGTGCGATCATCAGTTCCTCGTTCGTTGGAATGATGAAGACATCGACTGCGCTATCGCCATCGCTAATGCGCTCGCGCGCCACGTCATTCGCAGCCGCATCGATGCGCACACCGAGCCAATCGAGACGCTCACCGATCGCGCTGCGGATTTCGCTGGCATGCTCGCCGATGCCGCCGGTGAAGACCAGGCAGTCCAGCCCGGCAAGCGTCGTCGCCATCGCCGCCACCTCCTGCGCGGCGCGGAAGGTGAAGAGCTCGACCGCCTCCCGTGCCGCAGCTTCGCTGCTCGCAAGCAGCGTGCGCATGTCCGACGCGATGCAGGAGACGCCGAGCAGGCCCGATTCGTGATAGAGCAGGTGCTGGACATCTTCGACCGACATCTTTTCGTGCTGTTGCAGATAGAGCAGCACGCCCGGGTCGAGCCTGCCGCAGCGCGTGCCCATCACCAGCCCGTCGAGCGGCGTCAGTCCCATCGTGGTGTCTATGCTGCGGCCGTCGCGCAAGCCGCACAGGCTCGCGCCATTGCCGAGATGCGCGATCACAGTGCGTTTTGCGACGAGCTGTGGTGCGATTCGGGCGAGCCGTCCCGCGACATATTCGAACGAGAGGCCGTGAAATCCGTAGCGCCGGACGCCGCGCTCTTCATAACGTCGCGGAATGGCGAAGCGGCTGACGGGCGGCGCAATGCCGTGGTGGAAAGCGGCGTCGAAGCAGGCGATCTGCGTCAGGTCTGGCCTGATCGCCCTGATGGCGCGGACCGGCGCCAGGCAGCGCGGCTGGTGCAGCGGTGCCAGCGGCGTCAGCGCTTCCAGCTTTGCGGTGACATCGTCCGTCAGCTCGACCGGAGCGGAATAGTCCGGACCGCCATGGACGACGCGGTGGCCGACGGCGCGCAAGGGATAGCCGCCGAAACGATCCTCGATGAAGCCGAGTACGTCCGCGAACAGATGATCGCTGGCCGCATCCGATGCCTCCCTCCGCTTCTCGAACAGGTCTTCACCCGCGGGGCTCTTCACGACGAGCCGCGGCTTCGTCTCGTGCTCGTCGAGCAGGCCGTTGCAGAGCAGGGTGGGCTCGGCCGCCGAGATCTCGAACAGGCCGAATTTGATGCTCGACGATCCCGAGTTGAGAACGAGAACCGAGTTCAACATGGCTGCTGTCAGTCGCCTGCCTCCGCCGGCGTGTTGCCGCCAGCGCTGTTCTGCCAGACCCATTCCTGGATTTCCGGCATGTCCTCGCCGTATTCGCGCACATAGCGCGAATGCTCGATCAGCTTGTCGCGGAATTGCTGCTTCACCTGCGCCGCCCTGGTCGCGAGCCCCGGCACGCGCTCGATCGCCTCGATCGCGAGGTGATAGCGGTCGAGCTCGTTGAGCACGACCATGTCGAACGGCGTCGTCGTGGTGCCTTCCTCGGCAAAACCGCGGACGTGCATGCCGGCGTGGCTGGTGCGGTTATAGGTCAGCCGGTGGATCAGATAGGGATAGCCGTGATAGGCGAAGATCACCGGCTTGTCGCGGGTGAACAGGCCGTCGAAGTCGCGGTCGGACAAGCCGTGCGGGTGCTGCTCCCTGGGTTGCAGCGTCATGAGGTCGACGACGTTGACGACGCGGATCTTCAGCTCGGGCAGCGCCTTGCGCAGCAGATCGACGGCGGCGAGCGTTTCCAGTGTCGGCACGTCGCCGGCGCAGGCCATCACGACATCGGGCTCGCCATTCGCGTCTTCAGTGCCGGCCCAGCTCCAGATGCCGATGCCGGCATCGCAGTGCGTGGCTGCCTCCTGCATCGACAGCCATTGCGGCGCCGGCTGCTTGCCGGCGACGATGACGTTGATGCGGTCATAGGTGCGCAGGCAGTGATCGGCGATCCACAGCAGCGTGTTGGCGTCCGGTGGGAAGTAAATGCGGACGATGTCGGCCTTCTTGTTGGCGACGAGATCGACGAATCCGGGGTCCTGATGGCTGAAGCCGTTGTGGTCCTGCCGCCAGACATGCGATGTCAGCAAATAGTTGAGCGAGGCAATCGGGCGTCGCCACGGCAGATGCCGCGTCACTTTCAGCCATTTGGCGTGCTGGTTGAACATGGAATCCACGATGTGGATGAACGCCTCGTAGCAGGAGAAGAAGCCGTGGCGTCCGGTGAGCAGGTAGCCCTCTAACCAGCCCTGGCAGAGATGCTCGCTCAGGACTTCCATCACGCGTCCGTCCTGGGCGAGATGCACGTCGTAAGGTTTTGTCGGCTCCATCCAGACCCGTTCGGTGGCCTCGAACACCGCATCGAGCCTGTTTGACGCCGTTTCGTCCGGGCCCATGATGCGGAAGTTGCGGGCCTCGGCGTTGAGGCGGATGACGTCGCGCAGGAATTTGCCGAGCTCGCGGGTTGCCTCCGCCACGATGCCGCCCGGTTGAGGGACCTCGACGGCGAAGCTGCGGAAGTCCGGCAGCTTCAGCTCCTTCTTCAGAAGGCCGCCATTAGCGTGCGGATTAGCGCCCATGCGGCGATGGCCTTCGGGCGCGAGCGCCTGGAGCTCGGCAATGAGCGCGCCGTTCGCGTCGAACAGCTTTTCCGGCTCGTAGCTGCGCATCCAGTCTTCGAGAATCTTCAGATGCGCCGGATTCTCGCGACAGTTCGCGACCGGCACCTGATGTGCACGCCAAAAACCTTCGACCTTCTTGCCGTCGACTTCCTTGGGGCCGGTCCAGCCCTTGGGGCTGCGCAGCACGATCATCGGCCAGCGCGGGCGTTCGACGCTCTCGCGGCCGTCGCGGGCGTGCTGCTGGATCGACCGGATGCTGGCGAGCGCGACGTCGAGCGCGTCCGCCATGGCCTGGTGCATCAATTTAGGATCGTCGCCCTCGACGAACAGCGGCTCGTGGCCGAGCCCGCGGAAGAGATCGCGGATCTCGTCGTCGCGCATCCGCCCGAGCACGGTTGGATTGGCAATCTTGTAACCGTTGAGATGCAGGATCGGCAGCACCGCGCCGTCATGCGCTGGATTGAGGAACTTGTTGGAGTGCCAGGACGCCGCGAGCGGGCCGGTCTCGGCCTCGCCGTCTCCGACGACACAGGTGACGATCAGGTCGGGATTGTCGAAGGCCGCGCCATAGGCATGCACCAGCGCGTAACCGAGCTCACCGCCTTCGTGGATCGAGCCCGGCGTTTCCGGCGCCGCGTGACTCGGGATGCCGCCGGGGAAGGAGAATTGCCTGAACAGCTTGCGCAACCCCTCGGCATCGCGCGCGATATCGGGATAGATCTCGCTGTAGCTGCCTTCGAGATAGGTGTTGGCGACCATGCCGGGGCCGCCGTGGCCGGGACCGCAGACATAGATCACGCTCAGGTCCAGCGCGCGGATGACGCGGTTGAGATGGGCATAAATGAAGTTCAAACCGGGAGTCGTGCCCCAATGGCCGAGCAAACGCGGCTTGATGTGCTCGGGCCGCAACGGCTCGCGCAGCAGCGGGTTGTCGAGAAGGTAGATCTGCCCGACGGAGAGATAGTTCGCGGCGCGCCAATAGCGGTCAACGAGGTCGAGGTCGCTGCTTGCTGCGGCCAATTGTTGTTGATTTGTCATGTTCCTGCCGACCTTCACCCGGGATCGTCACCAACCGAGTTCCGGCGAGATCGATCCCTCGGCAGCATCAAACGAGATCGCCGTGACGCCACTGTTGCGTGAGGTCAAAAGCGGGCGCGCGAAGTTTGGGCAGCTCTACTGTGCATGGGGTTGTTTTCACGTTTTTGGTTTGTGTTCTTGATTTGTTCCTTCGACGTGCTATCTTAGCTTCATGAGTCCAGCATCCTCTCATGCTCTCAAGCACCCGACGGTCACGGCGCCCTCCGAGCCGGCGGGTGCGCCTTCTGACTTCCCTGAGCTGGCGGTCGCCATCGACCGCCAGCGCAGGCGAGGCCGGGGCGCGCAGTCTAACGCCAGCGGCCGCTTTGAGGCCGAGGCGCGCGTCGCATTCGACGATGGCTGGCAGAGCCTTGAAGAACTGCCGCCGTTCAAGACCACGGTCGGGATCGACACCTCGCGCAAGGTGATCACCCGCAACGAATCTCCCGACATCGGCTTCGACCGCTCGATCAATCCCTACCGCGGCTGCGAGCACGGCTGCGTCTATTGCTTCGCGCGGCCGACGCATGCCTATCTCGGCTTGTCGCCGGGGCTCGACTTCGAGTCGAAGCTGTTCGTGAAGCCCGAGGCGCCGGCGCTGCTTGAGAAGGAGCTTGCGGCGCCGGGCTACGAGCCGCGGATGATCGCGATCGGCACCAACACCGATCCCTATCAGCCGATCGAACGCGAGCGCAAAATCATGCGCGGCATTCTGGAGGTGCTGGAGCGCGCCGGCCATCCCGTCGGGATCGTCACCAAGTCGGCGCTGGTGACCCGCGACATCGACATTCTCGCGCGCATGGCCAAGCGCAACCTCGCCAAGGTCGGCATCTCCGTGACCTCGCTCGATCCGAAACTGGCGCGCACCATGGAGCCGCGGGCGTCCACGCCGCCAAAGCGGCTGGAGGCGCTGAAGCAGCTTTCCGAGGCCGGCATTCCGACCACCGTCATGGTCGCGCCCGTCATCCCCGCGCTGAACGATTCCGAGATCGAACGCATCCTGGATGCTGCGGCCCATGCCGGCGTCAAGGAAGCCTCCTACGTGCTGCTGCGGTTGCCACTCGAGGTGCGCGATCTCTTCCGCGAATGGCTGATGGCGAACTATCCGGACCGCTATCGTCACGTCTTCACGCTGATCCGCGACATGCGCGGCGGCCGGGACTACGACGCGAAATGGGGCGAGCGCATGAAGGGCACCGGCCCGATGGCCTGGACCATCGGCCGCCGCTTCGAGATCGCCTGCGACAGGCTCGGGCTGAACAAGCGGCGCTCCAAGCTGACGACGGATCATTTTGCCAAGCCGAAGCGGAACGGCGATCAGCTCAGCCTGTTCTGAGGGACGAAGTGAGAGAGGCGGCGTATGAGCAAGGAACTGCCAGCTCCAATCCCGCGACTTACCGTCATCACGCTGGGCGTGAACGACATCCGTGCCAGCATTGCCTTTTACGACGCGCTCGGCTTTTCGCGCCGGCTCAAGGCGACCGGCGAGGCCGTTGCGTTCTATGACACCGGCGGTCCGGTGCTCGCGCTGTTTTCCTGGGATCAGCTCGCGGTCGACGTCAAATTGCCGGATCATCCGAGGCCATCGACGTTCCGCGGCATGACGCTCGCCTGGAACTGCCGCGCGCGTGAGGAGGTGGATGCGGTGCTGGCCTTCGCCGTCGGCAAGGGAGCCGCGCTGCTGAAGGCCGCACACGAGACCGACTATGGCGGTTATTCCGGCTATTTCGCAGATCCTGACGGCCATCCCTGGGAAGTCGTGGTCGCGCCCGGCATCGACGTCGGCGAGGACCGGCGGGTGCATCTGGCGGAATAGGGCGGCTGACTTGAATAACGGGAATTGTCCGAGGTTCCCGGTTGCGCAGACCATGCCGCTTGCGCACGATCCCGGCCATGATTCGGGATCAATCCGCCAAGAAGCCGGCCAAAGGCGCGTCCAAGAAGGTTGCGCCTGAGAACAAGAAGGTTGCGCCTGAGAAAGAGAAGGCTGCGCCGAAAAAAATCGCCAAGGCGCTGGCCGGCACGAAGGCAGCCATTATTGTCGCCCCAAGCTTCCGCCGGGAGCGCGCGTTGATCAAGCGCGGCGTCTGGCCGGTGGCGGGCTGCGATGAGGCCGGCCGCGGGCCGCTGGCCGGTCCGGTGGTGGCGGCGGCGGTGATTCTCGATCCCGACCGCATCCCGCGCGGCATCGACGATTCCAAGCGCCTGACCGCCGAGGAGCGCGAAAGGCTGTTCGACAAGATCTGCGAGACCGCCCAGGTCTCGGTGGCCGTCGCCTCGCGCGCCCGCATCGACCGCGACAACATCCTGCGCGCCTCGCTGTGGGCGCTGAAGCGCGCCGTCGTGGCGTTGCCCGAGCAGCCCCGGCACGTCTTCGTCGACGGCCGCGACCGGCTCGACACGGCATGCGATTGCGAGGCCGTGATCGGCGGTGACGGCATCGTCCTGTCGATCGCAGCGGCCTCGATCGTCGCCAAGGTGACGCGGGACCGCCTGATGTGCGCGCTGGCTCAGGACTGCCCCGGGTACGGTTTCGAGCAGCATAAGGGCTACGCCGTGCCCGAGCACCTCGATGCGCTCAACCGCCTCGGCCCCACCGTCCACCACCGCAGCTTCTTCGCCCCCGTCGCCGCCGCACGCGCCAAGCACATGCCATGGACGGTCGAGCCGGCGCAGGATCTGTTTGCGGTGACCGAGATCGAGCTGCAGGTGGATACGGGCTTGGAAGTCGACGTGTCGGCAAATCTCTAGACGAGACTCGGTTGCCACGACGCGCCGCGCCCTCTATCAAAATAGTCGTGAGCGAATAGGGCCGGCTTCACGGGTTGGCTGCATCTTTCGGACGTTGCATGCGGTTTACCTCCCTGGTCATCGAGCTCATTCGCGCGCGGCCGCGACTGATCGTCTGGATCGCCGTGCTGCTCCAGGCCGCGATGTGGCTGTTCGTGGCGCTGGTGTTTTATCGCAGCCCGCCCGGCAGCCTCGCGACTCTGCTGGCCTTCGGCCGCGAATACCAGGTCGGCACTGATTTAGGCCCGCCCTTGCCGGTCTGGCTCGCCGACATCGCCTATCGCGCTGCCGGCGGCCACGTGTTCGGCGTCTACGTCCTGGCGGAGCTCTGTGGGGTCGCGACCTTCATTGCGCTCTATCATCTGTCCCGCGCGGTGGTCGGCGCCCAACAGGCAGTGCTGGCCGTGCTGCTGACCATGACGCTGCTGGCCTTCTCCTCGCCCGTACTCGACTTCGGCCCGCTGGTGCTGGCGCGGCCGCTCTGGGCGCTGCTGCTGCTGCATTCCTGGCAGATCATCGGCCAGCGCCGCGGCAACGCCTGGTTCGCCTGGTCGATCGAGGCCGGCCTCTTGCTGCTGACGACCCCGGCTGCGATCTTCCTGCTGCTGCTGATCGTCGTCTTCGCGCTCGCAACCGCGGATGGCCGCCGCACGTTGCGCGCATTCGACCCGCTGTTTGCGCTGGTGGTGGTCGCCGTGCTGGCATTGCCCTATGCCGTCTGGCTGATGCGCGCCGAGGTGCTCGTCCTGCCGGCCTTGCCTGCGGTTAGCGAGCTCAATGCCCGCGCCCTGCACGCGGCTTGGCTGCTCGGGGGTCTTCTGCTCGGCGCGGCGGCGATTCCGGCTCTGACGGTGCTCAACACCGGCCTGTTCGTTCCCAAGAGCGAGGAGGCGCCGATCATCTATCGTCCACCGGTCGAGCCGCTCGCGCGCAATTTTGTCTATTTCTTCGCGCTGGCGCCGGCGCTCGGCGCGGTGCTGATCTCCGGCCTGCTGGGCCTCGACGCCGTCCTCGGCGGCGCCGGTGTCGTGCTGGTCTTGTCGGGGCTTGCCGTGGTCGTGGGGGCCGGCGACCTCATCGCGATGCGCCGCGCGAGGATGCTGCGGATGGTCTGGGCGGCCGCGGTCATCGCGCCCGCAATCGGCGTCGCGCTCGCCGTCTTGCTCCTGCCGTGGACCGGTGCCAACGAGATCGCGACCTCGATGCCGGCGCGCGCGATTTCCGACTTCTTCGACGAGAGCTTTGCCCGCCGCACCAATCATCGTCTGCGCGCGGTCGCCGGCGAGACCCAGCTTGCGAGCTTGATCACGCTGCATTCCGGCCGTCCCCATCTCTTCATCGATGCCGAGCCCGCGCGGACGCCCTGGATCAATCAGGCCAAATTCAGCGAGACCGGGGGCGTCGTTGTCTGGCGCGCTTCCGATACCGCCGGCACCCCGCCGCCGGACATTCTCGCGCGCTTTCCCGGCATCGTCCCGGAAGTCCCGCGCGCCTTCGAATGGCTGGTGACCGGACGCCAGCAACTCCTGCGCATCGGCTGGGCCATCGTGCGGCCGAAGGGGACGTAGTCGCTCGCTCTTTTCCGTCGTCATTGCGAGGAGCCCTTGCGACGAAGCAATCCAGAGTCCCTCCGCAGAAAGATTCTGGATTGCTTCGCTGCGCTCGCAATGACGGCGAGAGGTCGTACGCCTCCTCACGCGCCCGCCAGCACCTTCGCGATCGCGCGCAGATCCTGCCAGGCCAGCCGCTTGTACGACGGCGAGCGCAACAGATAGGCGGGATGGAAGGTCGGCAGCGCGCGGATGGTGCGCCCGCCCGTCTCGTAGTCGAACCAGCGGCCGCGGGTGCGCATGATGCCTTCGCGGGTCGACAGCAGCGTCTGAGTCGAGGGATTGCCGAGCGTCACCAGCACATCCGGATTCACCAGCTCGATCTGGCGCTGGATGAAGGGCAGGCAGATTTGCGTCTCCTGCGGCGTCGGCGTGCGGTTGCCCGGCGGCCGCCAGGGAATCACGTTGGCGATGTAGGCGGTGGTGCGGTTGAGGCCTATGGCTCCTATCATCAAATCGAGCAGCTTGCCGCTGCGCCCGACGAAGGGGAGCCCCTCGATGTCCTCGTCGCGGCCCGGTGCCTCGCCGACGAACATGATGCGCGCCTGCGGATTACCGTCGGCGAAAACCAACCGTGTCGCCGTGTGCTTCAGCGCGCAGCCGTCAAAGCTCTGCATCAACTCGCGCAGCGCCTCTAAGGTCGGCGCGGTGCGTGCGGCCTCGCGCGCCGAGGCGATCGCGATGTCGGGCGCGGGCGCGGCCTCGCCGCGGATGACCGCGGGAGCCGCAACCGGCCGTGGGGCCTCGACCGGAGGTGCGGCGCGCGGGGCCGGAGGCGGGGCATCCAATTCCGCCAGGCGGTCGATCGGTTCCTCCGCGAGCGTGCAATCGACTCCGGCCTCCAGATAGAAGGCGAGAAGCTCTCGGACCGTGGGTGCGGGTTCTGGGATCATGGGAAAGTCTGACTATTAGTCCAGTTTGGGGCGCCTTGCACCCCGGCGAAACGCATTTCCGAGGTTGTCCTACCCGGAAAAATCGGAAACAAGAGGGCGCAATCGACCAAGGACCGTCTCAAGGGCTGAGATCAGATGAGCACCGAAGAACTTCCCCCGCGCGAATCCATGGAATTCGACGTCGTCATCGTCGGCGCCGGCCCCTCGGGCCTTGCTGCGGCGATCCGGCTGAAGCAGATCAATGCCGATCTCAATATCGTCGTGGTGGAGAAGGGCTCCGAGGTCGGTGCGCATATTCTCTCCGGCGCCGTGATCGACCCGGCCGGGCTCGACAAGCTGATTCCTGACTGGCGCGAGGATTCCGATTGTCCGCTCAAGACGCAGGTCAAGGACGACCGCTTCTTCTGGTTCACCGAGACCAGCGCGATCAAGCTGCCGAACTTCATCATGCCGCCGCTGATGGACAACCATCACTGCTATATCGGCTCGCTCGGGAATGTCTGCCGCTGGCTGGCGCGCAAGGCGGAAGCGCTAGGTGTGGAGATCTATCCCGGTTTTGCCGCGGCCGAAGTGCTCTATGACGACAATGGCGCGGTGCGCGGCATCGCCACCGGCGACATGGGGATCGGCCGGGACGGCAAGCCGAAGGACTCCTTTACCCGCGGCATGGAATTGCTCGGCAAGTACACGCTGTTCGCCGAAGGTGCGCGCGGCAGCCTGACCAAGCAGCTGATCTCGAAATACGCGCTCGACACCAAGAGTGAGCCGCCGAAATTTGGCATCGGGCTGAAGGAAGTCTGGCAGATCGATCCGGCCAAGCATCAGAAGGGCCTCGTGCAGCACGCCGTTGGCTGGCCCTTGAACAATAACACAGGCGGTGGGCTGTTCTTCTACCATTATGACGAGAACCTGGTGTCGATCGGTTTCGTCGTTCATCTGAACTACAACGACCCCTATTTGTCGCCATTCGACGAATTCCAGCGCGTCAAGAACCATCCGGCCGTCCGCGCGACGCTTGAAGGCGGTAAGCGGCTGGCTTACGGCGCGCGCGCCATCACCGAAGGCGGGTACCAGTCGGTGCCGCGGCTGAGCTTCCCGGGCGGTGCGCTAATCGGCTGCGCGGCCGGCTTCGTCAACGTGCCCCGGATCAAGGGCGTGCACAATGCCATGGGCACCGGCATGCTTGCGGCAGAACATGTTAACGCGGCTCTCGCTGCGGGCCGCGCTAATGATGAACTGGTCGAATACGAGAACGCTTGGCGCGATTCCGTCGTCGGTAAGGACCTCTATCCTGTTCGCAACGCCAAGCCGCTGTTGTCGAAGTTCGGTACCTTCATTGGCGCCGGGCTCGGCATCTTCGACATGTGGTGCAACACGCTGTTCGGCGGCTCGCTGTTTGGCACCCAGTCGCACGCGAAGCCCGATCGCGCGACGCTCGATCCGGCCAAGACCCACGCGCCGAGGACCTACCCGAAGCCGGACGGCAAGATTTCCTTCGACAAGCTCTCGTCGGTGTTCCTGTCCAATACCAACCATGAGGAAGACCAACCGGTCCATCTCAAGGTCACGGACATGAACCTCCAGAAAACCTCCGAGCACGACGTGTTTGCAGGTCCTTCGAATCGTTATTGCCCGGCCGGCGTCTATGAGTGGATCGAGGAAGGTTCGGGCCCGCGCTTTCAGATCAACGCCCAGAACTGCGTCCACTGCAAGACCTGCGACGTGAAGGACCCCAATGGCAACATCACTTGGGTTCCCCCTGAGGGCGGCGGCGGTCCAAACTACGAGGCGATGTAGCCGGGGTCAGCGAGCCACGATCCATGTGGCCAAGGCCCAATCTGACCAAAGTCGCGTGATCTTCGCCCTGTGACGCACGTTCGCGTGAGAACCCGGCCGCGGTCGCGGTCCGTGGTCACGATAAGGCCATACTGGCGGCGTCTTGGGGCGCTCTTGACCGGTCACTTGGCCGATTTGGGCCGTGCGGAGGGGATCGTCCGGCCCGAATCCTTGCGGTGAAGCGCCAAAAGCGGCATTGTCGGCCCGACGGTTCCGGGTCCCCATGCCACCGGCCGCGTTCGCATGCGATACGGCCTTCTTCAGACCCAGGCACTACCAACTCAAGGCGAGCCCTGATGTTTTCAAATCGTTTCAACCGCTGGACTGTTGCCGCCATCGCCCTCATGGGCACAGCGATCGCGACGGTCCCCGGCAGGGTCCTGGCGCAGACGCCGGATCATCCGTCCGACACGGCGGCGCAGTTTCCGACCCGAAACGATCTGAAGGCGCTGACCACTTCCGGCAGCTATCTCGCCGCCCGCCACGCCAGCGTCGAGCGCGATGCGGCCTCCGCCGCCGCGTTCTATCGCTCGGCCCTGCGCACCGATCCCAAGAACAACGAGCTGCTCGACCGCGCCTTCATCTCCTCGGTTGCCGACGGTGACATCGACGAAGCCGTCAAGCTCGCCGAGCGCATCCTGACCATCGACAAAACCAACCGCGTTGCGCGCCTCGTCGTCGGCGTGCACGATCTCAAGTTCAAGAAGTACGCGACCGCGCAGACCAACATCAACCAGTCGATCCGCGGTCCGATCACCGATCTCGTCGCCACGCTGCTGTCGGGCTGGGCCGCCTATGGTGCGGGCGATGCCAAGGGCGGTGTCGCCACCATCGACAAGCTGGCCGGTCCGGAATGGTATCCGCTGTTCAAGGATCTCCACGCCGGCATGATCCTCGAGCTCGCGGGCAAGGAGAAAGACGCCGGCACCCGGTTCGAGCGTGCCTACAAGCTCGACGATTCCATGCTGCGCGTCACCGAGGCCTATGCGCGCTGGCTGTCGCGCAACAAGGACTCCGCCGCCGCGACCACGGTCTACCAGGCTTTCGACAAGAAGCTCGCCCGCCATCCGCTGATCGTGGAGGGGTTGCGCGACACCAAGGCAGGCAAGAAGATGCCGCCGCTGGTCGATAGCGCGCAAGCCGGCGCCGCCGAAGCACTCTACGGCATCGGCGCCACACTGACCCGCCGCGGCGGCGAGGATCTGGCGCTGGTCTATCTCCAGCTCTCGCTCTACCTCCAGCCCACCCATCCCCTGGCGCTGCTTTCGCTTGCCGATCTCTATGAATCGGTGAAGCGGCCGCAGATGGCGATCAAGGTCTATGAGCGGGTGCCGGCGTCCTCGCCGCTCAAGCGCAATGCCCAGATCCAGCTCGCCATCGATCTGGATTCCGCCGACCGCACCGAGGAGGCGATCAAGATCCTCAAGGGCGTCACCACTGAGGATCCCAAGGATCTCGAAGCGATCATGGCGCTCGGCAACATCGAGCGCGGCCGCAAGAAGTTTGGCGAATGCGGCGCGACCTATTCGCAAGGCGTCGACGTGCTGCCGGCCGGCAACGACAAGGCCAACAGCGTCTGGTATTATTATCGCGGCATCTGCGAGGAGCGCTCCAAGCAGTGGGGTAAGGCCGAAGCCGACATGAAGAAGGCCCTCGAGCTGCAGCCCGACCAGCCGCACGTCCTCAACTATCTCGGCTATTCCTGGATCGACCAGGGCATCAATCTCGACGAAGGCATGAAGATGATCAAGCGGGCGGTCGAGCAGCGCCCGGATGACGGCTACATCGTCGACTCCCTTGGCTGGGCCTATTACCGCATTGGCAATTACGAGGACGCGGTGAAGAACCTCGAGCGCGCCATTGACCTCAAGCCCGAGGATCCCACCATCAACGATCACCTTGGCGACGCCTATTGGCGCGTCGGCCGCACGCTGGAAGCCAAGTTCCAGTGGGCGCACGCCCGCGATCTCAAGCCCGAAGCGGATGAGCTTCCGAAGATCGAGGCCAAGATTGCCAACGGAATGACCGACGACAATTCGAACTCCTCGGCTGCGCAGGCGGAGAAGGAGAAGAAGAAGGACGACGGCAAGGGCGGCTGAGCGAGTTGAAGTTGGGGGCGTGTCGTCAATGCCGGCGTTGATTGAAGAAGGGCGCGCGAAGGTCAATCTGAGCCTTCGCGTGGTCGGCCGTCGTGCCGACGGCTATCATGATCTCGAAAGCGTGGTCGCCTTTGCCGACTGCGCCGACCGGCTCACGCTGGAGCCCGGCGGCGAGCTGAAGCTCACCACGACGGGGCCGCTCGCGGCGGCCTGCGGCGATATGGCCGACAACCTCGTGTTCAAGGCGGCCAAGCTCCTGGCCGAAGCCGTCCCGAACCTGAAGCTGGGCGCCTTCGCGCTCGACAAGGTGCTCCCGGTCGCCGCCGGCATCGGCGGCGGCTCGGCCGACGCCGCGGCGGCGCTGCGGTTGCTGGCGCGTCTCAACGATCTGTCGCTCGACGACGCCCGCCTCCAGAAGGTTGCGCTTGCGACCGGTGCCGACGTGCCGGTGTGTCTGTTCTCGCGCGCCTGTGACATGACCGGTGTCGGCGAACAGCTGCTGCCGCTCGCGTTGCCGAGTATGCCCTGCGTGATGGTCAATCCGCGCGTGCCGGTCGCGACCAAGGATGTGTTCCAGGCGCTGGGCCTGCGCAACGGCGAACTCCTGGTCGGCGCCACCTCCGTCTTCGACGGTCCGGCCTGGCCGGGCGAGGGCGCCTCCATTGCCGATTGGGTCGACACCCTCGAGACCGTCGCCAACGATCTCGAAGCCCCCGCGATGCGCATCGAGCCTGTCATCGGCAACGTGCTGGAAGCCTTGCGTGGCTCCGCTGGAGTCAAGCTCGCCCGCATGTCCGGCTCGGGTGCGACGTGTTTTGCGATCTATGGCGCATCTGCCGAGGCGCATGCCGCCGCCGAGAAGGTCCGCAGGGATCATTCCGGCTGGTGGGTGCACGCGGGGACGCTGAGCTAGGCCAGCCCGAGAAACCGCCGGATCTCGCCCAACACCTCCTGCGGCTTGTCATGTTGCAGCCAGTGTCCGGCGCCGGCGATGGTCTCGACACGCGCCTGCGGAAAGTAGCGCTCCAGGCCCGCGGCCCTCGCGCCAGCCAGAAAGCTTTCGCCGGCATTCAAGAGCAGCGTCGGACAGGTGATGCGCGACCACAGCGCGATGTGATCGTCCGGCCAAAGCCGGTGCGGTGCAGAGGCGCGCTGGTAGGGGTCGAACTTCCAGCTATAGGTGCCGTCCTCGTTCTGCCGCGCGCCGTGGGTGGCGAGATGCAGCGCGAGGTCGCGGGACAGCCGCTTGTTGTGAAGCACCATCTGCGCCGCCGCATCTTCGAGCGTCGAATAGCGGCGCGGTGCGCGGTCGTGCAGCTTGTCGAGCTGACCGACCCATTTGCCGATCCGCTCATGCACCGGCGGTTTTGGTGTATCCGGCAGCATCGTCACGCCGTCGAGCACGACCAGCTTCGAGACCTGTTCGGGGAATGCCCCTGTAAAGATCAGGCTGACCATGCCGCCCATGGAATGGCCGACGAGAGTGACTTGAGGCGCCGCAATGGCACGGACGAGCTGGGCCAGATCGTACACATACTCCGTCAGCGCGTAGCTGCCACCTTTGGTCCAGTCGGAATCGCCGTGACCGCGCAGGTCGGGTGCGACCACGTGAAAATGCGGCTGCAGCGACCGGGCGATGACGTCCCAGCTCCGGCAATGATCGCGGCCGCCATGAACCAGGATGGCGACCGGCGCGCCGTCGTTGCCCCAGTCGGCATAGTGCAGTCGCAAGCCGTGAGACTCGTAAGTGCGGCTTTGCGGGGCGAGCATGGTGGAGCTATCCATTCGCGGGCCGCCGCGCCAGTGCGAGCGACAGGCCGAGCCCTGCGATGAAGACGCCGGAGCCCTGGGTGAGACGTCGCATCAGATGCGGCCTTCCGATCAACTGCGTGCGTGTCGCGGAGGCCATCAGCACCACCACGATATCGGCGAGCGTATTCAGCGTCACCGAGATCGCGCCCAGCATGATGAATTGCAGCGTCGGGTTCGATCCCGCCGGGTCGAGGAACTGGGGAATGAAGGCGAGGAAGAATGCGGCGGTCTTCGGGTTCAGCGCCTCGACCAGCACGCCGTCGCGAAAGGCGCGCTTGTCGCCGACGGGCTTGCTGTCGAATGACAGCACGCGGCTGGCGCTGCGAAAAGTCCTGATGCCGAGCCAGACCAGATAGAGTGCGCCGACGAATTTCACGGCGCCAAACAGCTCGGCGCTAGCAAGAATGATCGCGGAGATGCCGAGGCTGCCTGCGACCACATGAACCAGCCCGCCGAGCGCGGTGCCCGCGGTCGATGCAAAACCGCTGGCGCGCCCTTCCGACAAGGTCCGTGCCGCGACGTAGAAAATGCCGGGGCCGGGAACGGCGGCGATGAGGCAAGCGGCGGCCAGGAACAGCCAGAAATTCGTGTTGATCATCCTGCTTTGGTAGCGATGCTTGCCGCGATTGCAAGGCCCGTCGTTTGCAAGGCCCGTCGTTCAGCCCATCCGGCGGAAAATCACGCTGGCATTCACTCCGCCGAAGCCGAACCCGTTCGAGATCGCGTGCTGCATCGGCATCGGGCGCGCCGCACCGGCGACGATGTCGATGCCGTCAGCGGCGGGATCAGGGTTTTCGAGATTGAGCGTCGGCGGTGCGATCTGGTCGCGCAGGGCGAGCACGGTGAAGACCGCTTCCAGGCCACCGGCAGCGCCAAGCAGATGGCCGGTGGCCGATTTGGTCGCGCTCACCGCGATGCCGCGGTGGCGGCCGAACAGCGCGGCAATCGCGCCGAGCTCGCTCTCGTCGCCGGCGGACGTCGAGGTCGCATGCGCGTTCAGGTGCTGCAAATCCGCGGGCGCAAGCTTGGCCTGCCGCAGCGCGATCTCCATGGCGCGCCGGGCGCCGTCGCCGTCAGGCGGACCCGACGTCATGTGATAGGCGTCCGCGGTCGTGCCGTATCCGACGATCTCCGCGATCGGCGTCGCGCCACGTGCTAATGCATGCTCCAGCTCCTCGATCACCAGGATGCCGGCGCCTTCGCCCATGACAAAACCGTCGCGGTCGCGATCGAACGGGCGCGAGGCGCGCGCGTCATTGAACCCGCTCGACAATGCGCGGGCCGCGGCGAAACCGCCGAGGCTGACGATGTCGATGCAGGCTTCCGTGCCGCCGCAGATCGCGACATCAGCCTCGCCCGCGCGGATCATGCGCGCGGCATCGCCGATCGCCTGAACGCCGGCGGCGCAGGCCGTGACCGGTGTGCCAAGCGCTCCCTTGTAGCCGTATTTGATCGAGACGTGGCCGGCGGCGAGATTGGCGAGGAAGGAGGGGATCGTGAACGGCGACAGCCGGCGCGGGCCGCGCTGTTCGGTGATGCGTACCGCTTCCGCCATCGCCGGAAAGCCGCCGACGCCGGAGGCGATGATCGTCGCAGTCCTCTCCAAAGCCGCCGCGTCCTGCGGCGTCCAGCCGGCCTGCGCAACCGCTTCTGCGGTGGCGAGCAGCGCGAACAGGATGAAGCGGTCCATCTTGCGCTGGTCTTTCGGCGCGGCGGCCTGCGCGGGATCGAAGCCGCCGTCGGCGTCATCGGCCTTATCCGGCACGAGGCCGGCAATACGCGCGGGCAGCGCCTGCGACCATTCCGGCAGCGGGCGCAGCCCGCTTTGACCGGCCAGTAGCCGGCGCCAGGACAGTTCGACACCGCAGCCAAGCGGCGACACCGCGCCCATTCCCGTCACGACGATACGACGCATGTCAGTCTCCAGCCGGCGCGACGGCCGGGTTCATGGCTTTGAGCGAGGTCAGCCGTTTACGCATGAGACGGCTGGCGCAGGGACCGGCGATGATGACCGCATTGGTGAGCGTGATCGGCTGCATGTCGGCGGCATCGACCACGACCGGATTGAACGGACGACGATCGTGCCGGTTCGCCAGCAGGATCGCTTCGCCCTTCGGTGCGAGATGCTTGTTGCCCCAGGCGAGCAAGGTTGCGACCACGGGAAAGAAGTCTCGGGCCTTGTCCGTCAGCACATATTCATAGCGCGGCGGCCGTTCATTGTAGCGGCGGCGGACGAACATGCCGCTTTCGGTGAGATGGGCCAACCGCCGCGATAGGATGTTCGGCGCGATCCCGAGGCTTTGCCAAAATTCGTCGAACTTCGTTGCGCCCTGGAACGCATCCCGCAAGATCAAAATGCTCCACCATTCGCCGACCGTCTCCACGGCGCGGCCGACCGGACATTCCTGAATGGAAGGAGATTTGGGCTGCATGGCGTGAAGCTAGGCAAGTTACTTGCAAAATGCAAGTCACTGGGCGAGCAGTGGCCGATTCGGGTGGAGGGAGCCAAGGCAGCTGCGAAGCTGGAGCTGTCGCTGCGCTCGCAATGACGGTGTTGATGAAGTGGCGAGGCTATCTCAACGATGTCGTCCCGGCGAAGGCCGGGACCCATACCCACGACTGTTGTTGTGGTGCACGATGGTGGCCAGAGCCGCTAAGACAACGCTGACCGGGGTAATGGGTCCCGGCCTTCGCCGGGACGACACTGAGGGTGTGGCGACCAGCAAGCGCTAGGGATGCGAAAAGCTAATGCGACCGTGCCAGGCAGAACGCCACGACCTGCTCCAGCGCACTCTTCATCGGGGAGGACGGGAACAGCGCCAGCGCGTCCACCGCCATGGCGCCGTAGTGCTGGGCGCGGCTGCGCGTGTCTTCGAGCGCACGATGCTTGTTCATCAACCCGATGGCGTGGTCGAGGTCGGTGTCGCCGATCTCGCCGCGCTCGAGCGCGCGGATCCAGAAGGCGCGCTCGGTGTCGTTGCCGCGGCGGAAAGCGAGCACGACGGGCAGCGTGATCTTGCCCTCGCGGAAATCGTCGCCGGTGTTCTTGCCGAGCTTGGCGCTCTTGCCGCCATAGTCGAGCACGTCGTCGACGAGCTGGAAGGCGATGCCGAGATTCATGCCGACCGAGCGGCAGGCGGTCTGCTCCGCCTTGGGGCGGTTGGCGATCACGGGGCCGACCTCGCAGGCGGCCGCAAACAGCTCGGCGGTCTTGCCGCGGATCACGGCGAGATATTCGTCCTCGGTGGTCGCTGTGTTCTTGGCGGCGGCAAGCTGCATCACCTCGCCCTCGGCGATGGTGGCGGCGGCCGCGGAGAGAATGTCGAGCGCGCGGAGCGAGCCGACCTCGACCATCATGCGGAAGGCCTGGCCGAGCAGGAAGTCGCCGACCAGCACGCTCGCCTCATTGCCCCAGAGCATGCGCGCCGACAGCTTGCCGCGGCGCATCTCGCTCTCGTCGACGACGTCGTCATGGAGCAGGGTGGCGGTATGCATGAACTCGACGCTGGCGGCGAGCTTGATATGGCCGTCGCCGGTGTAGCCGGCGAGGTTGGCCATGGCCAGCGTCAGCATCGGCCGCAGGCGCTTGCCCCCGGAGGAGATCAAATGGTTGGCGACTTCCGGGATCATGGTCACGTCCGAACCGGTCCGCGACAGGATCGTGGCGTTGACGCGCTCCATGTCACCGGCGACAAGGGCAACCAGCTCTTCGATCGACGCGCCGGGAGTTTCGAAAGGTACGATGACGGCCACGCCGGTCTCCAATATTTGCCCCGGAAGGGCTATTCTGATGGAAAGACAATAGAAACTGGACGGGGATGCGGCAAGGGCCGTGGAACCATTGACATTTGGCGCTTAATCCCCGTCAGGCAGGAGGCCTGTGTTTTGCGAGAACTGGTTCGGACCAACGATATGGTGCTGGTGTCGGCGATCGGCGCGCTGCTCGACGGCGCCAACATCCATCATCTGGTGCTGGACCAGAACATGAGCATCATCGAGGGCTCGCTCGGCATTTTGCCGCGGCGGATCCTGGTCCATGAGGACGACGCCCTCGAAGCCCGGCAGCTTCTGACCGAGGCCGGCCTCAGCCACGAACTGCGCGGCGATGAGTGAAGCCCTGGCAGACCTCACCGAGGACGCCTTTCTCGGCGGGCAATTGCGGCTGAAGCAGAAGCGGTCCGGCCATCGCGCGGGGCACGACGCCATTCTGCTCGCGGCGGCGACGGAGGCGAGCGCGGGCGACCGCGTCGTCGATCTCGGCGCCGGCATCGGCACGGCCGGGCTTGCGTTGGCGCGGCGCGTTGCCGGGATCAGGCTCGGCCTGGTCGAGATCGATCCCGAGCTGGCGGAGCTTGCGCGCGCCAATGCGGCAGCGAATGCGATTGCCGCCGAGACGATCGTGCTCGACGTCACCGCGGACGCGCAGGCCTTCGCGGCCAGCGGGCTCGCGCCGGACAGCGTCGACGTGGTGCTGATGAACCCGCCCTTCAACGATCCCGCTCGCCATCGCGGCTCGCCCGATCAGGTGCGCCAGCTCGCGCATGTGGCGACGGATGAGACGCTGAATGCCTGGGTGCATGCGGCGCGGCGCATCCTCCGCTCGAATGGCGCGCTGACATTGATTTGGCGCGCAGATGGGATCGCGGAGGTTTTGGCGGCACTGTCTCGCGGCTTCGGCAGTCTCGCGATTCTGCCGGTTCACGGTGAAGCCGGGCGGCCCGCGATCCGGGTGCTGGTGCGCGCAATCAAGGGCGGGAGGGCACCGGCACGATTGTTGCGGGGCCTCGTGCTCAACGAGGAGTCACGCATGCCTAAAAAAGAGGTGACGGATATTCTGGAGGGAAGGGCGGTTCTACCCCTGGTGGAACCGTGCTGAGCTATTGCGGAAGCGATTCCGACTGCTGCTCTTGCGGAGTCGTCAGGCGGATCGCCATGAACAGCGCACCGATCAGCAGCATCAGCAGATAGATTTTCATGGTGTTCTCCGCTGGCCCATTGCAGCCTCTCAACGGGATTTCTGCAAAACACGTTCCGGGCCCTTCCAATGACAGTCGCGTGATAAGAAATAGTTAATCAGAGGTAACGGCATGGCCGAACAATTGAACGATCGTGAGAGTTCCGGCCTGGCCGACAAGCTCATGCAATATCTGCCGGCGCGCTTCCGTCCCGGCGCGGCCGTGGTGCCGGTGGTGCGGCTGTCCGGTGTGATCGGCGCAGTGACGCCGCTTCGCCCGGGCATGACGCTCGCGACTGTTTCGCGGGTGCTGGAGCGGGCGTTTTCGACGCGTAACGCCAAGGCGGTGGCGCTGGTGATCAATTCGCCCGGCGGTTCGCCGGTGCAGTCGCGCCAGATCTACCTGCGCATAAAGCAGCTCGCGGCGGAGAAGAAGCTGCCGGTGCTGGTGTTCGTCGAGGACGTCGCGGCCTCCGGCGGCTACATGATCGCCTGCGCCGGCGACGAGATCATCTGCGATCCGTCCTCGATTCTCGGCTCGATCGGCGTGGTCGGCGGCAGCTTTGGTTTCCAGGAGGCGATCAAGCGGCTCGGCATCGAGCGGCGCCTCTACACCGCCGGCGCGCACAAGGCGATGCTCGACCCGTTTCTTCCTGAAAACCCCGACGACGTCGCCAAGCTGAAGGCGCTCCAGCGCGAGATCCATCAGATCTTCATCGCGCTGGTGAAAGAGAGCCGCGGCGCGCGCTTGAAGGGCGCCGACGATACCCTGTTCACGGGCGAATACTGGGCCGGCGAGAGTTCGATCGCGCTCGGGCTTGCCGACAGCATCGGCGATCTCCGCTCAACTCTTCGTGCCCGCTTTGGCGAGAAGGTTCTCACCCCCGTGATTGCCCAGCCGACCGGTCTGCTCTCCGGCCTTTTGGGTCGGAAATCGCCCGGCGCGGGGCAGCTTTCGGCCATGGAATCAATGGCCAGCCTGCCGGACGACCTGATCTCGGCGGTCGAGACGCGGGCGATCTGGGCGAAATTCGGGTTCTAGGCGGAGCCGCGCCGCGCCATTTGGCCCCAAGGAGACTTGAAGCCGTGCCAATTGCGGCCCGGCCCGGTCTGCGCAAGAATGCACGTGGGGGCTGAGCACTGAACAAGGAACGACCGATGCCGCCGTTCGTCGCATTCGCGGGCGTCCTGGGCGGTCTTGCCGTGGTCCGCTGGGCCTACAAGACCGCTGTCCGGATCAACCAGGAGCTGGAGGAGATGCGCCTCTCACGCGTCGCCGAGGCCGCCCATAGGGGGGCCGTCCAGACGCTGAAACAGGATCCCGTGACCGGAGCCTATCGGCCGGGTTAGCTCTCTCCACGCGGGCGGCGCGCTCCCTCTCCCGCTTGCGGGGGAGGGCCGGGGAGGGGGTATCTCCGCGGGCGAGAGCGCCCAAGAGGATAGAGCCCTCACCCGCGCCTTCGGCGCGACCTCTCCCGCAAGCGGGAGAGGTAAGAACCGCCCCTCTGCCTTGATTCCCACCCCTGCCGTCGATACGGTCCCGCGCGATTCAACCCCCCGCGAGAGCCCGATCTGACGATGGACGCCTCCTTGCCCGCCCATATGCGCCCGGAACGCTCGTTCCAGGGCTTCATCCTCGCACTCCAGCGGTTCTGGGCCGAGCAGGGCTGCGTGATCCTGCAGCCCTACGACATGGAAATGGGTGCGGGCACCTTCCATCCGGCGACCACGCTGCGCGCGCTCGGGCCAAAGCCCTGGAATGCGGCCTATGTGCAGCCCTCGCGGCGGCCCAAGGACGGCCGCTACGGCGAGAATCCGAACCGGCTGCAGCACTACTACCAGTTCCAGGTGATCATGAAGCCGTCGCCGCCGAACCTTCAGGAGCTGTACCTGAAGTCGCTCGCCGCGATCGGCATCGATTCCGCCGTGCACGACATCCGCTTCGTCGAGGACGATTGGGAGAGCCCGACGCTGGGTGCCTGGGGCCTCGGCTGGGAGTGCTGGTGCGACGGCATGGAAGTGAGCCAGTTCACCTATTTCCAGCAGGTCGCGGGTGTCGAATGCGCGCCGGTCGCGGGCGAGCTCACCTACGGGCTCGAGCGGCTCGCGATGTACGTGCAAGGCGTCGATCGCGTCTATGACCTCAACTTCAACGGCCGCGACGGCGACGCCAAGGTCACCTATGGCGACGTCTTCCTGCAGGCCGAGCGGGAATATTCGAAGCACAATTTTGAGATCGCCGACACCGCGATGCTGTTCGAGCAGTTCAAGATGGCGGAAGCCGCCTGCCGGAAATACCTCGATGCGGGTTGGAAGGACAGCAAGCGCGAGGCGCATCTGATGTCGCTGCCGGCCTATGACCAATGCATCAAGGCGAGCCACGTGTTCAACCTGCTCGACGCGCGCGGCGTGATCTCGGTGACGGAGCGGCAGAGCTACATTCTTCGCGTGCGCGAACTGGCAAAGGCTTGCGGCGAGGCCTGGATACATACTGAAGCGGGCGGAGCGGCCTGATGCCCGATCTTTTGCTTGAACTGTTCTCCGAAGAAATCCCCGCGCGCATGCAGGCCAAGGCGGCGGAGGATTTGCGCCGCATGGTCACCGACAAGCTCGTCGCCGAAGGTCTCGTCTACGAAGGCGCGAAGGCGTTCGCGACGCCGCGCCGCCTCGCGCTGACCGTGCACGGCATCCCTGCGCGCCAGCCTGACCTGAAGACCGAACGCCGCGGACCGAAGATCGGCGCGGCCGATGCGGCCGTGCAGGGGTTTCTGAAAGCGACGGGTTTGACGTCGCTGGATGAGGCCAAGATCCAGCGCGACCTGAAGGGCGACTTCTACATCGCGCTGATCGAAAAGCCCGGCCGCGATGCGATCGACGTGCTCGCGGAAATCCTTCCCGTCATCATCCGCACTTTCCCCTGGCCGAAATCGATGCGCTGGGGCGCGCGCTCCGGCAAGCCGGGCTCGCTGAGCTGGGTGCGCCCGCTTCATGCGATCACCGCGACGTTCGGACCGGAGACGGAAGAGCCCGATGTCGTCAAATTCTCGGTGGACGGCATCGAGGCCGGCCAGACCACCTACGGCCATCGCTTCATGGCACCTAGTGCGATTTCCGTGCGCCGCTTCGAGGACTACGAAGCGAAGCTGAAGGCGGCAAAAGTCATCCTCGATCCGCAGGCGCGCAAGGACATCATCTTCGCCGATGCCAAGGAGCTGACCTTCGCGCAAGGCTTCGAGCTCGTCGAGGATCAGGTGCTGCTCGACGAGGTCTCGGGCCTCGTCGAATGGCCCGTCGTCATGATGGGATCGTTCGAAGCGGAATATCTCGCGATCCCGGACGAGGTGATCCGCGCCACCATCCGCAACAACCAGAAATGCTTCGTCGTCAAAGATCCCAAGACGGGCAAGCTGACCAACAAGTTCGTGCTCACCGCCAACATCGAGGCGCCCGACGGCGGCAAGACCATCGTCGCCGGCAACGAGCGCGTGATCCGTCCGCGTTTGTCGGATGCAAAATTCTTCTATGAGACGGACCTGAAGACCAAGCTAGAAGACCGGCTGCCGAAGTTCGAGCAGATCGTGTTTCACGAGAAGCTCGGCACACAGGCTGAACGCATCAAGCGCATCGAGCGTCTCGCCGCCGAGATCGCGCCGCTGGTCGGCGCCGATGTCGCAAAGGCCACGCGGGCCGCGCATCTGGCGAAGGCGGATTTGTTGACCGAAGTCGTCGGCGAATTCCCCGAGGTGCAGGGCCTGATGGGCAAGTACTACGCGCTGGCCCAGGGCGAGGACGCCTCCGTAGCGGCGGCTTGCGAGGAGCATTACAAGCCGCAGGGGCCTGCTGATCGCGTGCCGACCGATCCGGTTAGCGTCGCGGTGGCGCTCGCGGATAAGCTCGACACACTTATCGGCTTCTGGGCGATCGACGAAAAGCCGACGGGCAGCAAGGACCCGTATGCGCTGCGTCGTGCGGCGTTGGGTGTGATCAGGCTGATCACCGAGAACGGACTACGTCTGTCGCTCATGAAGATGGCGGCATCCGCACTCGCCGGCTTGTCCTTGAAGCCTGCCGATGCGCAGAAGCTTCCGAGCGACCTGCTTGCTTTCTTCGCCGACCGTCTGAAAGTCCAGCTCCGCGAACAGGGTGCGCGCCACGATCTCGTCGACGCCGTGTTCGCGCTCGGTGGCCAGGACGATCTCTTGATGATCGTTCGCCGCGTCGAGGCGCTCGGCAAGTTTCTCGAGACCGACGACGGCAAGAATTTGCTCGCCGGGATCAAGCGCGCCAGCAATATCCTCGGCATCGAGGAGAAGAAGGACAAGCGCAGCTTCGACGGCGCGCCCGATGCAGCGCTCTACGGCCTCGGCGAGGAGAAGGCGCTGGCTAAGGCGATCGGCGAGGTGAAGGCGGAGGCAAGCGCTGCTGTCGTGAAGGAAGACTTCGCTGCCGCGATGAGTGCGATGGCAAAACTGCGCCCGCCGGTCGATGCGTTCTTCGAGAAAGTTCGCGTCAACGACGAGGATGCGAAGGTGCGTGAGAACCGCCTGAAGCTGCTGGGCGAGATCCGCAGCGCCACGCGTGCGGTGGCGGATTTCTCGAAGATCCAGGATTGAGCGCGGTCTCGCGGCCACCAACACTGTCATTCCGTGGCGCGCCACTTGGCGCGGCCCGGAATCCATTTCTCCCCATCACGCACCGCATGATGGAGTCTTAGCTCGTGCTTCGCGGGCCTCGAACAACGAAAGCACAAAAAGCCCCGCCCGGCGGGGGGAGGACCGGGCGGGGCCTGATGTCCGACTCTACTGCTCGCGTCAGCCTGATTGATGTGACGCGCCGGACACCTAGTCGATTCCTGAAGACGCTAGTCCATCACCTCGACGATGCGCCGTGAGCGCGGCTCGACCAGCACGGTCTCGCCGTTCACGACGGTATAGCGATAGGTGGTGGCGCCGAAACGTTGCGGCACGTCATAATAGGTGACGCCGCTTTCAGGTAAGGTGGCACCGACCACCACGCGATCCGGGATGCGGAAGGCCGGCACACGTTGCTCGACGACATAGTCGCGGAAAGCCGGCCGCTGCTCGACCGCGATGGTCGGGCCGCTGTCGACGACGACGGGCGCGCGTCCCACGGTGACGCTGGTTTGCGCCTGCGCCGCAAGGGGCCAGCCGATCGCGGCCGCGAGCGCTGCAAGAGCAAGAATCCTGTTCCGCATGGGCAACTCCTTCGAGAAGGTTTTCGGAAGCGCCAATGGCGCGACCGGTTGCCAATGCACGCGTCTTCGCGATGTTCCGGAAAACGCCCGCCGCATTCGCGGCATTTTCGGGCAGTTTTCGCGAAGCCGGGAACTCGTGCGGGCCTAGTGCGTCTCTACCCGCGGAACCCAGTCCGCTATGATCCCGCCGCGATTCGCCCCCACCGCACGGAAAGAAAGTTCATGCACATCACCGTCGCCCACATCTCGCCGATCCTGTCGCTGCTTGCGGGTGTGCTCATCCTGATCATGCCGCGCCTCCTGAATCTTATCGTCGCGATTTTTCTCATCATAAATGGTGCGATCGGGCTCGGATTGTTGAAGTGGCTCCATCTCTAGGCCTTCATTCTACGGAACTCTTCGACTTGCGCGGACCTGCCCAAAGTGGTGTAAGGCCCGCAATTACCCATTCCTCTCGCAGGTTGTGTGCAAGCTATGGCCAAAGTCGCCTCGAAAACTTCAGCGAAAATGCCAGCGAAATCAAAGTCCTCCGCCAAGACGAAAGCCGCGCCGGCGGCGCGCAAGGCACTTGCCAAGCGCGCCCCGAAGCCGGTTGCCAAGGCTGCCGCCAAGCCGGCTGTGAAGCCTGCCGCCAAGGCCGTTTCAAAGGCTGTTGCGAAGGCGCCAAAGAAGCCGGTTGCGCCGAAGGTCGCCGCGAAGCCGGCACCGAGCAAGGCTGCCCTAACCAAGGCTGCGCCTGTTGCGGCCAAGGCCGGCAAGTGGGTGTTCACCTTTGGGGACGGCAAGGCCGAAGGCAAAGCGGAGATGCGCGACCTGCTCGGCGGCAAGGGCGCCAACCTCGCCGAGATGGCCAATCTCGGCCTGCCGGTCCCTCCGGGCTTCACCATCCCGACCTCGGTCTGCACCTATTTCTACGCGCACGACAAATCCTACCCCAAGGAACTGCGGTCTCAGGTTGAGAAGGCGCTCGATCATATCGGCAAGTTGACCGGCAAGATCTTCGGCGATTCCAAGAACCCGCTGCTCGTCTCCGTGCGCTCCGGCGGCCGCGCCTCGATGCCGGGCATGATGGACACGGTGCTCAATCTTGGCCTCAACGACGAGACCGTGGAAGCGCTGTCGGAACTCTCGGGCGATCGCCGCTTCGCTTATGACAGCTATCGCCGCTTCATCACCATGTATTCGGACGTGGTGCTCGGCTTCGAGCATCATCATTTCGAGGAAATCCTCGACACCTTCAAGGACAGCCAGGGCTACACGCTCGACACCGATCTCACCGCCGACGACTGGGTCGATCTGGTCGGCAAGTACAAGGACGCCGTCGCGCGCGAAACCGGCAAGGATTTTCCGCAGGATCCGCACGACCAGCTCTGGGGCGCGATTGGCGCGGTGTTTTCATCCTGGATGAACGCGCGCGCGGTGACCTACCGCAGGCTGCATGATATTCCGGAATCCTGGGGCACGGCGGTCAACGTGCAAGCCATGGTGTTCGGCAACATGGGCGAGACCTCGGCGACCGGCGTTGCCTTCACGCGCAATCCCTCGACCGGCGAGAGCAAGCTCTACGGCGAGTTCCTGATCAACGCGCAAGGCGAGGACGTGGTGGCGGGCATTCGCACGCCGCAGGACATCACCGAGGAAGCGCGCAATGACTCGGGCTCCGACAAGGCGTCGATGGAATCGGCGATGCCGGAGGCCTTTAAGGAGCTGACGCGGATCTACACGCTGCTCGAGAAGCACTACCGCGACATGCAGGACATGGAGTTCACGGTCGAGCAGGGCAAGCTCTGGATGCTGCAGACCCGCGGCGGCAAGCGTACGGCCAAGGCGGCGCTGCGCATCGCGGTCGAGCTCGCCAATGAAGGCCTGATCACCAAGAAGGAAGCGGTGACGCGGATCGACCCCGCCTCGCTCGACCAGCTGCTGCATCCGACCATCGACCCCAACGCCAAGCGCGACGTGATCGCGACCGGCCTGCCGGCCTCGCCGGGTGCGGCCTCCGGCGAGATCGTGTTCTCCTCGGACGAAGCGGCCAAGCTTCAGGCCGACGGCCGCAAGGTGATCCTGGTCCGGATCGAGACCAGCCCCGAAGACATCCACGGCATGCACGCTGCCGAAGGCATCTTGACCACCCGCGGCGGCATGACCTCGCACGCTGCAGTGGTCGCGCGCGGCATGGGCAAGCCCTGCGTCTCCGGCTGCGGCACCATCCGCGTCGATTACGGCCGCGGCACCATGAGCATCGGCTCGCGCACCTTCAAGACCGGCGACGTCATCACCATCGACGGCTCGCTCGGCCAGGTGCTTGCCGGCCGCATGCCGATGATCGAGCCCGAGCTGTCCGGCGAGTTCGGCACGCTGATGAAATGGGCCGACCAGGTCCGCAAGATCGGCGTGCGCGTCAACGCGGACACGCCGGAGGACGCGCACACCGCGATCAAGTTCGGCGCGGAAGGCATCGGCCTCTGCCGTACCGAGCACATGTTCTTCGAGGAGACGCGCATCCGCACGGTGCGCGAGATGATCCTCTCCGAGGACGAGCAGTCGCGACGCGCTGCGCTGGCAAAGCTGCTGCCGATGCAGCGCGCCGACTTCGTCGAGCTGTTCGAGATCATGAAGGGCCTGCCCGTCACGATCCGCTTGCTTGATCCGCCGCTGCACGAGTTCCTGCCGCACACCCATGCCGAGGTCGAGGAAGTGGCGCGCGCCATGAACACCGACCCGCGGCGCCTGGCCGACCGCGCGCGCGAGCTGTCGGAGTTCAATCCGATGCTCGGCTTCCGCGGCTGCCGTATCGCGATCGCCTATCCCGAGATCGCCGAAATGCAGGCGCGTGCGATCTTCGAAGCAGCGGTCGAGGCCGAGAAGCGCACCGGCAAGGCCGTCGGCCTCGAGGTGATGGTGCCGCTGATCGCCACCAAGATGGAGCTCGACCTTGTCAAGGCGCGAATCGATGCCACCGCGAAGGCGGTGATGCGCGACACCAACACCAAGCTGACCTATCAAGTCGGCACCATGATCGAGCTGCCGCGCGCCTGCCTGCTCGCGGCCGAGATCGCGGAGAGCGCCGAGTTCTTCTCATTCGGTACCAACGACCTCACGCAGACGACGTATGGCATCAGCCGTGACGATGCCGCGAGCTTCCTGGGGACTTACGTGTCCAAGGGCATCCTGCCGATCGATCCCTTCGTCGCGCTCGACCAGGAAGGCGTCGGCGAGCTCGTCAAGATCGGCGTCGCACGCGGTCGTAAGACGCGCGCCTCGCTCAAGGTCGGCATCTGCGGCGAGCACGGCGGCGATCCCGCCTCCGTCGCCTTCTGCCATGCGATCGGCCTCGACTACGTCTCCTGCTCGCCCTACCGCGTCCCGATCGCCCGCCTCGCCGCCGCGCAAGCCGCGCTCGGCAAGGCGGTCGCGAGCCAGGCATAAGCCGATTTGAAATGCTGAATGCGGAGAGGCGGGGCCAAACCCCGCCTCTTTCTTTTTGAGGCTCGACTGCTTCCGCACCGTCATTGCATCACCACACACTCGCTGTCATCGCCCGGCTTGACCGGGCGATCCAGTACGCCGAGACGTGAGTGCTAGAACGTAGAAGCCGCGGCATACTGGATGCCCCGATCAAGTCGGGGCATGACAGCGGATGATGTTGCAACACCGGGAACCCATCGCACGTCCCGCAATGACACGTGCGCGCAACAGTTCCTTCACCATTCGCGTTGACCAATTGTTTACCCCGTCGCGTGAGGGCGCATTTACCAACGCGCATCATCACCCCGTGAAAACACCTGCGATTGCTTGCGTGTGCCGCATGCGCAACGCCGATTAACGCCCCGGCAACCTAAATTAGATACTCACGATAAAGATCGAATTGCACGGATGTACTGCGGCTCGATTTTTCTAGCGTAAGCGTAGCGTGAGCGTATCGATGTTTTTGTTGCGTACCCATCCGAAGGGCGCGCGGTTCGCGTCCTTCGGCATCGGTCTCTGCATCTTCGCATTGATGCCGAGAGAGACCGGCTATCAGGACATTGCCTCGCTGCTGGCGCGCCAACCCGGCGTCGCGGAGCGTTGGCAGAAGCAGGTGTTCTCTGCTGCGTCCTCCATACAGCTCGCCACCTACAGTTTTTCCCGGCCGATCGGCACTTCGGCGCCGCAGAGCGCTATGGTTCGCCTCGCGAGCCTCGACGGCCGCGATGTCACCGGCGCGATCAGCCGCAATCCGGCGCTTCAGGCGCCGCCGCGCTACCAGGCCGCCGATTTTCCCAAGGTCGATCGCTCCATGAAGGGTGACCGCCTCGCAACCGTCACACCGACGCAGGCTCCCGAAGCGGGCGCGCCGACGGCAGCGCCGACGCAGGAAGATCCCGCGACGTCGAACAGCTCGGTGTTCGGCGCCAAGACCGTCGCGCTGCCACAGGCGATGTCGCCGGAGTCCGCGGCCGCGCTGGATCCTGAACTCGCGGAAGCGCTGCGCGCGCCGCCGCTGCCGCAATACACCAATGCGCCACAAGCCAGTGACGTTGCGCGCTCGATCGCGCTCCAGCCGCTTGAAGCGCTGAAGCAGGCCACCATTCCGGCTGCGCCGCCGCGCGATCCATTCCGCGTCAAGACGTCGAACCTGTTCTTCGGCAGCTCCTCGCTCGGCGGCAACGTCGAGAGCATCGAGAGCTGGCAACCCGGTGCAGAGCCGCTGATCGTGATGCCCGACCCCGACATGAAGGTGACGGCCTCGCTGTCGCCGCCGTCGCAGGATATTGCGAAGGATATCGAGAGCGGCGAGAGTGTCGCGCCGAAGGGAGAGGTCAACGTCGACAACCAACGCGCCAGATCGCCGGCGGAACGGCTCGCGCTCGACGACAAGTCGCGCGCGAAGTCCGAAAAATGCCTCGCGGAGGCCGTCTATTTCGAGTCCCGCGGCGAGGCCGTGCGCGGTCAGATGGCGGTTGCGCAGGTGGTGATGAACCGCGTGTTCTCCGGCAAATATCCGGACACCGTGTGCGGCGCGGTCTATCAGAACAAACACCGCCATCTCGCCTGCCAGTTCACCTTCGCCTGCGACAACAATGCCGACGTGATCCGCGAGCCCGAGATGTGGGAGCGTGCGAAAAGGATTTCGAAAGCCATGCTCGACGGCCAGATCTGGCTGCCCGAGGTCGGCAAGTCCACGCACTACCACGCCTACTGGGTTCGCCCGTCCTGGGTCGCCGAGATGAAGAAGATGTACAAGACCGGTGTCCACACCTTCTATCGCCCGCGCGCCTGGGGCGACGGCAGCGAAGAACCGAGCTGGGGGACCCCCGCGCAGACCGCCGCGCTCTCGGCCGAGCTCACCCAGGAAGCCAAGAGCTCCGCCGAGATGGGCGCGACCGAGCGGCGGTAGACGTTCTTCACCTCGCCCCGCTTGCGGGGAGAGGTCAGATTACATCGAAGATGCAATCTGGGTGAGGGGGACTCTCCACGAGTCCAACTCTCACCTTCCCTGTGGAGGCTCCCCCTCAACCCAACCCTCTCCCCGCAAGCGGGGCGAGGGAGAAGACTGGCCTCACGCATCGATATCCAGCGCGCAGTCGAGATTCGGCGCCGAATGCGTCAACGCGCCGGCTGAAGCGTAGTCGATGCCGGTCGCCGCGATGGCGGCGATCGAGTCCAGGGTGACACCGCCGGATGCCTCCAGTTCGAGGCGTCCCTCGTTGATCCCAACGGCTTCGCGCAGCGTCGCAATGTCCATGTTGTCGAGCAGCACGGCGTCGGCAAGGCCGGTGTCGAGCACCTCGCGCAACTGCGCCAGCGTGTCGACCTCAATCTCGATCTTGACGAGATGGCCGGCATGGGCGCGGGCGCGCTCCAGCACGGGGCGGATGCCGCCGGCGACCGCGATGTGGTTGTCCTTGATCAGGATCGCGTCGTCGAGCCCAAAGCGGTGATTGAAGCCGCCGCCGCAGCGTACCGCGTATTTCTCCAATGCGCGCAGCCCAGGCGTGGTCTTTCGCGTGCAGCAGATCCGCATCCGGGTGCCCTCGGTGCGCGCAACATAGTCCGCTGTGAGCGTCGCAACGCCCGACAGGCGGCCGACGAAGTTCAGCGCGGTCCGCTCCGCCGTGAGGATGGCGCGGGCCGACCCCGAGATCGTCAGCACCTGCTGTCCGCGGGCGACACGCACGGCGTCGCGAACATGTGCGCGTATCTCGATCTCGGGCGAGAGTTTTTGCAACGTGGCGAGCGCCAGCGGCAAGCCGGCGATCACGCCGGATTGCCGTGCGACCAGGATCGCTTGCGCCTTCGTTGCCTCGGGGATCGTCGCGAGCGAGGTGATGTCGCCGGCGCGGCCGAGATCCTCATCAAGCGCGCGGTGCACGGCCTCGTCGAGCGCGAGCGGGGAGAGGAAGGCGTCGGGATAGAGCAGAGAAGTCGGGATGATCATGGCAAACTCCGTCAGGCGATCATGGGTTGCGCGGTGCGCGGTGTCGGGCGTTCGGTCAGGCCATCTGCGATCTCGCGCACTGCTGCGAGAGTCGTCATCGTGCGCTGCGCGAGTGCGGGAACGTCCGCGGAATGGTCGGAGCGGAAATGCGCGCCGCGGCTTTCGCACCGGTTCCAGGCCGACGCCGCCACGAGCAGGGCTGCCGTGGCCATGTTGCGCACCGCAATGCTCGTGGCCTCGCGTTCGAGCGCGGCGAAGCTGCGAACGGCTTCCGCGAGCCCGTCACGATCGCGGATCACGCCGACATGCGCGCTCATCAGCGTCCGCAGCCGCTTCACGGCCGCAGCATCCGGCGCGCCGCTCTGCGGCGTCGCTAACTCCGCCAGTCGTGTGGGCGAGCGAATGGTGCGGCCAGCGATGTCGTCGGCGATACGCGCGGCGTAGACTACGGCCTCCAGCAGCGAATTCGACGCAAGCCGGCTCGCACCGTGCGCGCCGGTGGACGACACTTCGCCGCCGGCCCAGAGCCCTTCGATCGAGCTGCGTCCGCGATGGTCGACCGCGATGCCGCCCATGTGATAGTGCGCCGCCGGTGCGATCGGGATGGCCTGCGTGGCGGGATCGATGCCGGCGGCGATGCAGCTTGCATGAACGGTCGGGAATTTGGCGGCGAAGCGCGCGCCCAGCGCTTGCCGGGCATCGAGGAAGGCGCCGCGCCCGGCTGAGATCTCCGCGAACACGCCGCGGGCCACGATGTCGCGCGGTGCAAGCTCGGCGAGCGGATGACGCGCCGCCATGAAACGCTCGCCACGGCCGTTGATTAGCGTCGCGCCTTCGCCGCGCAGCGCTTCCGTGGCGAGCGGCGCGGGATCGCGGCCGACCATGATGGCGGTCGGGTGAAACTGCACGAACTCGGAATCCGCGATGACCGCGCCTGCGCGTGCAGCAGTCGCAAGGCCGGATCCGCTGGCCTCGCGCGGATTGGTGGTGACAGCATAGAGATGGCCGATGCCACCCGTGGCCAGCACCACCGTCCGCGCGGCGAGCAGGACCGGCCGTGCGGCGAAATTGTCGGGTTCGCGCAACTGAAGGCCGGTGACGGCGCCGTCCTCGGTCAACAGCGCCTCGGCGACGAAACCTTCGATCAGTCGGATCGACCGCGTGCGCCGCACGGCATCGCTCAGCGCCGCGATGATGGCGGCGCCCGCGCCATCGCCACGCACATGCACGATGCGGCGCGCCGAATGTGCGGCTTCGCGCCCGACTGCGAGCCTGCCTTCGAGATCGCGGTCGAACGGCACGCCATAGGCGAGAAGATCGTGAATCCGCGGTGCGGCCTCGCGCGCGATCCCGAGTGCGACAGCTTCGTCGACGATGCCGCCGCCAACTGCAACCGTGTCCGCGGCGTGCGCTTCCGGCGTATCGCCTTCAGCCATTGCTGCGGCGATACCGCCTTGCGCCCATGCGGACGACGCGCCCTGTCCGAGCGGCGCGGCCGAGATCAATGTCACAGGCCGCGGCGCGAGCTTGAGCGCGCAGAACAATCCGGCAAGGCCGCCGCCGACGATGACGACGTCGTCGGAGCGGGTGAGCGTGTTGATGTTGTTTGTCATGGCTTTATCTCAATTCTTTATATTGATCATCCGCTCGACCGAGCGCCTTGCGCGGTCCGCGAGCGTGGGATCGATCGTCACTTCCTCGCGAAGCGTCAGCAGGCTCTCCAGAATGTTAGCGAGCGTGATGCGCTTCATGTGCGGGCAGATGTTGCAGGGGCGCAGCATCTCCACATCGGGCAGCTCGGCGCGGACATTGTCGGCCATCGAGCATTCCGTGATCATCACCAGCCGTCGCGGTCTTCGCTCGCGCACCCATTTGATCATGTGCGCGGTCGAGCCCGTGAAGTCGGCCTCGGCCAGCACGTCCGGTGGGCATTCGGGATGGGCGATGATCTGCACGGAGGGATCGGCCTCGCGGTAGCTGCGCAGCTCGGCGCCGGTAAAACGCTCGTGCACCTCGCAGGCGCCCTTCCAGGCGATGATCTTCACGTCGGTCTTCGAGGCCACGTAAGTGGCGAGATAGCGGTCGGGCAGGAAGATCACGCTGGGCGCGCCGAGGCTCTCGACCACCTGCACCGCGTTCGACGAGGTGCAGCAGATATCGACCTCGGCCTTCACCTCCGCGGAGGTGTTGACATAGGCAACGACGGGCACGCCGGGAAATTTGTCGCGGAGCAGGCGGACGTCGGCTCCGGTGATGCTGGCGGCGAGCGAGCAGCCGGCGCGCGTATCAGGAATCAGCACCGTCTTGTCCGGATTGAGCAGTTTCGACGTCTCCGCCATGAAGTGCACGCCGCACTGGACGATGATGCCGGCCTTCACCCTGGTGGCTTCGAACGCGAGCTGGAGCGAATCACCGCCGATGTCGGCGACGCAGTGAAAGATCTCCGGCGCCTGGTAATTGTGCGCGAGGATCACCGCACCCCGGGCCTGCTTCAGCTCGTTGATCGCCTTGATCGTCGGGGCCATCAGCGGCCATTCGGTCGGCGGGATGACGTGTTTCACGCGCTCGTAAAGCGGCGCGGTGGCTCGCTCGACCTCCGGCGTCCAATCCAGCGAAGGCATCGGCAGCGAAGGTCCGGTTCGCGCCTGCTCGGTCCGGGCCGGGGTGATGATCTCGCCCAGGGGCCGGTTGGCAAAGTCGTCGGGGCCGTAAATTCCAGCTAGCGGCATCGAAGCCTCCTGTGCACGTTATTATACTCAATCTGAGCATATATTGAGCCTGAGAAATCCGGCCGACAGGCCGGGCATCATTTGATATGCTCCATATGAGCAAATAGAAATTAACACGTCATGTTGGGAGCCGCTAGATCTCGCCGCACACATTTCCGTCAAGTCGGGCCCCTCGGCGTGTCAGCTGAGGCCGCTAGGAAATGCAATGCTCCCGCGTCAGCTCTTCGCGGAACGCAATCGTTTTTGGCTTGGGGTTTTCATGCAGATGCATTAAACGAGCTGGCTCGCGGCTGCTATTTGCGAATCCGCGACGCCGCACGAGGAAAAGCATGTCGACACAGATGGGCGAGCTCGGTTCGGTCTCCCGTTCCTCTTCCTGGCGCACGCCGGCGATCATCATTCTCTGCGGTTGCGCGATCGGGATGCTCGGCTTCGGCCCCCGCTCGGCGCTGGGCTTCTTCGTACAGCCGATGAGCCATGAATATGCCTGGGGCCGCGACGTGTTCGGCCTCGCGATCGCGTTTCAGAATTTGCTGTGGGGACTGGGCCAGCCCGTCGCCGGCGCGGTCGCCGATCGCTTCGGCCTGTTCCGGGTGATGTGCGTCGGCGCTCTGCTCTATGCCGGCGGCTTGCTCTTGATGCGCTATTCCTCGACGCCGCTGTCGCTCAACATCGGCGCTGGTGTCATGGTCGGCTTCGGTCTCGCCGGCTGCTCGTTCAATCTGGTGCTCTCGGCCTTCACCAAGCTCTTGCCGGCCGAGAAGCGCGGCCTTGCGCTCGGCGCCGGTACTGCGGCGGGATCGTTCGGGCAATTCCTGTTCGCACCGATCGGTGTCGCGCTGATCGACAATTTCGGCTGGCAACAGGCGCTCACCGTGTTCGGCTTCCTGATGCTGCTGATCATCCCGCTGGCGCTGGCGCTCTCGACGCCGCCGGTCGCAAGCACCGCAAACGCGGCGCCTGCGGACCAGCAGACCTTCACCAAAGCGCTCGCGGAAGCCTTCGGCCATCGCTCCTACGTGCTGCTGGTGCTCGGCTTCTTCACCTGCGGCTTTCAGCTTGCCTTCATCACGGTGCATCTGCCGGCCTTCCTGGTCGATAGCGGCATCTCCACGCAAATCGGCGGCTGGGTGATCGCCGCGATCGGCCTGTTCAACATCATGGGATCGCTGAGCGTCGGCTATCTCCAGAACAGCCTGCCCAAGCGCTATATCCTCTCGACCATCTACTTCACCCGCGCGCTTGCGACGCTTGCCTTCATCTCGTTCCCGATCACGCCGTTCTCCGCGATTGCGTTCGGCGCGGTCTCCGGCCTGACCTGGCTGTCGACGGTGCCACCGACCTCGGCGCTGGTCGCGATCATGTTCGGCACGCGCTGGTTCGCCACCCTCTATGGCTTCGCCTTCGTCAGCCATCAGGTCGGCGGCTTTCTCGGCGTCTGGCTCGGCGGCATCGTGTTCGAGCGGTTCGGTTCCTACACGCCGATCTGGTGGCTCTCGATCCTGTTCGGCGTGCTGTCGGCGCTGATCAATCTTCCGATCGTGGAGAAACCGGTCCAGCGGGCGGTTGCGCAGCCTGCCTGATCGGCTAAACATCCCCTGAAACAAGTCAGGGAGTTTGCTGTGGCGACGTTCAAGGCGATCCGGATCGACAAGGCGGACAAAGGCACCACCGCGCAACTCACGCAGTTCGACGAAGCCGAGCTGATGGAGGGCGACGTCACCGTCCGCGTGGAATGGTCGACGTTGAACTACAAGGACGGCCTTGCGCTCACCGGCAAGGCGCCGGTGGTGCGCCGCTTCCCGATGATTGCCGGCATCGACTTCGCCGGCACCGTCGAGCAGTCCTCGCATCCGCAATGGAAGGCGGGCGATAAGGTCGTCTGCACCGGCTGGGGCATGGGCGAGACCCATCTCGGCGCCTATGCCGAGAAGGCGCGGGTGAAAGGCGACTGGCTGGTCGCTCTTCCGCAGGGCCTGTCGGCCCGCGACGCCATGGCGATCGGCACCGCCGGCTTCACCGCGATGCTGTCCGTGCTGGCGCTGGAGAAGCACGGAGTCTCGCCGAACAGCGGTCCGGTCGTGGTGACGGGCGCGGCGGGCGGCGTCGGCTCGGTTGCGACCGCCGTGCTCTCAAAGCTCGGCTATCATGTCATCGCCTCCACCGGCCGTGCGTCCGAAGCGGACTACCTGAAAGAGATCGGCGCGACCGAGGTGATCGACCGCAACGAATTGTCGGCGGCCGCCAAGCCCATCGCGAGGGAGCGCTGGGCGGGTGGCCTCGACAGCGTCGGCTCCACCACGCTCGCAAACCTCCTGTCGATGACGAAGTACGGCGGCGCGATCGCGGCGTGCGGCTTGGCCGGCGGCATGGACCTGCCGTCTTCCGTCGCACCCTTCATTTTGCGCGGGGTGTGCCTTCTCGGCATCGATTCCGTGATGTGCCCGATCGAGCCGCGGAGGGCCGCCTGGCAACGCTTGGCGTCCGATCTGGATCGGACGAAACTAGCTGAAATTACTCACGAAATTCCGCTTTCCGAAGTTCCGGAGTGGGGCGCGAAAATCCTGGCCGGCCAGGTCCGCGGTCGCACCGTGGTAAAAATTGTCTAACGGCGTTCAGACTTTACCAACCATGCTGCTTCAATGTCGCCATGGTTAGTATGGTAAGCAGCGGGTAAAGAGATAAGGCATAGCCCGCTGCGGGGTTGGTTCGGAGTTGAGCATGCTTGCGCGTATTGTGTTGGGGGCGGTCACGGCGATAGCGACGCTTGCGCCGGCCATTGCTGGAAGCATGAACGCCGATGAGGCGCGCCGCTTCGTCGCCGGGAAGGTGTTTGCTTTCACCTGCTTTGATGGCACCCGCGGCGCTGGCCGCATCATGGACGACCTCGGCGCCGCCGGCGCCGTGCAGTTCTCAGGTGCAGGTCCAGTGAAACATCTCCGCCTGCCCGGCAACACGCTTCAGATTCGCGGCCAGAACGTCTGCGCCTCGATCAAGGGCATTCCGTTCGAGCCCTGTTTCAACCTTGAAAAGACCGACGATCGCAGTTTCCGCGGCTCGGTTTCGGGGATGGGCTTCGCCTATTGCGACTTCCATCACCAGGGCGGCAACCAGATGCTGATGGCGCGCGCCGTCGCGCGGCCGCGCTCGCTGCGCACCTCTGAACACACGGGTTCAGTCGGCACGCCCAACACCGAAGTCGCCGCGCGTGTCGAGACCCCGCGCATCGAGAGTAGCCGGCTCGAGCCGGTGAAGCCGCAAGCCAAATCGGAGCCCGCCAGGGACGACGCCCCACTGGAGCTGCGCCGCTCGACCCAGTGAGTTGGGCGCTGGACAGCCCGCGCATCTTGTCGTTGAGAACTGCCATCAAACACGAAGCCGCCGCGCCGTAGTCATACGGACGGCGGCTTTCATGCGTTGGTAGCTGTTCGCGCGCCAGTTTGCGTACGGCCGGGGGCGCGGCCCGATTAAGGGTTCAACGATGTCGCTGTACTTCTTCCGTATCAGCACGGGCCGCTATTCCGGTGCTGCCGACCAGCCATATGAGTTCGAGGATCGCGCTGCGGCCTGGACCGAGATGACCGAGGTCTGTGCCAATTTGCTCGGCGGCATCTCACGCAGCCTGAAGCAGAACGCCGAATGGCGCATGGAGCTGCTCGACGAGAACAAGGAGCCGGTGTTCCGGATCAGCCTGATCGGCGAGAGCCAGAAAGCCCTTGGTCGCACTGGCTAGAAATCGGGCATCCTACCGCCGCGTGTGGTTAACCTGTTAAGCGCGCAGACCGTGCCATTTTTAAAGGGATTTTTGGCGAGTCCGGTAGTTGTCCGGGGGCGGCCGTTAACCGGATAACCACACCTGAAGCTCAGTTTTTAGGCAAGGGCGATCAACGCCGAGGGCGGCCGACAATGACTTGGCCGCGCAGTCCCGGGAAACGCCCTCATGTCGAGACTCATCCAGAATCTGCAAATCGGCACCAAGCTCGCGCTCGCTTCGGCGTTCGGCGTTGTTCTCGTCGGCGCCATGATCGCGAGCCAGGTCATCGGCAACAACACCGTGCGTCATTCCAACCAAGCAGCGATTGCGCAGCAGGAATTGGTGCGCGAGGCCACCGAAGCCAAGCTTGGGATACGTGGCATGCAGCTCGCTGTACGGGACATGCGTCTCGCCAACAATCAGGGTGATTTGCAGAAGGCGAGCGAGATTCTGCTGGAGCGGTCGAAAGCACTGAACGGCGTTGTCGATTCCATGCTCAGGTTGTCGCACGCCCCGGAAAACCGCGCGCGGATGGAGAAGCTCAAGTCTACGTCGGCCGATTACCTGAAGGGCGCGCAGCAGAACGCCTCTGTTCGCAGCGAGGCCATTGCGGTTGCGGCCACGGACCCCGTCCGCGCCGCCAAGATTTCCGAGGAAGGCGCGCGCCAGATCCGCGAGGTGACGCTGCCGCTTGCCACACAGCTGGACAATTTGACCAGCGAGATTGCCGATTTCGCCAAGCACAAGAGCGATGAAGAAATCGCTGCCGCGAGCCAGGAGATGGCGGCGAGCGAGCGTCTCGGCATGGTAGTGGGTGCGTGCGCCGTGCTCGTCCTCATCGGCTCGTGGCTGATGTCCTTCCTGACCATCGCGCGGCCGATCCGCGCGCTCACGGTTGCCATGGACAAGCTCGCTGGTGGTGACTTCTCTGTTATTCTGCCGGGTCTCGGCCGCAAGGACGAGGTCGGCGGCGTCGCCGCGGCCGTCGAGAAATTCAAGATCGTGTCGGAGCAGAAGGCGCGCGAAGAAGCGGAAGCCAAGATGCGGCAGGACCAGGTGGCGGCCGAGCAGCGCAAGGCCGATATGCGCAGGCTTGCCGACAGTTTCGAAGGCGCCGTCGGCGAGATCGTCGATACCGTCTCCTCCGCCGCGACGGAGCTCGAGGCTTCGGCCGCGACGCTGACCTCTACGGCGGAGCGGGCACAGGAAGTGACGATAGTGGTGGCCGCCGCCTCCGAGGAGGCGTCCACCAACGTGCAGTCGGTTGCCTCTGCGACCGAAGAGCTGTCGTCCTCGATCACCGAGATCAGCCGCCAGGTGCAGGAATCGGCGCGGGTCGCGAGCGAGGCGGTAACTCAGGCCCGCACCACGACCGACCGTGTCGGCGAATTGTCCAAGGCGGCGGCGCGCATTGGCGACGTGGTCGAGCTGATCAACACCATCGCCGGCCAGACCAATCTGCTGGCGCTCAATGCCACCATCGAGGCCGCGCGCGCCGGCGAGGCCGGCCGCGGTTTTGCCGTCGTCGCATCCGAGGTCAAGGCGCTGGCCGAGCAGACCGCAAAGGCGACCGGCGAAATCGGCCAGCAGATTTCGGGCATTCAGGCGGCGACGCAGGACTCGGTCAGCGCGATCAGCGCCATCAGCAACACCATCGAAAAGCTGTCCGAGATATCGTCCACGATCGCCGCGGCCGTCGAGGAGCAGGGCGCGGCGACGCAGGAGATTTCCCGCAACGTGCAGCAGGCGGCCGAAGGTACCCATCAGGTCTCGTCCAACATCACCGACGTGCAGCGCGGTGCAGGCGAAACCGGCTCGGCATCGTCGCAGGTGCTGGCAGCCGCGCGGTCATTGTCCGGCGACAGCAACCGCCTCAAGCTCGAGGTCGGAAAATTCCTCGAGACCGTGCGCGCCGCCTAAGAACCTCGTTCCAGACAGTTCGGGAGACGCCCTACCTCCTCAGGCGGGGCGTTTTTGCATCCGATCGTCGCCGCGAACGTCTCGCGCATGCCTTTGGCGAACGTCGGCTGCAAAAACCAGCAGCGGCCACCTCAAGCTGAAATTTACAACTTTCTCGCGAAATTATCTCTGCCATTTCAACTATTTGGGCTGAATCTCAGTATTTCTCCGAACCCTCCCGTTAACCAGAATGCGAAGCCTGAGGACTAGATTCTCCGGCAAGGGCGATCAACGTCCATGCAGCCGGCAAGGACTTGGCTGCGTGTTTCCTTTGGGGGAAACGTACCATGTTGAGCCCTGCTCATCAGCAGGCCCGAACTCAGGCCGCCAGCGCGTGGAGACGAATCGGACATGTTCGGATCGGCACGATCTTGCCGATCATCATCTCTGCCCTGGTCTTGCTTGGGTTGGCCTCGGCCGGATTCATCGCCTATGAGGCCATCCTCAAGAGGCGAGAGTCCGAGGCATTCCTGAAGGTCAATGCAGTTGCCCAACTGCTGCTGCGCAGCGCAGGACATTGGGCGATTGAACGCGGGCTGACCAACGCCGTGCTGAAGTCTCCTGATGTCGTCAGCGCCGAGCGCCGTGCCGAAATCGCAAAGGCGCGCGCGACAGCGGACGAGGCCTTTCGCCAAGCCGTGCTCGATATCAGCGCGATTCCCGAAATGACGGCGGGGCAAAGACAGATTGCGGACGCCGCGGCGAAATTCGAGGCGCTGCGTCTCTTGCGTGAGAAGGCCGACGCGGGAATGTCGCGCCCGCGCGTCGAACGCGAGCCTGACCTCGTAGATGGCTTCGCGCCAATAATCACGGAGGTGATCGACGTCGCGAGCAACCGCTTGCGGCTGACGCTCGAAACGCTCACCAGCCCGCCCGTAGCCAGGCTGGCCCAGCTCATCGGCTTGCGACATCTGACAGCTCAGATGGCCGAGAATGCCGGAAGGGAACGGGCCCTGCTGGCTGGGGTCGTCGGTGCGCGCGCGAAGCTCGGGATGGAGGGCTATGAGCGCCTTTCGGCGCTGCGGGCCAAGGTCGAACTCGCATGGGACACGGTATTGCCGGTGCGGCTGCGCTTCGACCTCACCGTGCAGATCGGCGAGGCGATGACGGAGGTCGAGAAGTCCTATTTTGGAGCCTACGGTGAAACGCGGGCGCTTGTGCTCGCCGGTGGCGAAAGCGGGGACTACAAGATCACGGGACCCGAGTACTTCACGCGGGCCACTGCCGGCATCAATGCGGTGCTGAAGCTCGGTGAAGCCATTGGCGCGGCCGCTGACCGCGAAGCCACGATGCAGGCGGAAGTCAGCACTCGCAATTTCGTTTTCACGGCCGTGTTGCTCTGCGCCTCGGTAATGCTCGCTGGCCTCAGTTTCTGGATCACCTTTGGCCGCATCCTCAAGCCGCTTTCAGCCATTTCGGCAGCGATGGGTGGGCTCGCCAATGGCGACTTCACGACGGTCGTGCCAGGCACCCGCCGAGGTGACGAAGTCGGCGAGATGGCCCGGACCGTTGAAGTCTTCAAGCAAAACGGCCTCGAAGTCGAACGCATGCGTGGCGAGCACGCTGCGGTCGAGAAGCGGGCAGCCGAGCAGCGCAAGGCGGAGATGCGGAAGCTGGCCGACGGCTTCGAAGCCGCGATCGGGGAGATCGTCGAAACCGTGTCCTCGGCAGCGACCGAGCTGGAAGCCTCGGCGTCGACGCTCACATCGACTGCGGAGCGTGGGCAGCAGCTCACGACCGTGGTTGCTGCGGCCTCCGAGGAGGCGTCCACCAACGTGCAGGCGGTGGCGTCCGCGACCGAGGAGCTGTCGTCCTCTATCACCGAGATCAGCAGGCAGGTGCAGGAATCGGCCCGCGTGGCCAACGAAGCTGTCGGCCAGGCGCGTGTCACCACCGAGCGTGTCAGCGAATTGTCCGAAGCGGCGACGCGGATCGGCGACGTGGTCGAGCTGATCAACACCATCGCGGGTCAGACCAATCTCCTGGCGCTCAACGCGACCATCGAGGCCGCGCGCGCCGGCGAAGCCGGTCGCGGCTTTGCGGTCGTCGCTTCCGAGGTCAAGGCACTCGCCGAACAGACCGCGAAGGCCACCGGCGAGATCGGGCAGCAGATCGCCAGCATCCAGACCGCGACCGAGCATTCGGTCGGCGCAATCAAGGACATCAGCGGCACTATCATGAAGCTCTCGGAGATTTCCTCCACCATCGCGGCTGCCGTGGAAGAGCAGGGCGCGGCGACACAGGAAATCTCCCGCAACGTGCAGCAGGCGGCGGAAGGCACCCATCAGGTCTCGTCCAACATCACCGATGTGCAGCGCGGGGCGAGCGAGACCGGCTCGGCGTCGTCGCAGGTGCTGGCGGCGGCCCAGTCGCTCTCCGGAAACAGCAACCGCCTTAAGCTCGAGGTCGGCAACTTCCTCGATACCGTGCGCGCAGCGTGACGGGCGCATATCATGAGAGAACTGCAACCGCCGCGCGTAGAAGCGCGGCGTTTGCGCGCGTGCGTATCGCGGCGCCGCGACGAAGACCGCGCAGGGTTAACCTTCCGGAAAACCGATGCAGTCATGATCCCCGCAATATTCCGGGCGCTGAGTCGCCCTCCTGTATTGCGTATCGACGTATTGGAGCACACTCATGAGCGGCCTTTCCATCCGTCTCACTCACAAGGTCATGGCGATCGGACTTTTCGGTCTCGTCGGTCTCACCGCCTTCGGCGCCATCTACCAGATCGGCAGCCTCTCCCAGGATGCCTCGCGGGCCGTCGCCAACCGCGCTCGTGCGATCGCTGATCTGAACAAGCAGCTCTCGATCGAGATGCTGGAGGCCCGCCGCAACGAGAAGAACTTTCAGCAGCGCCGCAACGAGAGCTACGCCAAGGCCCATGCCGAATTGATGGGGCCGATCAATCGCGACTTCGACGAGGTCGAGCGGCTGATGTCGGCCGGCGGCATGAGCGCGCTGTCCGACCGGATGAAGCAGGCCCAGGACGGCTTCAAGCGATACGCCTCGGACTTCGGCAAATTGGTTACCGCGGAATCCCGGCTCGGCCTGAACGAGACGCTGGGCCTGTCCGGCTCGCTCCGCGCCGCGGTGCACGACATCGAAGCCAAGCTCAAGGAGATCGACGATCCCAGGACCACGAGCTGGATGCTGATGATGCGCCGGCATGAGAAGGACTTCATGCTGCGGCGCGACCCAAAATACATCGCCGAGATGAAGAAGGCCGCAGTCGAATTCTCCAAGGCGATAGAGGTCGTCGCGGTCCCTACGGCGGTGATGAACGACATCACGGCCAAGCTGCAGAAATACCAGTCCGAGTTCACGGCGTGGGCCGACACTGCACAGCAGAGCGCAAACCTTGACGCCAGCATGATGAAGACTTTCCGCGAGCTCGAGCCGGGTATGGTCGAGGTGCGCAATACAGTCGAAAGCTTGTACAAGCAGGCCGACGTTGCGGAAGCTGCGACCCGCGATGCCGTGCGCATGTGGATGATGGTCGCCTTCGGCGTTACCGTCGTCGTGCTCGCCGCGGTCGGGTTCCTTCTGGGGCGTTCGATCTCGAAGTCGCTTGCCGGCATGGTCGGTGCGATGACGCGGCTTGCGCGCGGCGAGCTTTCGATTTCCGTCCCCGGCGTCGGGCGCAGGGACGAGATCGGCGAGATGGCCAGTGCCGTCGAGGTGTTCAGGACCAACATGGCGGAGGCCGAGCGGCTGCGCATCGAGCAGATCGAAGCTGAGGCGCGCGGGCGCCAGCAGCGTAAGGCCGACATGCACCGGCTTGCCGATAACTTCGAGGGCGCGGTCGGCGAGATCATCGATACTGTGTCGTCGGCTGCAACCGAGCTCGAGGCCTCCTCGAACACGCTGACGCAGGCCGCCGAGCGCGGCAACGGACTTGCCACCGTCGTGGCGGCCGCCTCCGAAGAGGCCTCCGCGAACGTGCAGTCGGTATCTTCAGCGAGCGAGGAAATGACCTCCTCAATCTCCGAAATCAGCCGCCAGGTGCAGGAATCGGCGCGTGTCGCTGATGTCGCGGTCGGGCAGGCCCAGCGCACCAATGCGCGCGTCGCCGAGCTGACCAAGGCCGCCTCCCGCATCGGCGACGTGGTCGAGCTGATCAACACCATCGCCAGCCAGACCAATCTGCTGGCGCTCAACGCGACGATCGAGGCGGCGCGGGCGGGCGAAGCCGGCAAGGGCTTTGCCGTGGTCGCGACCGAAGTGAAGGCGCTCGCCGAGCAGACTGCGAAAGCGACCGGCGAGATCAGCCAGCACATCGGCGCGATCCAGACCGCGACGCAAGACTCAGTCGGCGCGATCAAGGAGATTGGCGACACCATCGCGCGGATGTCGGAGATCTCGTCGACCATTGCCGCCGCGGTCGAGGAGCAGGGCGCCGCCACGCAGGAGATCTCCCGCAACATCCAGCACGCCGCGAATGGCACCTCCGAAGTCTCGGCGAATATCGGCGACGTCCAGCGCGGCGCAGGCGAAACCGGGGCTGCCTCGGCGCAGGTGCATTCGGCAGCGCAATCGCTCTCGCAAGAGAGCAACCGGTTGAAGAGCGAAGTCGCACGCTTCCTGGAATCGGTACGGGCGGCGTGACAGCCGCCGCCTCGGTTCCATGTTATGGCGCAAGCGGGCAGGCTGCGCGCCGCAGCATGAGGTGGCTGCGAGCTGCAACAGATGGTTGCAAGAGAAATTGCGACTGCCGGAAGTGTCCCGTAATTTTACGTAGGCCCCTGTTAACGCCTGCTTGCGATTATGTGTGCAATCTCACGGGATAAGAACCAGCCAGCATTGTTGAACTGACATCCGTCTCGCCACCGTCGTGGCGGTTACGGCGCAAGTGATTTGCGCGTTGTCAGGTAACATCGGGATTTGTCGTGATGTCGAAATTGTCGATCGTCTTCAAGCTTCTGGCCGTGCTGTCGGTCCTCGTTCTTTCGCTCGCCGGCGTCGGCGTGACGGCGATCGGCACCATGCAGAACATCAATTCCCATACGGTCGAGATCGCGGAGAGCTGGCTGCCCAGCGTGCGCGCGCTCGGCTCGCTTCGCGCCGACATCAACGAGCTGCGCGTCGCGCTCCGTCTGCATCTGATGCAGGACAGCGTTGAGGGCAAGGACGCCGCCGAAAAGCGCTTGGCCTCGTTGCGGGCGCGTATCGACCAGACCCGCAAGGTCTACGAGCCGCTGATCACCTCCGCCGAGGAGCGCTCGCTCTATGGGCAATGGAGCACGGCGTGGGCCGACTATCTGAACGGCGTGCAGGACGTGATGGCGCTGTCGCGCAAGAATGTCGGCCGCTTCCCGGCCGACGCCAACGAGCTGCTGCAGACCAAGGTCGCGAAGATGGCGCAGGCCGCCGACCCCCTGCTCCAGAAGGGCATCGAGATGAACAATCGCGGCGCCGAGCTGGAGACCAAGCAGGCCGCCGACAGCTATGCCATGATCTTCCGCGTGCTGGTCGGGATCATCGTGCTTTCGGTCGTGATCGCGATCGGCGCCGCCTATTATCTCGTGCGCGACGTTTCTCGTGGCATTGCCTCGATCATCAGCCCGATGCAGTCGCTCGGCGAGGGCGATCTTTCGGCCGAGGTGCCGCATCGCGGCGAAAAGACCGAGATCGGCTCGATGGCGGATGCGCTGCAGATCTTCAAGGAGGCGCTGATCGCCAAGAAGGCCGCCGACGAGGCCGCCGCGCGCGATGCCGAAGCCAAGATCGAACGCGGCCGCCGCGTCGACGCCATCACCCGCAAATTCGAAGCCATGATCGGCGAGGTCGTCGGAACCGTGTCCTCGGCCTCGACCGAGCTCGAGGCCTCCGCCTCGACGCTGACCAACACCGCGCAGCGCGGACAGGAACTCGCGACCGTCGTCGCGGCCGCCTCCGAGGAAGCCTCGACCAACGTCCAGGCGGTGGCATCCGCTTCGGAGGAGCTGTCGTCCTCCATCACCGAGATCAGCCGCCGCGTGCAGGATTCGGCGCGGATGGCGGCGGAGGCCGTCGAGCAGGCGGCGCGGACCAACGACCGCGTCAACGCGCTGTCGCAGGCAGCGTCTCGCATCGGCGACGTCGTCGAGCTCATCAACACGATCGCGGGCCAGACCAATCTGCTGGCGCTGAACGCGACCATCGAGGCCGCGCGTGCGGGCGATGCGGGCCGCGGCTTCGCGGTCGTCGCCTCCGAGGTCAAGGCCCTGGCGGAGCAGACTGCGAAAGCAACGGGCGAGATCGGGGCGCAGGTCGCGGGCATCCAGGGGGCGACGCAGGAATCGGTCAGTGCCATCCAGGAGATCGGCGGCACCATCGAGCGGCTGTCCGAGGTGGCTGCGGCCATCGCTGCCGCCGTCGAGGAGCAGGGCGCCGCCACGCAGGAAATCTCGCGTAACGTGCAGCAGGCCTCGGTCGGCACGCAGGAGGTCTCGTCGAACATTACCAACGTGCAGCGCGGCGCGATCGAGACCGGCGAGGCTTCGACCGAGGTACTGTCGGCGGCGAAATCGCTGGCGACCGACAGCACCCGTCTCAAAGTCGAGGTCGCCCAGTTCCTGGAATCAGTTCGCGCGGCCTGATCCTCAAATGCTCGTCTGCGGAGCCGGCGGCGGTGCGACCTGCCGCCGGAACAGGATACGCTGGTAGAGCCAGCCGATCGCGACCAGCACGATGCCGAGGCACATGAAGGACAGCGCGCGGTAGACGCCCGTCAGTGTCGACATGTCGATGACGAAAGCCTTCAGGATCGTCAACGCGATCACGACGGCCGACGCCAGCCGCGCCCGCTCGGAATTGACGAGAATGCCGACGCCGAGCAGCACCACGCCGAAGCCGAGCCAGCCGATCGAATAGGTGTATTGCTCGGCACCCATCGTCGCCCCGCTGGAGAGGATCGGGCCGTGATAGAAGCGGCGGATCTCCAGCGTGACATAGGCAAGCGCGAACAGCAGTGCGCCGCCCGCAATCGTGTTGGCGTAGGCCTTGCCGCGTTCGCCAACCACGGCATAGGACAGCAGCAGCATCAACACCGCTGGCAGCGCGTAGCCGAGCAGCAGCAGGTTGAACACGGCGCCGCCAACGTCGGTGCGCCACAGCAGCGGGTTCTCCAGGATCAAGAGGCCGAACACGCCCACGAGCCCGGCGATCGCCGTGAGCACGACCGCGCCGACATTGTGCACGACGCTGCGGCTGCGCTGCCGCAGGCGCTCCAGCCCGATCGCCAGGGCGAGCATGACGCAGACCTGCAGCGCGCATTCGAGCAGCGACGGAGCGTCCGTCATCTTGCCGCCGGTCGCAAAATGCCGGATCTCCATGAAGGCGAGCAGCGCGGTGAACAGGATCGCGGCGCTCTCGACCATGCGCAGCGGGGCGTCGTCGGCGCGGCGGCGCAGGAACAGGCTCGCCGCCCAGAACGATGCCGCCGGCAGGCCGTAGCCCCACAACAGCCAGTTGAAGATTGGCGTGGTTCCGACGGCGTCGCCGACGATGCGTGGATCATAGCCGATCCGAGCGGTGACGAGGCCTGCGAAGATCGCGGCCAGCCAGCGCAGGAACGGGATCGGCCGCTGCATCGAGATCCAGGCGGTGCCGAGCGACATCAGCGCCAGTGCGATCGTGAGCCAGCCCTTCTCCAGCGCAAACGTCAGCGCCAGCGCCAACGCACCGAGCGTGCCGGTCGCGAACAAGGCCGTGGAGATCATGGCGCCCGGCCGGGTCTCGCGGCGCGCAAGGGCTTCGGTGGCAGCGCCAAAGGCGGCGGCGAGCAACACCGCGAGGATGGCGAACGGAATCGAGCGGTCGAGATGCGCGACGCGTGCGTAGAGCGCGACCAGGATCGCGATCGGCGTCGCGACACCGGCGACCGACCACACCACCGGAATGATCGCCGAGTTCGAACGGCCCTGCGCGAGGAAACCCGCGATGCCGAAGCCGGCGGCGAAGATCGCCGCCATCACCAGATGCAGCGTCACCGCGCTGTCGATCGCCGTCGGTGCGATGCCGGCGATGGGGCCGCCCGGCAGCACCAGCATGTCCGGATTGGCGCGCACGGCCCATTCGGCGAACACGACGAAGACGGTCGCAGCGGCTGCGCCGAGCGCGCCCGTGGCCGCCGGCGCGCGCCAGGCGACGAGCAGCGTCGCGCCGACCAGCAGCGTGAAGGCGAGCAGCGCCAGGTCCGCATGCGCGCTCGACAGCACGATCAGCATCGCGCCGAACAGATAGGCACCGAGCGAGCCCGACGAGACCGGCTCGATCTCGCCGTCCTCAATCGTCGGGCCGAACATGAAGCCGCAGACCACGAGAAGAGCGGCAAGAACGAAGCCTGCGATCACATGGAAAGCGTGCGGCGCGACCTGCAAGTCGCTGGTATCGAGACCCGGGAAGATCCAGAGCACGGCGAAGGCGATCGTGGTGACTGCAAGCCAGCGCCACAGCCGGATACGGGCGAGGCCGAAGCTCGCGGCGGTGACGATCGCGAGATAGATGTAGAGCGCCCAATAGTCCGGCTTGCCGCTGGAGACGAGGATCGGCGTCACGAACGCGCCGACCACGCCGAGGCCCGCAAGTGCGGGCCCGTGCAGAAGCGCCGCGGCCAGCGTGCCGAGCGCGACGAGGCCGAGCAGCACGAAGGCGGTCGCGGGGACCAGGAAGCCGTAGAGTGCGTAAGCCGCGTAGATGGTCGCAAATGCCACCGCCGTGCCGGCCGCGGTGAGGATCGCGGGAATGTTGGCGATCGGCAGCGCGGCGATGTTGGAGATGCTCTCCTTGCGCCGCGACCACTCGCCGGCGCCCAGCAGCGCCAGCGCGAATACGCCGCCAAGGAACACGCGCACGCCGGGGCCGACGAGGCCGGCCTCGATCGAATAGCGCACCATGAAGAAGCCGCCGAGCGCGAGCGCAAGGCCGCCGATCCACACCACCCAGCGGGTGCCGAGCCGTTCCTCGAAGCCGGGCGCGAGCGCGGGAGCGGCCCGCGGCGGCGGCGCGTCGGCCTCGGTGTTCGCTGCGAGCGGTGGCGGTGAAACATCCTCGGTGACGAGCGGGGGCGGCGTCCCGGCTTCCGCTTCGGCTTGGGGCACAAGCGGCGGCGGCGCAGCGGAAGGCGTCGCGGACGCTTCAGCCCACACATCTGCCGGGATCCGCGGCGGCTGTACGGGCCGTTGCGCGTGGAACATCTCTTCGAGCGAGCTTAGCCGTCGTCGCAGCTCGGCCGCCTGGCTGGAGGCCTTGATCGCGATGATGAAAGCGATGACCGCAATGATCAGCGCGAAGACGTCAAACGGGCCGTCAGACATAAAGCCTCCAGGCAATCGGCGGGCAGGGGCCGATCACACATATATCGGGTTAGCGCCGGGAGCGTACGCGCAAGCCCGGCGCGGGCCGCTCCTGGAGCACGTCGCGGCGGAAGCGGTAGAGCGCCGCCGGACGTCCGCCCGTCTGTGTCGACATCACCCCGGTCGGTTCGACCAGGGCTTCCATTTCGACCAGGCGGCGGAAATTTTGTTTGTGCAGGTGTCGGCCGGAGATCGCCTCCACCGTATACTGCAAGTCGGTAAGTGTGAACTCGGCGGGCAAAAGTTCAAAGACCACAGGACGATACTTCAATTTTGCACGCAGCCGCGCGACCGCTGTCGCAAGAATCCGGCGGTGGTCGAAGCGCATGGATGTGCCGAGCGCGGGCAGTGCCTTGCGCGCTAATGCCGCAGGACGGCCGTCGCGCCGCGCTTCCTCGACCAGCCCAGCCTCGTACAGGAGCTCGTAGCGGTCGAGCACGCGCTCCTCATCCCAGGACGCGCCGTCGAGCCCGAAATAGAACCGCACGCGATCCTTGCGCGGCAATGCGCGCGTCGTCTCCGGCGTCTCCTCTTCGGCCCACTCGGTCAATGCCGGGATGATGTCGTCCGCGATGATCGGGGGCGGCCCCTCGCGCCGGTCCTCCCAGGGCAGGAAGCGATACCATGGCGCGAAGCTCGCACTCGTGGCTGCGAGTTCGCCGCCGATGGCGCGCGTCAGTGCGAGATAGCCGATCGACACCATGTGCGCGCCGGTATCGCCGGCCTCGGCATGCCGGCCGCGATCGCCAAATGTGTAGAGCTGTTCGACATAGCCGAGCCGCAGCCCCGTCTGTTCCTCGACCCAGGCCCGCAGGCCGATCTCGAAGGTGCGATGGCTCGGCGCATCGAACGGGCCGAACGGCAGGCCGGCCAGTCCGTCACTGTCGCGCGCGGCGAGGATCAGCGGCTCATGATTCTCGATCGCAACGATCGCGGCAGTCAGGCCGATCTCGATCGGCGTCAGCAGCTTTTCGCTCATGCGACGGCGATCGCAGGTGTCATTCGAGCTCGATCACGAAGGGGCGGCCCTCGACCATCATTGCGCCTGGGCCCATCTCGTCGAGCGCGCGCAGCATGCGGCCGTTGCGCCCCAGCGCACGGTCGGCAAGGCCGACGATGCGGCGGTTCGGCGAGGCGATCGGGGAAGCCGCCCGGATTTTCTTCGCGATCTCGGTTTCGTCGCGATCCGGATTGAGCGCGCACACGGCGGCAAAGGCGCTCGCGGTGGAGCGGCTGATGCCGGCATAGCAATGCACCACCAGCGGCGCGTCGCGGTCCCAGCCGCGTACGAAGTTCAGCACCTGCTCGATATGCGCTTCCGATGGCGCGACGAAGCCGTCCATCTCCTCGGTGATGTCGTCCATCGACACCTTGAGATGGTTGGCCGGCAGCACCGATACCGGCCGGGCCACCTGCTCGACATTGGCCATCACGGTCAGCACGTGGCTGGCCTTGGTGAGGCGGACGGTCTCGGGAAGGGCGGCGAGAGAACAGACGTGGATCATGGCGGACCTTTTTCCGCAGATTATAGCGAGCGTTGGCGGGGTGGGCAAAGCGAAGCGGACCCACCACTTTCGTCTCATTGCGCAAAATCAATGGGGCGGCGCAAGGGCCCCTTTGCCCGCCCTGCAGGACCTACGCAAACACGGCGCCAAACCGCTCCAGAAACTGCTTCTCGGCCCGGGCAGCCGTCCAGGGGGTGAGATAGTCGCGCCGGACGCTGTCGGAGAGGCCGGGATCCTTGCCGAACAGGCGCTTGGCCTCGCTCTCGCTGAAGCCGGCAAGCGTCGTTGCCTCCAGATAGGCCGCGCCGCGATCGGCAGCCTTGAGCTCAAAGGTGATCTCCTCCGGCAGCGCCGGCGGCAAGCCAAAGCGGATGTGGATGGCGCCGAGCAGGCGTTTCTCGACCGCCTTGTAATGGCCGTCCAGAACCGCCTTGAACGGCGATATCATATCGCCGATCACATATTCGGGCGCATCGTGCAGCAGCGCGGCGAGCCGCACGCGGCGATCGACCCGCGGCCATTCGTGCCGCAGCACGGTCTCAACCAGAAGCGTGTGCTGTGCGACCGAAAAGATGTGCGCGCCGGTGGTCTGGCCGTTCCAGCGTGCCACCCGCGCCAGTCCGTGCGCGATGTCGGCGATCTCGATATCAAGCGGGGAGGGATCGAGCAGGTCCAGTCGCCGGCCCGACAGCATGCGTTGCCAGGCGCGGGATGCCACGCCGCGTTCGGTCTTCTTTGCGCTCATTTGGCCTTGAGGCGCGGCTTGCGCTGCGTCTTGCCGCAGCTCGCGTGACAATGGCAGTCGACGAGATGATCGTTGACCATGCCGGTCGCTTCCATGAAGGCATAGACGATGGTCGGGCCGACGAACTTGAAGCCGCGCGAGGACAGCTCCTTGGAGATCTGCATGGAGAGCGGCGTCGAGGCCGGTACGCTCGCGGTGGTCTTGAAATGATTGACCTTGGGCCTTCCGTCCATGAAGTCCCACAGGAATTTTGAGAAGCCGGGGCCCTTCTCCATGATGTCGAGATAGGATTTCGCGCTTGATATCGCGCCGTCGATCTTGGCCTTGTTGCGCACGATGCCGGCATCGTTCATCAGCGCCTGAACTTTCTTCTCGTTGTAGCGCGCGATCTTTTCCGGCTGGAAATCGTCGAAGGCTTTCCGAAAATTGTCGCGCTTGCGCAGGATCGTGATCCAGGACAGGCCGGCCTGGAAACCGTCGAGGATCAGCTTCTCATAGAGCGCGCGGTCGTCATATTCCGGCACGCCCCATTCAGTGTCGTGATAGGCGACGTAAAGCGGATCTTCGCCGGGCCAGGGGCAACGGGTCTTTCCGTCGGGATGCAGGCGGGGAGCACGGCTCATGCGATGGGTTGCTTCGTTGGAATGCGCACGACGTCTGGTTCCGCAAGTGTCAATGCCAGGCCGCCGGCGGTGAGCGGTTGGCCGGCATCGAGCGCGTCGGCAACGCGGTCGATGCGCACCAACGCGATGCCCTTTCCTTTCGCCGACGAGCCCATCGTGCCGACGGGCTTGTCGCCGGCCATGAGGCTGACGCCGGGCTCCGGCGAGGAGTCCTCGAGCAGCACCTTGACGCTGCGGGTGCGCGCGGTGCCGCGATGCTGCATGCGCGAGACGACCTCCTGGCCGACATAGCAGCCCTTGTCGAAATCGACGCCGGAAAGGCGGTCCATGTTGGTCTCGTGCGGGAACGCATCGCTGTACGTGAAATCGAGCCCGCCGCGCGGCACGCCGAGCGCGATGCGGTGGGCCTCGTAGGCGGCGGCGTCGACCATCTCGGCGCCGATCAGATCGGACAGCTTCTGTTTGAGATCTTCGGGGATCAGGATGCGGGTGCCGAGGTCCTCATTGCGCGGATCGGCGAAGGCGAGGTCGGGCTGGGCCGCAGGCTTGCCGTCCCAGGCCGCGAGCACGCCGAGATCCTCGGACAGGTTTTCCACCGTGACCTTGGCGCGCAGCTTGTAGAATTTCAGCTTGGCGGCGAGGCCCTCGGCAAGCGGCTTCGGGCAATCGATCAGGAACCCGCCGCCATGGCCGGCAGGTGCTTCCGTGATCAGGAAATCCACGATGATCTTGCCCTGCGGCGTTAGCAGCGCGCCGAATCGGCCCAGGCCCGGCTTGAGCTTCTCGACGTCGGTCGTGACGAGGCCATTGAGGAAGTTGCGCGCATCCTCGCCCGCGACCTTGATCACGCCCCGGTCCGGAAGAAACGCTGATTTCATACGAAAATCTCTTGCGACATGTTGCTCCGGAACGTAAGCCCGCAAGGCAAAAACGACAAGACCTCAAGCCCTGCGCTTGGGGACGAGAGAGGCCTTCAGCCATGACCCAGCGTTTCGACGTGATCCTCAAGGGCGGCACTGTCGTCAACCAGGACGGCGAAGGAGCCCGCGATATCGGCGTCGTCAACGGCCGCATTGCCGAGATCGGCGCGCTGTCGCAGGCTTCCGCCGCGGAGGTGATCGACTGCAAGGGCCTGCACATCCTGCCCGGCGTGATGGACACGCAGGTGCATTTCCGCGAGCCCGGGCTGGAGCAGAAGGAAGACCTCGAGACCGGCTCGCGCAGCGCCGTGATGGGCGGCGTCACCGCCGTGTTCGAGATGCCGAACACCTCGCCATTGACCGTGACCGAGGCCACCTTCACCGACAAGGTGAAGCGCGCCCATCACCGCATGCATTGCGACTTCGCCTTCTTCATCGGCGGCACCCGCGAGAATGTGCAGGATCTGCCGGTGCTGGAGCGTGCGCCCGGTTGCGCCGGCGTCAAAGTGTTCATCGGCTCCTCGACCGGCGCGCTCCTGGTGGAAGACGACGAGAGCCTGCGCCGCATCTTCCAGGTGATCCGCCGCCGCGCCGCGTTCCACGCCGAGGACGAATACCATCTTAATGAACGCAAGCCGCTGCGCATCGAGGGCGACACGCGCTCGCACCCGGTGTGGCGCGACGAGACCGCGGCGCTGATGGCGACGCAGCGGCTGGTGAAGCTCGCGCACGAGACGGGCAAGCGCATCCATGTGCTGCACATCTCGACCAAGGAAGAGATCGAATTTTTGCGCGACCACAAGGATGTCGCCTCCTGCGAGGCGACGCCGCATCATCTCACGCTAGTCGCGCCCGAATGCTACGAGCGGCTCGGCACGCTGGCGCAGATGAATCCGCCAGTGCGCGGCGCCGATCATCGCGCCGGAATCTGGCGCGGCATCGAGCAGGGCATCATCGACGTGCTCGGCTCTGACCACGCCCCGCATACGCTTGAAGAGAAACAGAAGACCTATCCGGCCTCGCCCTCCGGCATGACCGGCGTGCAGACGCTGGTGCCGCTCATGCTCGACCACGTCAATGCCGGCCGCCTGTCGCTGGCACGTTTCGTCGATCTCACCAGCGCCGGCCCCGCGCGCCTCTACAACATGGCCTGCAAGGGCCGCATCGCGGCTGGTTATGACGCCGACTTCACTGTCGTCGATCTCAAGCGCAGCGAGACCATCACCAACAAATGGGTCGCGTCCAAGGCCGGCTGGACCCCCTATGACGGCGTCCGCGTCACCGGCTGGCCCGTCGGCACCTTCATCCGCGGCCGCCGCGTGATGTGGCAGGGCGAACTCGTGACGGCCTCGCAAGGTGAGCCGGTGCGGTTTCTGGAGACATTGAAGGCGTAGGCGATGTGCGGGGACGTACGGTGCTTCCCCAGCCGTCATTGCGAGCGCAGCGAAGCAATCCAGAACCTTCCGCGGTGGCAGCCTGGATTGCTTCGCTGCGCTCGCAATGACGCGTTGAGAGGTCTACACTTCCTCGCGAACGGGAGAGCGGTCCGATGCTTCAGCCAACAGCCCTGATATCGACCGAGCAACTCGCCGCCATTCTCGGCGATCCCAACCTGCGCCTCTACGACTGCACGACCTACAACGAGCCGGTGCCGCCAGGCAGCGACGTGCCCTATCGCGCGGTGCCCGGCGACAAGACGTTCGAGGCGGGCCACATCCCGGGCGCCGATTTTCTCGACCTGCAAGGCGAATTTTCCGACGCCTCCGCGCAGCAATTCTTCATGATGCCTGATGTGGCCCAGCTGGAGGCCGCCTTCGGCCGCCACGGCCTCGATGCATCGAAGTCCGTCGTCCTCTACAGCATCGGCACCATGATGTGGTCGACGCGGTTCTGGTGGATGCTGCGCTCGCTCGGCGTCGACGCGCGGGTGCTCGACGGTGGCCTCGACAAATGGAAGCAAGAGGGACGGCCGGTCGTATCAGGAGGACCGAAGGGTTATCCCGCCACGACCTTCAAGGCGGCGCCGCGTGCGGGCTTCTTCGTCGACAAGAATGCAGTGAAGGCGCGGCTCGGCGATCCCGCGACCGTTATCGTCAACGCGCTCGGCCCGCAATTTCATCGCGGCCTCGAGCCGAGCCGCTACGGCCGGCCCGGCCGCGTTCCCGGCAGCGTCAATGTTCCCGCGGCAACCCTCACCAATGCCGACAAGACGCTGACGACGCTCGCCGATGCCGAAGCCAAATTCGCCGCGGCAGGCGTCACCCGCGACAAGAATGTGATCCTATATTGTGGCGGCGGCATCTCGGCGACGATCGACCTGCTGCTGCTGACGCAACTCGGCTACGACAAGCTGACGCTCTACGACGCCTCGATGGGCGAGTGGGCGAGGGATCCGGCGCTGCCGATCGAGACGGATTAGGCCTCCGGGGGAGGCGAAAAAGTTGGGAACCTTTCCCTTGGGGCGGCATCCAATGTCCGGACGAAGCCAAACGAGCAGGTGACCGCCATGCCACGGACCGCAGCCGGCCTATCCGCCGGCGCCAAAACATCGGAAATCCGGATCTTGGAAGCCGAACTGGTCGAGCGGGCGCGGGGCCGTGATGAGGCCGCGCTACGCGAGATCATGCAGGCCAATAACCGCAGGCTCTATCGTCTGGCGCGCGGAATCCTGCGCAGCGACAGCGAAGCCGAGGATGTCGTTCAGGAAACCTATATCCGCGCCTTCACCCATCTCGACGGTTTTCGCGGCGAGTCCGGTCTGTCGACGTGGCTGTCCCGCATCGCCATCAACGAGGCGCTTGGCCGGGCGCGAAGCGCCAGGCCGCATATCGAACTCGGCTCGGTGCCCGAAGCGACGCTCGAGGCACAGATCATCAAATTTCCCGCTTCCTCCGCAGGCGATCCGGAAAGGACCATGGCCCAACGTGAAATCCAGCGCGTCGTCGAGCGCGCCATCGATGAATTGCCGGACGTCTTCCGCATGGTCTTCGTCGCACGCGTCATGGAAGGCATGAACATCGAGGAGACCGCGGAGCTGCTCGGCGTCAAGCCCGAGACCGTGAAGACGCGGCTGCACCGTGCGCGGACCATGCTGCGCGAGAACGTCGAGAAGGAGATCGGTCCCCTAGTGATGGATGCGTTCCCGTTCGCCGGGTGGCGCTGCGAGCGGCTGACCGTGTCAGTGCTGAAGCGGCTCGGCATCGGCGGCTGAAGTTTTTCGGGAACGTTCGCGCGAGAATCCCATCCAACGCCTGTGAAGCAACGCGCCGGCAAAACGTCCGGCACCACAGGAGTGTCAAACCATGTTCGTTCGTTGGACCACGGCGATCGCCGCTGCAATTTTGTTGTCGAGCCCCGCGCTGCTGCAAGGCGCCAGAGCAGCCGACAAGCTGACCGATCCGCAGATCGCCCACATCGCCTATACCGCGGGCGTGATCGACATCAACGCAGCCAAGCAGGCGCAGAAGAAAGCCAAGAACAAGGACGTGAAGGCGTTTGCCGACGACATGCTGCGCGACCACGAGGCCGTCAACAAGCAGGCGCTCGCGCTGGTCAAGAAGCTGAACGTCACGCCTGAAGACAACGACACCAGCAAGGCGCTGTCAAAGCAGGCGAGCGAGAAGCTCGCCGAACTGGACAAGCTGAGCGGTGCGGCCTTCGACAAGGCCTACGTCGCGAACGAGGTCGCCTACCACAAAACCGTCAATGGCGCGCTGGAAACCGAGCTCATTCCGTCCGCCAGCAATGCCGAACTGAAGAGCCTGCTGCAGACCGGCCTGAAAATCTTTCAGGGCCATCAGCAGCACGCCGAGCACGTCGCGGCGGAGCTGAAATAGGGAGGCGACGATGCCGGGACGATTGTCTGCGATCGCGTCAGCGGTCCTGCTCGTGGCGTTGGCCGTCCCGGCGCACGCTGCGACCATAGAGATCACGATGGAGAATCTCGAAGTGTCGCCGAAAGACGCTTCGGCCAAGGTCGGCGACACCATTGAATGGATCAACAAGGACGTCTTCGCCCACACCGCGACGGCCAGGAACGGCGATTTCGACGTCAACCTGCCTGCCAAAAAATCAGGGACGTTAGTTCTCAAGAAGGCAGGCACGGTCGATTATTACTGCCGCTATCATCCCAACATGAAAGCGACGCTCAAGATCGAGCCGTAACGGGGTGGGGAGCGTATTCCCGACGGCAGCGGAAGCTGGCCCCGCCGGCGTGGCGGGGGCCATTTTCGGCAGGGCTTACTGCCTGGAGGAAGGCTTACTGCCTGGAGGAAGACTTACTGTCTGGAAATGTCGACCGAGAATTCGCCGTTGCGGATGCGGCCGGGAAAGCCTTCGACGAACTTCGCCACGGCGTCCTCGCCATAGGTGCCGACGAGCTCGGCAAGCGCCGCGAACAGGCTCGCCTGCGCCAGGCAGTCGCCATCGACGCCGTCATGGCGCGCTTCGGCCCAGGCCTCGTTGAGATAGCTCAGTGCGGCCTGTTTCTGCTCGTGATCGGGCAGCGGCGCGCGTGCGGGGGCGTAGGACACTGGATGGCTCATGAAACTCGATCAGGGCTGGGGCGCAATCCACGGCGATGCGCTGTGCGAGAGGTGTAGCATGCGCGTTAACGCCCGCTAGGCCACATCTTTAGGAACGGTTAACGGCTGTGTACAAAGTCGATGACAGGGTTCCCCGATGCCCAACCTTATAGTGAGGAGCGCGTTCTTCGCGCACGTCTCGAACCATGCAGGCCCCGCTAGAGCAGGGCCTTTCATCCTTCGAGACGCGCGTTCCGCGCTCCTCAGGATGAGGAATTTACAAGTCTGGATGTGATTGGCGGTGGATCAGTTCGCGTAACGCGCCGTGAGATCGCGCGAGATCTTCGCGCCTTCCTCGATGTAGCGGCGGATCGCCACCGTCGCGGCCGGCGTGCAGCTCCGGTAGGTCTGCTGAAAGCCGTTATAACCGCGGTTGAAGCCGGCGATCATACGGGTGCGGCGTTCGCCCGCGGGGGTTTCGGCATCGATCAGCGCCTGCATCTCGCTGCGCCATTTGTTGCCCTCGTTGGACCCGCAGATGCCGCGCAGATAGTGCAGCCCACCGAGGATCTCCGCCAGCCGCTGCAAATCGCCGTCAAACGGCGCTGCCCCGTCCTGAGCCCTCGTGGGCACCGAGGCACAGGCGAGAATCAGGGCAAAAATGGCCAGAAATCGCGTCGACATCGGCCGGGTGTATGCCTCCTCGGGGCGGTGGACGCAAGGCGGGGGGCAGTCAGGGGCCGATCAGCCGGTGGGCGGACTGGATGACCTCTTCCAGCCCGCCGGTCAGCTTGAGGTCGCCAAGGCCCGCCAAGGCCTCCGGGGCGATCCAGCGGTAGTCGTCGAGCTCGTCGTTGAGAACCGGCTCCCGGGCCACCCAGCGGGCGGCAAAGGACATGATCAGGTAGTGGCCGGCGCCGGCCGCGGCCGGGAGCACTTCGCGCCAGCCCGCGAGGCCGATGACGTCGATATCGAGCCCGGTCTCCTCGTCGATCTCGCGCGCCAGCGCCTGGTGCAGCGATTCGCCGAACTCGACCCGGCCGCCTGGCAGCGAATAGAACCCCTTTGCCGGCGAGCGCGCGCGACGGGTCAGAAGCACCTTGCCGTCACGAAAAATCGCGGCACTGACCGCGATCTGGGGACGGGTGGGCTGAACGATCGCAGCCATGACTTCACCTGCTCGGGCCTAGTTCGCCATGATGTTGTCGACGTCGGCTTCCGCGCCGCCATTGATGATGCCGCCGCAGGCCGCGATCAGCGGCTTGACCCAGTGGGCGGCCTGCTCGGCGAGGCGAACGCGGGTCGTGTCCTTCTCGACCTCGCGCATGGCCGAGCCGACCGCCGTCAGGATCGAGGTCATGGTGTCGGTGAGGTGGTCGAACTGGGCGCGCACGTTCGGGTCGGCTTTTTCATAGGCCTCGATCGCCAGATCCCGGGCTTTGAAATTCGAGGCCGTGAAATGCTCGGCATAGGACAGCGGCGACCAGGTCAGAAAATCTTCCGCGCATTCCGGCATGTCCGGGACCATTTCCAGCAGCATCACGGCTTCATTGAAATGGTTGAGATAGTCGGTGGCAAGCCCGGTCCGCGGGTTGATGTTGGCCACGCGCAGCCGCTCGGCCCAGGCCGCGGCCTCGGGCGCCGTCTGTCCATGCATTCGCGCCGGCTGGGAGACCGTTGAGCTCATCTGCCGCAGTGTTAACGTTCGGGGTTAAAAGGACCTGAACGGACCCTATATAGGCCCTCGAGGATGTGTGGACGCTTCGTCATAACTTCGGCCCCCGCGGCTTTGCGGCAACTGTTCGGCTACATTGAGCAGCCGAATTTCCCGCCCCGGTTCAACGTGGCCCCGACACAACCGATTCCGGTCGTGCTGGCCGAGAATGGCGCGCGCCATTTTCGGCTGATGCGCTGGGGACTGCTGCCGGGCTGGGTCAAGGATCCCCGCGGGTTTACGCTCCTGATCAATGCCCGTTCCGAGACGGTGCTGGAGAAGCCGGCCTTCAAACGCGCGATTCGCCGGCGGCGCGGCCTGATTCCGGCTGACGGCTATTACGAATGGAAGACGAAGGATGGCCGCAAGCAGCCCTTCTTCATCCATCGCGCCGACGGCGCGCCGCTCGGCTTTGCTGCGTTGTTCGAGACCTGGGTAGGGCCAAACGGCGAGGAGCTCGACACGGTCGCGATCGTCACGGCGGCCGCAGGCGAGGATCTCGCCACGCTGCATGACCGCGTGCCCGTCACCATCAGCCCGCGCGATTTCGAGCGCTGGCTCGACAGCCGCAGCGATGACGTCGATGCCGTGTTGCCGCTGATGACCGCCCCGCGCATCGGCGAATTCGCCTGGCACCCGGTCTCCACCCGGGTCAACCGCGTCGCCAATGACGACGACCAGTTGCTCCTTCCGATCAGCGCGGAGGAGATGGAGGCGGAGGCGCCGAGGAAGAAGGTGGCGCGGAAAGCGGCGGCCGGGTCGGCGGATGACGGGCAGGGATCGTTGTTCTAGGCGGCTTCGCCCTTAAACAATCTCCCTCGCCCTCAACGCCGCGATCTCGGCCGCGTCAAATCCCAGATCGCCCAGCACCGCGTCCGTATCCGCACCGAGCTCCGGCGCCATCCGGTCGAGCCTGCCGCCGCCATGCGCGAGCTTGAATCCGCTGCCGGCGAAACGAAGCCGCCCATAGGGCGTATCGAGCTCCTGGATCGCGCCGCGCGCCTTGATCTGCGGATGGTCGATCACTTCCTCGACTTTCCAGATGCTGGCGCAGGGCGCGCCGGCATCTTCCAGAATGGTCTCCCATTCGCGCGCAGGCCTGGCCGCGAGCGCCTCTTCGATGATGGCGCGCAGCGCCGGCTCGTTCTCGTTGCGCGCGAACCAGTCGGCAAAGCGCGGGTCGCCGAGCGTATCCTCGCGGCCGAGCGCAGACATCAGCGCGCGATATTGCTTCTCGTTGTTGACAGCGAGCAGGATGTGACCGTCGCCGCATCTGAACAAATTCGCCGTGGTCCTGCGGCTGACGGCCTGATTGCCCGACAGCTGCTGGCGATGGCCGGCGACCGACCAGTCCGCGATCTGCCCCGACAGAAACGCCATCGTCGCCTCCAGCATGGAGACGTCAATGAGCTGGCCCTTGCCGGTGCGATCGCGCTGGTACAGCGCGCTCGACACGCCGAACGCAGCGGTCGCGCCCGACAGCACGTCGCACACTGCAAAGCCCGCACGCGTCGGGCCGGTTTCGGGATGACCCGTGATCGCCATGATGCCGGACAGCGCCTGCATCTTGCCGTCATAGCCGGGGCGCAGCCGGTCCGGACCGGTCTGGCCGAAGCCTGATACCGCGCAGTAGATCAGCTTCGGATTGATCGCCGACAGCGCCTCATAGCCGATGCCGAGCTTGTCCATCACGCCGGGGCGGAAATTCTCCATGACCACGTCGACCTGCGCGGCGAGCTTCTTCACGATCGCGATCGCGTCGGGCTTTTGCAGATCGAGCGTCAGGCTGCGCTTGTTGCCGTTGATGGCCTGGAACGCCGGCGCGAGACCGCGGTCGGCCCATTCGCGCGACAGTGGCGTGCGGCGCATGTCCTCGCCCTCGCGCCGCTCGACCTTGATGACGTCGGCGCCCAGGAGCGCGAGCTGGTAGCTCGCATAGGGGCCGGCCAGCACTTGCGTGAAGTCCAGAATCTTCACGCCCTCGAACGGTCGCGTCACGTCGCTCTCCCTTTTTGTTGTGGTTGTCGGAGGACGTCAGGCGGCGCGATTGCCGCGCGCGATCTCCTTCTGCTTGTCGAATTCCGCGCGGCGGCGCGCCAGCTCTTCAGGCGAGAGCTGCGCGACGTTGTTGTAGTCGAGCTTCCAGGAGGCGTCCTCGCTCCAGCGCAGCGGCGACTGCATCGTGGTCTGCGGGCCGCTCGCGGTCTCCAGCAGCCTGAGGGCCAGCTCGAGCGTCTGTGCCTGCGAGGTGAGGTCGTGCGGCTTGCCGGCGGAATTGCCGAGCGGGAAATCCGAGAACAGGAAGCGCGGCACGGCGGCGTGCTCGATGATGTCCTTGGCGCAGCCCATGATCACGGTCGGAATGCCGTTCGCCTCGAGATGCCGCGCCACCAGGGCCGTGGTCTGGTGGCAGACCGGGCAGTTCGGCACCAGCACGGCGACATCGACCTTGTCGGCAACGCAGCGCGCTAGAATCTCCGGCGCGTCGGTGTCGAGCGTGACGCGATGGCTGCGGTTGGTCGGCGCGCCGAAGAAGCGCGGGGCCACCTCGCCGATGCGCTCCGCAGCGCTCGCCTTCAAGAGTTGCGGCAGCGGAAACCAGGTGCCGTTGTCGGTGGCCGTGGTGTGCTTGCGGTCGTAGCCGATATGCGAGATGCGAAGGTCGTGCTGGTTCGCCGTGTCGCCGTCATAGACCTGGTAGAATTTTGCGCCGCCATTATATGCCGCACCCGGTCCCTGATCGCCCTTGGTGGGGTCGTATGGCGCGGCCGTCGTGATGATGGTGACGCGTGATTGCGACAGCGGCTTCTTCAGCGGCTGGAACGGCGCCTCGGTGTAATGGGCCCAGCGATACGCGGTGGTGTAGCCGATCGCGGCGTAATAGTCCCGCGTGCGCTGCATATAGGGGACGGGAGCGTCGTAGTCGGGCGCAAAGCCGAATTCGTCGTCGCGCGAAGCGGACATGGGCGCGTCTCCTGGTTCTTGTTGGCGACAGACTAGAGATAGTCGGGGGTGAGCTCAAGAGTAAGCAAGTTCACCGAAACACATGCAGCGCCACGTGCTGCAGCAGCATGATCGCCTTGGCGTCGATGATGCGGCCGTCCGCGATCATCGCCAGCGCTTTGTCGATGCCGAGCTCCAGCACCTCGATGTCCTCGCCTTCGTGCTCGAGGCCGCCGCCGTCGCTGACCTGCATCTCCGGCTCGTACTCGGCGATGAAGAAATGCAGCTTCTCGGTGATGGCGCCGGGGCTCATGAACGCCTCGAACACCTTGTGAACGTGGTGCAGGCGATAGCCGGTTTCTTCCTCCGCTTCGGCGCGGATGCGTATTTCGGGCGAGGCGTCGTCCAGCACGCCGGCGGCCGCCTCGATCAGGAGATCGTCGTAACCGCGGATGAAGGCCGGCAGGCGGAATTGCTTCACCAGGATCACCGTACGGCGCGCCAGATTATACGGCAGCACGGCGGCGGCGTTGTCGCGCTCATAGGTCTCGCGATGCTGCGTCTGCCATTGGCCATTGGCGCGCCGGTACTCGAACGTCGTAGTCTTCAGGGGAGTCCAGCCGTCCGAGAGCACGCGGACGTCCTTGATGCGGACGCGGTCGGAAATCGTCATGCTTCGATCTCAATTGCTTGGCGTTGTGGTGCGGCCGTCGAGCCATTTCTGGAACATCACCGAGGTCGATTCCTCGAAACCCAGCGACTGGTAGAACGCATTGGCCTGCTCATTCCCGCGCCGGACCAGCAGCTGGAGCTTCAAAATTCCAGCCTGGCGCAGCCAGTTTTCGGCCGCGGCCATGATGACGCGGCCGTAGCCGCGCTTCTGGCTATTCGGATCGACCGCGACGTAATAGACCCAACCGCGATGGCCGTCATGGCCGACCATCACGGTGGCGACGATGGCGCCGCCGTCGCGGCCGAGCAAGATGGTGGAATTATCGCGCCGCCGCGCCAGCGCGATGTCGGCATGCGGATCGTTCCACGGCCGCGTCAGCCCGCAGCGCTGCCACAGCGCCACCACGGACTCGACATCGGACTCGGTGATCGCGTCGATCCTGAGTGCACTCACAGCACTTTTCCCGGGTTCATGATTCCAAGCGGATCGAGCATCGCCTTGAGCTGTCGCATCAGCTCGATTGCGGTCTTGTCCTTCACGTCGGGCAGCTCGTCGCGCTTGAGCACGCCGATGCCGTGCTCGGCCGAGATCGAGCCGCCCATGCGCAACACGATGGCGAACACCACCGCGTTCATCTCGTGCCAGCGCGCCAGATAGTCCGCGGTGTTGGCGCCGATCGGCTGGCTGACATTGTAGTGCAGATTGCCGTCGCCGAGATGGCCGAACGGCACCGGCCGCGCGCCGGGGATCAGCTTCACCACGGCTTCATTGGCCTCGGCGATGAAGGCGGGCACGGTGGCGACCGGCACGGAGATGTCGTGCTTGATCGAGCCGCCCTCCGGCTTCTGCGCCGACGACATTTCGTCGCGCAGCTTCCAGAAGCCGGCGCGCTGGGTCAGATTGGCCGCGATCACCGCGTCGTCGACGATCTCGTCCTCCATGGCGCGGCCGAGGATTGTCTCCAGCGGCGTGCGGGCGTCGTCGCCTGGCGACGACAATTCCATCAGCACGTACCAGGCATGCTTTTGCGCGAGCGGATCGCGCACGTCGATGCCGTGGCGGATCGAGAAATCGACCGCCATCTGCGACAGCAGCTCGAAGCTCGTCAGCGCATTGGCGGCCTCGCTTTGCGCGATCGCCAGCAGTTTCAGCGCGGCGTCCGGCGACTTCAGCCCGACGAAGGCGGTCTCGATCGAGCGCGGCTTCGGAAACAGCTTCAGCGTCGCCGCGGTGATGATGCCGAGCGTACCTTCCGCGCCGATGAAGAGGTTGTGCAGATTGTAGCCGGTGTTGTCCTTCTTCAGCTTCGACAGCACGTTGAGCACGCGCCCGTCGGCCAGCACCACTTCCAGCCCCAGCGCCATCTCGCGCGCGACGCCATAGGCGAGCGCGGCCGTGCCGCCGGCATTGGTGGAGAGATTGCCGCCGATCGTGCAGCTCCCTTCCGCGCCCAGCGAAAGCGGAAACAGCCGGTCCACTTCGGCGGCCTTCTGCTGCGCGATCTGCAGCACCACGCCGGCCTCGCAGGTCATGGTGTTCGACGCAGTATCGACCTCGCGGATCTTGTCGAGCCGCCGCAGCGACACTACCACCTCGCCATTGTGCGGGGTCTGGCCGCCGACCAGCCCGGTGTTGCCGCCCTGTGGCACCAGCGCGATCTTGTGCTCCGAAGCGAGCTTGCAGATCGCGGCGACTTCGGCGGTCGAGCCGGGGCGCAGCACCAGCGGCGAGCGGCCGTGGAACAGATTGCGCTCCTCGGTGACATAGGCCTCGATGTCGGCCGCATCGGTAATGGCGTGCCTCTCGCCGACGATCTTCCGGAATTGGTCGATCAGCTCGGGCGCAAGCGGAGGGGTGGCGGAATGATTGACGTTCATTGTCGTGTCTCTTGCTTCGCTCTTATCGCGCGACCGCCGCCCGGCGCAGCCGGTCGTTGATCGCTTCGCCCAGATCCTGTTCGGGGATCGCCATCACCGCGATCGCCCGCGGGCTCCCGGCATCGAGGGCGCGAAGATAGCCGAACAGATTGGCGGCGGCTTCATCGAGATCGCCGCTGGGCGACAAATTCATGACCGCGGTGGCGGCCTCCAGTCCGGGCAGGCGCGCGGGGCCGAACGCCAGCAGCGCTTCGCCGGGCGCGATATCCTGCGCATTGAGCCGCACATTGGCGCGCGGCGCGTAATGCGAGGCCAGCATGCCCGGCGCCAGCGGCTGGCTGTCGTCGATGTCGGTCTCTGCGGGCAGACGCGCCAGCGGTGCACCGAGTACGGCCTCGATCCGCTCGCGTGACAGCCCGCCGGGCCGCAGCAGCATCGGCGCCGCAAAGCAGCCGACGATGGTCGATTCGACGCCGACCGTAACCGGCCCGCCATCGACGATCAGGTCGATCCGCCCCGCAAGGTCGCCCTCGACATGGGCGGCCAGCGTCGGAGAGACGTGGCCGGAGAGGTTGGCGGACGGCGCCACCACAGCCCCGCCAAAGGCGCGCAGGATCGCCTGCGCCACCGGATGGGCCGGAATGCGGATCGCGACCGTGTCGAGGCCCGCGGTCGCAAGCTCGGCCACCGGGCAGTTTTCCGTCTTCGGCACCACCAGCGTCAGCGGCCCCGGCCAGAACGCCTCCGCGAGGCGCAAGGCGCAGGCGTCGAATCGCCCGATCCGCCGCGCGGCCGCGAGGTCGGCGACATGCGCGATCAGCGGATTGAACGACGGTCGCCCCTTGGCGGCGTAAAGATGGGCGATCGCGCTGGCATTTCCGGCATCCGCCCCGAGCCCATAGACCGTCTCGGTCGGGAACGCGACCAGCCCGCCGGCGGCCAATGTCCGGGCGGCGGCTTCCGCGCCGGCCTCGCCGGCCGGTAAAATCAGCGTTTCAAGACCCGTTTTCACAGGGATAAGATTCCTCAGCTCGGCCGCTTGCGGTGCGCCAAACCCGACGCTATAAGCCGGCCTCTTGTCGGAGTGTGGCTCAGCCCGGTAGAGCACTGCGTTCGGGACGCAGGGGTCGCAGGTTCGAATCCTGCCACTCCGACCATTCTTCCAAAAGTCGACGTTTTTCTAGAGGCTCGGCGGACCGGCCGCCGGGGCCTCGGAAGCGCCTTATTGCAACGAATTAGGGCGCAGGTCCACGGCCGATTTGGGTCGGCAGGCGGCCTGCCGCAGCGGCACGGCTTCTGATTTGCCGGCATCGATGGTCCGGCGTTCTGCTGTAGGTCAGCCCCCGGCGAGCCGATCAAAGTGCCAAGCAAGGATCGACACGAGGCTTTCGAACGATGCCCGGCGAATGCCGCGTTCATGCAATTCGATGGAACTCTCGTGCATATCCGTTATGTCTGCGCGTGCCGTTAAATTCCAGAAGAATGCTCCATGGCTGGTCGCGAACTCATCGATCGCTCAGTTGTTCTCGCCGAGTACACTGCTGTGCAGGTGGATGTAGACGAATGGGCGGACATTCACCGCCCCGCTGTTTACAGAGGTACGTTTGGTTCTTCGGAAGTGGAGCACTTTCTGTATCTCGGATCGGATATCAACCGTCACACATACTTGCTTGGAAAGTTCGGCTTTCGGGCGCCTGTCGCAGAGAGCTTTTCGTTGGCAGCACTGTCGAAATACGGACATCCTAATTTTCGAGTTTGGCTGGCATCCCAAAATAACCATATCGGATGCATGATGAATTTTAGCTTGGAACGCGTGAATATTGCGACCAAGCAACTTAATTCACGCGTCCCTGTTTCCGCTGATATCGGAAGACGAACCGAATACATCGCGAATCAACTGTCCGATTTGCTACCGGCCATTCGGGAGATCACGACACTTCCAAGATTTCTTGAGGTCTTAGCTGCCGATACTGAGCCTTGGCCTTGGTTCGCCGCAAATCCTATCATTCGGGCTGCTCAAATTGTTGCTGTCGGATCCCATTTGAAGATTTCGCCAGAAGCCCTCCGCGAGATGCTCATGACCTACCGTCCGCTCATCTGTAAGAACCTGCAAGTTCCGGATCTAGATTCTTTTTTGTTCGGGCTGATCACTGACTTGCACGAGATGATCGCTATGACGGCCCTGACCCGGGCTGATCTCTTCCAGGCGGCACTGGACACCGCCTGCCAAGCAAAAACCTTCGACTACAGCTCTCGGATTTTAGTGCTGCGCTCCGTCGATCCCTGCGCGGAGATAACCCGTTGTCAGCCCGCCATTCCAGCGGCTAGATGAGTGCATAGTCGGTTGCGCACGCGATCCGCGCAATCGGCCAATAACAAAAAACAGGGCAGGAAATCATGAACGAGAAAATCATCGCGCTCGTTGCAGCTTTTGGCTTCACTGCTTGCGGATCGGCATGGGCCGCGTGGCCGGAGGACAAGCCAATCGAAGTCGTCGTCGGCTTTGCGCCCGGCGGCGGTACCGATGTCATGGCTCGCAAGCTTCTTCCCTTCGTCGAGCGCGCGCTGGGCGGCAAGGCGAAGTTTGTCGTCCTGAACAAGCCTGGGGCCGGTGGAGAGATCGCGTTTGCCTCGATCGCGCGCGCGGCGCCCGACGCCTATTCGATCGGCGTCGTCAACGTCCCGGGCTACAACTTTCTGCCGATGACGCGCAAAACCCAATACACCACGGACGAAATTCGGCTGGTCGCGCGGCTGGTCGAGGATCCGAACGTAGTCGTAGTGCCCGCGGACAGCAGGTTCAACAATCTGCCGGACGTCATTGCCGCACTACGCGGCAAGCCGGGCTCGGTGACGTTTGGACACAATGGTGCTGGCACGAACGGTCATCTGGCCATTCGCATGCTCGCCGCAGCCGCGAAGGTGGAGCCCAACGAAATCTCCTACAGGGGAACGGCCGCACAGAGGACCGATCTGCTCGGCGGGCATCTGGAAGTCGGGATGGTCAGTCTCAGCGAGATTCCCGAATTACATGGCAGCAACAAGGGCCCGCTGCGCGTCATCGCGATCCTGTCGAAGAAGCGCTTTGCATCGCTGCCCGATGTGCCGACCGCAGAGGAGGTGGGCTTTCCGGTCACGTCGACGGCAGAGCGCGGTTTCGCGGTCCCGAAGGGCGTGCCGGATGACATCGTCAAGAAGCTGGAAGCCGGGATTGCCGCAGGCCTGCGTAATCCAGAGTACCTGACAGGCTCGCCCGGCGACGAGCCGGTGATCTCCTTCATGCCTGGGAATGCGTGGCAAAAACGCCTCGACGACATGTCCGAGGCGTTGCGTCCTTACGCCGAGGCCATGCGCGAGAACGAGCAGAAGTAATTAGCTGCTATCGCCGGCCGTTGTCGGGCGATCTACCGCCGCGCCACCAGCACGCCGATCATGAACGCAATCATCAGCGCGGGCAGCGGCGCCTCACGCACCATGCCGCGTACGACGTGGGACCAATGTTGCTCCGGGACGAGTTTCGGAGACCTGATCTCGGGCGCTGGCTTGATGCCCCATTCCGAGGCGAGTTCGGCGATCTCGCTTGAGGCGAGCCGCACGCCGTCGCGGACGCGGAAGATGGCGGCGTCCGCGCGCTCGCGCGGTGCCAGCAACATCATCGTCGTGACGGCCGTACGCAGGGTCATCTCGCCGTAGCCTTGCAGCCTGACCGATTCCTCGGGGTCGGATGTCATCGCAAATACCTCACAGCGCCAAATGCCTTACCACGCGAAGTGGCGCGCGATGGTGAACGCCATCGTCGCGCACAGGACCAGCGTGGATACCGCGCCGGCCACGCCGCGCGCGAGATCGGTCCGCGTCAGGTGCCTGGTCATGATTCTGCTCCATGCTCGGCATGGCAATGGCGGGGAGGCGACGTTGGTTCCTGCCGCGACGGGCGAACGCCGGCTATTTCCGCAGCAGCTCGCTCAGCGCCGCCGTCGCCTCGGCGCAGCGGATGTCGTCGATCTCGCGCGACAGGCTGAGTGCGCTCGATCTGAGCTCTTCGACTTTCCAGCTCTCGGGGTGCTGGGTCTCGAGTTGAGCAAGCCGCTTGTTCAGATCGTCCAATCTGGTTTGCAATTGTTCGACGCTGGCGGCCCCATTCACCACCCAGACTCTTTGCGCACGCATCGTCGTTCCCCTGCTCGTCTCACGGCGTTGTGAGAGGGGTTCGTGGCCGCAATGGGAGTTTCTTTTGTCCGGCTTCAGACGGACGGGAACCGTTGCAGATCGGCAACGCGAGTTCCTTCGCGCTGACCGGCCATCGCGCGTATCAGGCCGCGCGCGGCCACTCGGTCGATTGCTTTTCAAGCCGGCTTTCGAGAATGGCGATGCTCACCCGAATATTGTCGCGCCGGGCCCGCAGGTTCTGCGCGAGCATGGGGTAGGCGACGTTCTGGGGATCGGAGATTCCGGCTTTCCGTTCTTCCTCCAGAATGTCGGCGTCGATCATTCGCATGCGCCAGCGCAGATCGGAGATCAATGCGTGGAGCTGGGTTGGCATGGTCGCTTCGAAACGGGACGTCGGGTGCATGATCGCCTCACGATGAAACAGACCCACTGCGGGTCTGAGGGATTTGACTGCCGTCCAGCAAGCAGAATGCCAGTGACCGGCTGATCTCCCGCAATTGCGCGACGGCGCACCGGAACGATTGCCACTCTTTCCCGTTGCTGCAGGGGCCTCGACAACGAGGCGATCGAGGGACCCATGCCGCTCATCCGCTATTTCGTCTTCACCGGCGGCGCTCTGCTCGCCGTCCTGTACCTTGCTGATTACTACATGGCTGGTCCCGTGAGCGCCGCTGCCGAAACCGGGCCGGACCTCTCGATCGTCCGAATTCATTCTGCGCAGACATGGCCGGAGAAGATCGTCTTCGACACCAACGTGCGACAGATTCCGTTGACCAAAACTGTGGCGTCATCGACACCGGACGCGGCGGCGCCGGCCGCGCCGGAAGGTGCGCGCCAGGCATTTGCGATGGCGGCGCAGCCCGCCGCGGAGAAGGCTTCGGACTCCAAGGCTTTGGAGTCCAAGGCCGCGGAGCCCAGGCAGGCCAAGGCGGCCGCTCCGAACAAGCGCGTTGCGGAGCGGCATCGTCGCCGCCAGCCGTCGCGCATGGCGGAACGCGGTCAGTTCTTCAACGAGCCCGTCGCCGCAGAATGGTGAGCGGCGCTCCGTGAGGGTGTTTTCGCGCGACCTGGATGCGGTCAATCGCAATTCATCCTCGGCGCTTCCCACGTGACGATCGGGCTGCCTCTCGGTTGGGCACCCGTGCCGGACAGCGAGGCTGTGCGCGCGACGCATCGCACGATAGTCTCTGCCGCGACCTGACCCGGGAAGCAGAAGAGGGAAAGATTCGTGGCGAGATTTGTGACGATCGCGGCTGGCCAGCTTGGCCCTGTCGCGCGGACCGAGGCGAGAACCGCCGTCGTGGCGCGCCTGATGGCCTTGATGCGCCAGGCGCACGCCAACGGCTGTGACCTGATCGTCTACCCCGAGCTGGCGCTGACCACGTTCTTTCCGCGCTGGTATTTCGAGGACCAGGCGGAGATCGACAGCTTCTTCGAGCGCGAGATGCCGGGGCCGGAGACGAGAGGCCTGTTCGATCTCGCGCGCGAGATCGGCATCGGATTTTACCTTGGCTATGCCGAGCTGACGGTCGAGGCCGGAATTGTCCGGCGCTACAACACCTCCATCCTGATCGAGAAGAGCGGCGCCATCGTCGCCAGATATCGCAAGGTTCATCTGCCGGGGCATGCCGAGCACGAGCCCTGGCGCGAATTCCAGCATCTGGAAAAGCGCTATTTCGAGCCCGGCGATGGCTTTGGCGTGACCGAGGCCTTTGGCGGCGTGATGGGGATGGCGATCTGCAATGATCGCCGCTGGAGCGAGACCTACCGGGTGATGGGCCTGCAGGGCGTCGAGATGGTGATGATCGGCTACAACACGCCGGTGCACAATCCGCCCGCACCCGAGCATGACGATCTCTCGCTGTTCCACAATCATCTGGTGATGCAGGCCGGCGCCTACCAGAACGGCACGTTCGTCGTCGGCGTCGCCAAGGCGGGTGTGGAGGAGGGCGTCGACCACATCGGCGGAAGCTGCATCATCGCGACCTCGGGCGAGATCATCGCGCGATGTACGACCAAGGGCGACGAGATCGCGCTCGCTCGCTGCGATCTCGATCTCTGCAACTCCTACAAGCGCACCACGTTCAATTTCGACGTTCACCGTCAGCCGCAGGCCTACGGCATGATTGTCGAACGGAAGGGCGTGACACTCATGGCGGACGGAACGCCGGTGCCGCCGAAGCGGTGATGCTTCTTTCTCTGTCGGCACACCCACCGCTGTCGTCCCGGCCTGGTGCGCAATTGCGCACCAGGCCGGGACGACGGTCGAGCTTGTGACTTGATGCCGAGCGCCTCACTGCCCGACGGGCAAAACACCTGCAGGGCTGTCAATCCGTCTGCGCGAATATATTCCACTTTACCGAAATTCGGAATTGGCGTATGTGTCGCCCATCCCGGCTCATCCTTGAGGGGCGATCTTGTGGTCGTCACGTTCGCGAGCCGGGCTTGCGGTGGACGCGGCAGCGTTCGGGTGCGAGAGGCCAAGGGCAGGGCGGATTGCTCTCCGTGAGCCCAAAACTTCGTGCCGACGAGCGGCGCTGCTAGGCTTCGTCTCGTCTGTAGGTTTCCGGCTCCGTCGACAGGGCTGGAAAAACTGCGGCGAAATGGCGGGCCGTGCGTACGGCAAAATCGTGTGGTCCTGGCCGTCGTTGCTACGGTCAAGCTCTTGCGGATGCGGCATCTGCGTCAACCGGCGCAGTGTCGGCGACTTCTGTGAGAGTGAGGGAGGCCAAAAGGAACTCGGCTCCCGGGAGAGCACGGCATAAGCCGTCCAACCATCGCGCAGGGAAGGCCGAGTGATTGGCTACACCTGTATGCTGCTGTGCGGTTTCCTTGCGCTACATCTTCGCGCAGCGGACCGCGGGTGCCAGCCGGCACCCGGCTTTCCCTGCGCCCTCTTGGAATAGAGGGTGGAGTGAACGAAGCAAAGCTCGGGCGAAACGCGCCGCGAGGATGCGAAGCTGTGTCTGCGGCTACACACTCCCTGTCATCGCCCGGCTTGACCGGGCGAACCAGTATTCCGAGACAGTTATGATTGAACCGAGAAGCCGCGGCGTACTGGATTCCCCGCTTTCGCGGGGAATGACAGTGGTGCTGGGAGGACGAAGCCGTCACCTCATACTCCGTCATTGCGAGCGCAGCGAAGCAATCCAGTCTGCCGCCGCGGAGGGATTCTTGCTTCCGCCTTCGCTAAAGCTTCGGCGGACAAGTCGCTGCGCTCGCAATGACGATCTAGAGAGAATGTCCGCCAAACTCCTCCCTGGGGTCATGGGTCCTGGCCTTCGCCAGGACGACGCCGGAGTTGGTGGCCATCAGTCTGACCCACCGCCCCAATCACAACCAAGTGTCTTTATTCGGAAACAATCATTCCCTATTATCCCGCAATGCAAAAAGCCGCCCGCAAATCCCAACCCCTTGCCCGTCCGCCCGGCCGTCCCCGCGAGTTCGACATGGACATTGCCCTCGACAGGGCCGTGCGCGTGTTTTCCGAGCGCGGTTATCATGCGACCTCGATCGGCGATCTCACCGCGGCGATGCGGCTGGCGACCGGCAGCGTCTACAAGGCGTTCCGCGACAAGCATGCGGTGTTTCTCGCCGCCTTCGAGCGCTACGTCGCTCTGCGCCAGGAGCAGACGCGTAGCGCCGCGGCGAAAGGCGCCAATGGCCGCGAGCGGCTGCGCAACCTGCTGCTGTCCTACGTAGAGCATTCCCAGGGCAGCGAGGGGCGGCGCGGCTGTCTCGTGGTCGGCAGCGCAGTCGAGTTGTGCGCGGTCGATCCGGTGGTGGCCGCCCTCGTCAGCGCGCGGCTCGAGACCAACGAAGGCTTCATCGCTGGCCTCATTCGCGAGGGGCAGGCCGACGGCTCTATACCCCGCCATGTGGCCGCCGACGACACCGCGCGGCTGATGATCTGCATCACGCAGGGTCTGCGCGTCGTCGGCAAGGCGCGCCTTTCGCTCGACGCCAAGCGCCTGGTCGCCGTCGCGATGAAGCTGCTCGCCTGAATTTTTTGTCATATTAGGAAGCAAGCGTTTCCTATATCTGGAGACTATGTGAATGACGATGAATGCCACGATCGAGACAGCCCCCGAGCCGGATGCGGTGTCGCAGCGCCTGACCTTCGTGCTTGCCGCGGCCTGTGGCATGGTCGCCGCCAACATCTATTACGCTCAGCCGCTGATCGCCCCGATCAGCGCCGCGCTCGGCCTGTCGCATGAAGCGGCGGGACTGATCGTCACCATGACGCAGATCGGCTACGGCGTGGGGCTTCTCTTTATCGTGCCGCTCGGCGACCTGGTCGAGAACCGCACCCTCATCTGCTCCGTCATCACGCTCGGCGCGGCAGCCCTGCTTGCCGCGGGGGCAGCGTCCCACGCGCTGCCGTTCCTGATCGCCGCGCTGTTCATCGGGCTCGGCTCGGTCGCGGTGCAGATCATCATTCCCTATGCGGCGCACCTTGCGCCGGCAGCCATTCGCGGCCGTGTCGTCGGCAACGTCTCGACCGGCTTGATGCTCGGCATCATGCTGGCGCGGCCGGTGTCGAGCTTCGTCACGGCGATGCTGTCGTGGCACGCGGTGTTCTTCTGCTCGGCCGCGCTGATGATCGTGCTCGCAGCCGTGCTCTGGATGACGCTGCCGAAGCGCAAGCCGGTCGCGCGGATGCATTACGGCGAGTTGCTACTGTCGATGCCGCATCTGGTGCGGACCACGCCGCTGCTGCGCCGCCGCGCGCTGTACCAGGCCAGCCTGTTCGGCGCCTTCAGCCTGTTCTGGACCGTGACGCCGCTGCTGCTCGCGAGCGAGTTCGGCTTCAGCCAGCGCGGCATCGCGCTGTTCGCGCTTGCCGGTGTCGCCGGCGTGTTCGCGGCGCCGATCGCGGGGCGGCTTGCCGATCGCGGCCACAGCCGCATGGCAACCCTGGTCGCGCTGCTGCTCGCGGCCGTAGGCTTCCTGATCACGCATGTCGGCGCGCCCGGATCGGTGCTGAACCTCGCCTGCCTGGTCGTCGCCGCGATCGCGATCGACATCGGCGTGCAGGGCAACGTCGTGCTCGGCTTCCGCGCGATCTTCGCGTTGGGGCATGAGCACCGCAGCCGCCTCAACGGCCTCTACATGGCGACGTTCTTCACCGCGGGCGCGGCGGGCTCGGCGGTCGGCGCCTGGGCATTTGCGCAAGGCGGCTGGACGCTCGCATCGGCCATTGGCCTCGCGCTACCCGTCGCAGGCCTGGTCTATGCGGCCACCGAGTAGGGGCCGCGGTGGTCCAGATTGTGCGGTTCGGCCCGTTTACCAAGGCCGTCCGGCCGGCAATTTCCACCTCGCAGTTTCCCTGCCGCTGTAGTACTTTGGTCGCAAGCGAGCCTGGTTAACGGGCGGCAGGGGGAGGCTGATGAGGCGTGCGGGGCTGGTTGGCGTACCGCGGGTACGACCGTGGTCGTGGCAGGCGTTTCTGCTTGGATTCGTCATTGTCGTAATGTCGGCTGCGCTCCAGGGCGCCTGTGTCGCACTCGGCGCAAAACTCTATTTCGCGGCGTTCCTGCCCAGCCTGTTCGTGCTCGGTCTCGTCGCGGGCGCACCGGCGGCGGCGTTCGCCGCGGTGCTCACCATTCCGCTGGTGTGGTGGGCGTTCATGCCGCCCTTCTTCGAGTTCAATTCGCTGACCAGCGCGCATGCCGATTCCATCAAGCTGTTCTGCCTGCTCGCCGTGCTGGTGATCGGCCTTGCCGATCTCTGCCGCGCGACGATGGCGATCATCAGCCGCGGCGGGTTGCAGCGAGGAAGCGAGAGCGCGGCAACGAATTCGCAATAGATCGGCCTTGTACGGCCGCGCACGTTGCGCGCGGGCAACAGTCCGGAAACCATTCGCGCGCTTGCCGCGCGGCGCTAACTTTTCAAAAAAGATTTGGCCGCAATTTCTCCCCCGGGAATGACGAGGGAGTTTTCGGACATGAACGGCCAAATAACCGGTCAAGTCACCGGTCACGCCATCTTGGAGAACGTGCGCCGCTACCGCGGAATCGCATCGCTCTATCGCCAGACCGCTGCATTCCGCCCGGGCCAGAGCTGGTCGCTGCTCGAGCAGGCGAGAGATTGGGAAGCGCGGGCGCTGCTGGAGCTGGAATCCTATTTCGCCGCGCGGATGGATTACGCTGCTACCCGTCCGGCCTGATCGTTAACCATCGGCGCGGCCTTGCGCAGGCCCGCCGAAGGGGCGGTCATCGGGTCGTGTACGGAGACCACGGGGCGATTACGGAGTTCTCTCGACGCCCGCCTGTGCTAGCAACGTCCCGACCGAGACATCCCAATTCGGCGGGGGCAAGCGATGACCACCTTCAACCGCATCTTCACGACCGAGCGCCTGCTCCAGATCATCGTCATTCTCGCGGCCACGGTCGCGATGAAGCTGATGGGCTGAATTTCGGCGGACTATCGCGCGCCGAATTCGGGCAATTCGGGCAGATAGTTCGATCCCTCCGATCCCAAGAAATCGAACATCGCCTGCGCCGGCGGCAACAGCACCTTGTCGCTGCGGCGGATCACGTACCATTGCCGCACGATCGGCAGCCCCGCGACGTCGAGCACGATGAGCCGGCCCTCGGTGAGCTCGTGCGCCACGGTGTGGGCCGAGATGAAGGCGATGCCGAGCCCGGCGATGACAGCCTGCTTGATGGTCTCGTTGCTGCTCATCTCCATGCCGATGATCGGCTCGAGATCCGACCTCTGGAACATGCCTTCCATCAGTGTCCGCGTGCCCGAGCCGGGCTCGCGAGTGAGGAAGGTCTCATGCACGAGGTCGGTGAGGTTGAGGCCGGAATCCTTCTCCAGCCAGTGCCCCTTCCGCGCGACGATGATGTGCGGATTGCGCCCGAGCTGCCGGACGTCGACGCTGACGTCGGCCGGTGGCCGACCCATCACTGCGAAGTCGAGGTCGTAGCCGTGCATGGCCTCGCGGATCTCCTCGCGATTGCCGACCGTGAGCTTGAGCTCGATCTTCGGATACCGCTTCGAGAATGCCGCGATCGCGTGCGGCACGAAATATTTTGCGGTCGAGACCGCGCCGAGATGCACCGTGCCGCCGGTTCGCCCCGCAAGCAGGTCGAGCGCGCCCTGGCAGTCGGCGATCGCAGCTTCGACGCGCTCGGCCAGGGTCAGCACCTCCTTGCCCGCCTCCGTCAGCAGCATGCCCTCGCCGGTCCGCTGCAGCAGCGGCAGGCCGGCGAGATCCTGAAGCTGGCGCAGTTGCTGGGTCACGGCCGGCTGCGTCAGGCCGAGCTGGGTCGAGGCTGCCGTGACGCTGCCCTTGGCCGCGAGCGCCGCGAGCGAGCGGAGCTGCCGGATCGTCAGATGCCGGAGCTGGGCCGAGGCATTATAAGATAATTCTTTGGCGCTCATTATGAATAGAAATTTTCCTTATTAAGCCGCCCCTGTCAATCTCGTCGTTGTTGGCACTGACCGCACCGGACCTCCAGCGAGGAGGGAACTGGATACGGCACCAGCAAAGGGGATGGACGCAGATGACCGGGCAACTCAGGCTGGACGACCACCTTCAGCGGTATTCGGAGACGGCGCCGCATGCTCTGGCCGTAGCGGCCGCGGTCGATGCCATCGCGGCGGCCGCGATCGAGATCGCCAATCTCATCGCCACGGGAGACCTTGCGGACGCCTCCGGCCTGACCACCGGGCGCAACAGCGACGGTGACGTCCAGCGCGATCTCGACGTGCAGGCGGATGCGATCCTGCGCCGCTGTCTCGGCAAGCTCCCGATCGCGGCACTGGCGTCGGAGGAGATGCGCGAACCGCAGATCGGCGACCGCAAGGCCAAGATCTGCGTCGCGATCGATCCGCTCGACGGCTCCTCCAACATCGACATCAACATGACAGTGGGCACGATCTTCTCGATCCTGCCCGCGCCCGACGATCTCGCGCTCGCCTTCCATCAGCGCGGCTCGGCGCAGCTCGCGGCGGGGTTCGTCACCTACGGTCCGCAAACCTCGCTGGTGCTGACGCTCGGCGAGGGCGTCGATATCTTCACGCTGGACCGCAAGTCCGGTTGCTTCCGTCTCGCGCGCAGCGCCGTGCAGATCTCCGAGACCTGCGAGGAGTTCGCGATCAACGCCTCGAACCGCCGGCATTGGGAACAGCCGGTGCGCGCCTTCGTCGACGAATGCCTCGCCGGTGTGGAAGGGCAGGCCAACCACAATTTCAACATGCGCTGGGTCGGCTCGCTGGTTGCCGAGGCCTATCGCATCCTCACCCGCGGTGGCGTGTTCCTCTATCCCTCCGATGCACGGCCCGGTTATGGCGACGGCCGCCTGCGCCTCGTCTACGAGGCGCATCCGATGGCGTACATCGTCGAGCAGGCTGGCGGCTCGGCTTCGACCGGGCGCGAGCGCATCCTCGAGCTCTCGGCGCAGAGCCTGCATCAGCGCGTGCCGCTGATCATGGGCTCGAGCAACGAGGTGCAGCGCGTCGAGGAACTGCATTGCGATCCCTTGCTGGTCGCCAGCGTCTCCGCACCGCTGTTCGCGCGGCGCGGCTTCTTCCGGCTGTGAGAGAGGCGCCCGATGTCCAGGAAGCATCCGATCATCTCCATCACCGGCTCCTCCGGCGCCGGCACCACGTCGGTCAAGAAGACTTTCGAACAGATATTCTTCCGCGAGAAGGTCAACGCCGCCTACATCGAAGGCGACGCCTTCCATCGTTACGATCGCGTGGAAATGCGCACGCAGATGGCGAAGGAGGCCGATCGCGGCAACAGGCATTTTAGCCATTTCAGCCCCGAGACCAATCTGTTCGAGGAGCTGGAGCGGGCGTTCCGCGACTATGGCGAGACCGGTACGGCGACGACGCGGCACTACGTCCACGATGCCGAGGAATCCGCGCTGCATGGTGCCGCACCCGGCACCTTCACCGAATGGAAACGGCTGCCGGAGAGCTCCGACCTGCTGTTTTACGAGGGCCTGCACGGCGCGGTCGTCACCGACAAGGTCAACGTCGCGCGCTATGCCGACCTCAAGATCGGCGTCGTGCCCGTCATCAATCTCGAATGGATCCAGAAGCTGCACCGCGACCGCAGTGCGCGAGGCTATTCGACCGAGGCCGTCACCGACACAGTTCTGCGGCGGATGCCCGACTACATCCACTACATCTGCCCGCAATTTTCCGAGACCGACATCAACTTCCAGCGCGTGCCGACGGTGGACACCTCCAATCCGTTTATCGCGCGCTGGATCCCGACGCCGGACGAATCGATGGTCGTGATCCGCTTCAAGAACCCGCGCGGCATCGACTTCCCCTACCTGCTCTCGATGCTGCCGCAAAGCTGGATGTCGCGTGCCAATTCGATCGTGTGCCCCGGCGCGAAACTCGATCTTGCCATGCAGCTGATCCTGACGCCGCTGATCATGCAGCTCATCGAGCGCAAGCGAAACCTGAAGTGAATAAGGGGAGGATCCGATGAACATCTCCGTCCACGCCGACGCCGACCTCACGCCGGTCTCGCCCAGCGATCTCGCCAACGCCGTCCGCTTCCTCGCGGTCGACGCCATCGAGACTTCGCAGTCCGGCCACCCCGGACTCCCCATGGGCATGGCCGATGTCGCCACCGTGCTGTTCTCGCGCTTCCTGAAATTCGACTCGGCCCATCCCCATTGGCCGGACCGTGATCGCTTCGTGCTGTCGGCGGGCCACGGCTCGATGCTGCTCTATGCACTGCTCCATCTCACCGGCGGCGACGTCAGCCTCGACGACATCAAGGCCTTCAGGCAATGGGGCTCGAAGACGCCGGGGCATCCGGAATACGGCCACACGCCAGGCGTCGAGACCACGACCGGCCCGCTGGGGCAGGGGATTGCGACCGCGGTGGGCATGGCCCTCGCCGAGCGCATGGCCAATGCCCGGCATGGCGACGAACTCGTCGATCATTTCACGTACGTCATTGCCGGCGACGGCTGCCTGATGGAAGGCATCAGCCAGGAAGCGATTTCGCTCGCCGGCCATCTCGGGCTCGGCCGCCTGATCGTGCTGTTCGACGACAACGGCATCTCCATCGATGGCCCGACGTCGCTTGCGACCTCCGACGACCAGCTCGCGCGCTTCGCTGCCTCCGGCTGGTCGGTGCGCCGTGTCGACGGGCACGATCCCGAAGCAGTTGCGCAGGCGATTGCGGAGGAGCGCGAGAGCGCAAGACCGTCGTTGATCGCCTGCCGCACCATCATCGGTTACGGCGCGCCGGATCGTCAGGGCACCGAGAAGGCACATGGCGCGCCGCTCGGCACCGAGCAGACGGCCGCGGCGCGGCGAGCGCTCGGCTGGGACTATCAGCCCTTCGTGGTGCCTGTCACGATCCAGAAAGCATGGCGGATGATCGGGCAACGCGGGCAGGTCGCGCGTCTCGCCTGGCTCGATCGCTACGAACGCGCGACGCCCGAGCAGCGCGACCTGTTTATCGAGGGCAAGGCGGTTGCCCTGCCGAACGCCTATGCCCAGGCCTCGGCGAAATTACGCGAACGCTTTGCCACCGAGCGTCCGAAGCTCGCGACGCGGCAGGCGTCGCAACAGGTGCTCGACGGCATCGCAGGGACGATTCCCGGATTTGTCGGTGGCTCGGCGGACCTGACGCATTCGAACCTGACGCATGCCAAGGCGCAGACCCCGGTCAAGCGCGACGCGTTCGCCGGCGATTACATCCATTACGGCATCCGCGAGCATGGCATGGCGGCCGCGATGAACGGCCTCGCGCTGCACGGGGGCTTCATTCCCTATGGCGGCACCTTCCTCGCGTTCTCCGATTACAGCCGGCCGGCGATCCGCCTTGCGGCCTTGATGCGGATCCGCGTCATTCATGTGATGACCCATGACTCCATTGGTCTCGGTGAGGACGGCCCCACGCACCAACCGGTTGAGCATCTCGCAGCGCTTCGCGTCATTCCGAACCTGCTTGTGTTCCGGCCGGCGGACGCAGTCGAGACGCTGGAAGCATGGGACTGCGCGCTCCAAGCTGAAAATCGTCCCTCCGTGCTGTGCCTGTCCCGTCATGCCCTACCGACCTTCCGCAGCGATGTGCGCGGCAGAAACCGCGTCGCACGCGGCGCCTACCTCATCGTTTCGCCGGACGGCGGCCGCGACGTGACGCTCATCGCAACGGGTTCGGAAGTCTCGATTGCGCTGGAAGCGGCCCGCCTGCTTGCCACCGAGCACGTCCGCGCGGCCGTGGTCTCCGCACCCTGCTTCGCGTTCTTCGAGGAGCAGCCGGAGGACTACCGCGCTGCCGTGCTCGGCACTGTGCCACGGATCGGCATCGAGGCGGCAGTCGCCGGCGATTGGCATCGCTGGATCGGCACCGAGGGCGAATTCGTCGGCATGCGCGGCTTCGGTGCTTCGGCGCCGGCCCCGGTGCTCTACCGCGAATTCGGCATCACGCCGCAAAGCGTTGCGGAAGCCGCCCGGCGGGCGATGGCCCGCACAGGCAAGCAATAACAGGAGGAATTGTCGTGGCCCGTATCACCCTTCGCCAACTGCTCGACCACGCCGCCAGTCACGGTTACGCGGTGCCGGCGTTCAACATCAATAACATGGAGCAGGGTATCGCGATCATGCAGGCGGCGGCCGATGTCGATGCGCCCGTCATCATCCAGGCTTCGCGCGGCGCGCGCAGCTATGCCGGCGACCTCATGCTCTCGCACATGATCGACGCGCTGGAGCGGACCTATCCGGACATCCCGCTCTGCATGCACCAGGACCATGGCAATGACGAAGCGACCTGCGCGTCCGCTATCGCCCATGGTTTCACCTCGGTGATGATGGACGGCTCGCTCAAGGCCGATGCCAAGACCGCGGCCGACTACGACTACAACGTTGCGATCACCAGCCGCGTCGTCGATCTCGCCCATTGGGTCGGTGCCTCCGTCGAAGGCGAGCTCGGCGTGCTCGGCTCGCTTGAGCATGGCGGCGGCGAGCAGGAGGATGGTCACGGCGTCGAAGGCACGGTCAGCCACGATCAGTTGCTGACCGATCCCGACCAGGCGGTCGACTTCGTCCGCGCCACTAAGGTCGATGCGCTCGCGATCGCGATGGGTACCTCGCACGGCGCCTACAAGTTCAGCCGCAAGCCGGATGGCGACATTCTGGCGATGCGGGTGGTCGAGGAGATCCACCGGCGGCTGCCGAACACGCATCTCGTGATGCACGGCTCGTCCTCGGTGCCGCAGCCGCTCCAGGACATGTTCAACCAGTTCGGCGGCGAGATGCCGCAGACCTGGGGCGTGCCGGTCGAGGAAATCGTCCGCGGCATCAAGAGCGGCGTGCGCAAGGTCAATATCGACACCGACTGCCGGCTGGCGATGACTGCGGTGTTCCGCAAGGTCGCCGCGCAAACGCGCTCGGAGTTCGATCCGCGCAAATTCCTCAAGCCCGCCATGGATGCGATGCGCGAGCTCTGCCGCGAGCGCTTCGAGCAGTTCGGCACCGCTGGCCACGCCAGCCGGATCAAGGTCGTTCCCTTGAGCGAGATGGCGCGGCGCTACCGCGCCGGAGAACTCGATCCCAGCATCGACGCCCGCGAGCCCGTCGCGGCCTAATCATTCAGAGAGAGAAGAGCAGGAGAGAGCCATGAATGCACATGCAGGAACCGTCCGCGGCAAGGAAAGATATCGATCGGGCGTGATGGAATACAAGCGCATGGGCTATTGGGAGCCTGATTACGTGCCAAAGGACACCGATGTCATCGCGCTGTTCCGCGTCACGCCGCAAGAGGGCGTCGACCCGATCGAGGCGTCGGCCGCAGTCGCCGGCGAATCCTCGACCGCGACCTGGACGGTGGTGTGGACCGATCGCTTGACCGCCGCCGAGAAGTATCGCGCGAAATGCTACCGCGTCGATCCGGTGCCGGGCACGCCGGGATCGTATTTCGCCTACATCGCCTATGACCTCGACCTGTTCGAGCCTGGCTCGATCGCCAACCTCTCGGCCTCGATCATTGGCAACGTGTTCGGCTTCAAGCCGCTGAAAGCGTTGCGGCTGGAGGACATGCGCTTCCCGGTCGCTTATGTGAAGACGTTCCAGGGACCGGCAACCGGCATCGTGGTCGAGCGCGAGCGGCTCGACAAGTTCGGCAGGCCGCTGCTCGGCGCCACCGTTAAGCCCAAGCTCGGCCTCTCGGGCCGCAATTACGGTCGCGTGGTCTACGAGGCGCTGAAAGGTGGACTCGACTTCACCAAGGATGACGAGAACATCAACTCGCAGCCGTTCATGCACTGGCGCGACCGCTTCCTCTATTGCATGGAGGCGGTGAACCGCGCGCAGGCGGCCTCCGGTGAGGCGAAGGGCACCTACCTGAACATCACCGCGGGAACGATGGAGGACATGTACGAGCGCGCCGAGTTCGCGAAGGAGCTCGGGTCGTGCATCGTCATGATCGACCTCGTGATCGGCTACACCGCGATCCAGTCGATGGCGAAATGGGCGCGGCGCAATGACATGATCCTGCATCTGCATCGCGCCGGTCACTCGACCTATACGCGGCAGAAGAGCCATGGCGTGTCGTTCCGCGTCATCGCCAAGTGGATGCGGCTTGCTGGCGTCGACCACATCCATGCCGGCACGGTGGTCGGCAAGCTCGAAGGCGATCCCAACACCACGCGCGGCTATTACGATGTCTGCCGCGAAGACTTCAACCCGACCAAGCTCGAACACGGCCTGTTCTTCGACCAGTCCTGGGCGAGCCTGAACAAGATGATGCCGGTCGCCTCCGGCGGCATCCATGCCGGCCAGATGCACCAGCTGCTCGACCTGCTCGGCGAGGATGTCGTGCTGCAGTTCGGCGGCGGTACCATCGGCCATCCTATGGGCATCGCGGCCGGCGCCATCGCCAACCGCGTGGCGCTGGAAGCGATGATCCTCGCCCGCAACGAGGGCCGCGACTATGTCCACGAAGGTCCGGAGATCCTGGCCAGGGCGGCCGAGACCTGCACGCCGCTGAAAGCTGCGCTCGAGGTCTGGAAGGACGTCTCCTTCAATTATGAATCCACCGACACGCCCGACTTCGTGCCGACAGCGCTCGAAACCGTTTGAGGAGATTTGACATGAAGCTGACCCAAGGCTGCTTCTCGTTCCTGCCCGATCTGACCGACGACCAGATCACCAAGCAGGTGCAGTATTGCCTGACCAACGGTTGGGCGGTGAACATCGAGTTCACCGACGATCCGCATCCCCGCAACACCTATTGGGAGATGTGGGGCCTGCCGATGTTCGATCTCCAGGACGCCGCCGGCGTGATGATGGAGCTCGCCGAATGCCGCAGAGTGTATGGCGACCGCTACATCCGTCTCAGCGGCTTCGACTCCAGCCATGGCTGGGAATCGGTGCGGATCTCGTTCATCGTCAACCGCCCGCCGCAGGAGGCCGAGTTCGAGTTGGTGCGGCAGGAGGTGGGCGGACGCGCGATTCGCTACACCACCGTGCGCCGGCAGCCCGCGCACGCGCCAACCTAATTCATTCTCCTCCGCGCGGAGCACTCCCTGCTCCGTTTCCTTGGCGGACCACTGCTTCGCCGCTTTCCGCGGCGAAGCCCTTTTCTTCGAGGTGCCAATGCTGGATGTTCCCCACGCAATGACCACTGAGCCCGGCGAGACCAGTTTCGATCTCCGCAAGGAGGCCGAAGAGGCTGGAATCACCGGCACGCTGCAGCAGCTCGAGCAGGAGCTGATCGGATTGAAGCCGGTGAAGAACCGCGTGCGCCAGATCGCGTCGCTCTTGCTGATCGAACGTATCCGGCAGCGTGCGGGACTGGCTTCGTCGCCGCCGACGCTGCACATGTCGTTCACCGGCAATCCCGGCACCGGCAAGACGACCGTCGCGCTGCGCATGGCAAAGATCCTGCACGGCCTCGGCTTCGTGCGGCGCGGGCAGGTGATCTCGGTGACGCGCGACGATCTCGTCGGCCAGTATATCGGCCACACCGCGCCGAAGACCAAGGAGATCCTGAAGAAGGCGATGGGCGGCGTGCTGTTCATCGACGAAGCCTATTATCTGCACCGTCCTGACAACGAGCGCGACTACGGCCAGGAGGCGATCGAGATTTTGCTCCAGGTGATGGAAAACCAGCGCGAGGACCTCGTCGTGATCCTTGCCGGCTACGGCGAGCGGATGACCAGCTTCTTTGCGTCAAACCCCGGCTTCCGCTCGCGCATCGCGCATCACATCGACTTTCCCGACTATGCGGAAGCCGAGCTGCTCGTCATTGCCGAGCTGATGCTGAAGGAACGGGGTTATCGCCTGTCGGCGACGGCGCGTGAGGCTTTCGAGAAATATATTGCGCTGCGCCGGACCCAGCCGTTCTTCTCCAATGCGCGCTCGATCCGCAACGCCGTCGACCGCATCCGCCTGCGGCAGGCCGATCGGCTGGTATCCGATCTCGATCGCATGCTCGAGATCGCCGATCTCGAAACGATCGATCCCATGGACGTCCTGGCGAGCCGTGTCTTCAGCGGCGGTGCGGACGTGCAGGGGAGTGCGAAACCATGACGAGAGAAATCCTCATCGCGCCATCGATCCTGGCTGCGGATTTCGCACGCCTCGGCGAGGAGATCGTGGCGATCGACGCTGCGGGCGCCGACTGGATTCATTGCGATGTCATGGACGGGCATTTCGTTCCGAACATCAGTTATGGCGCGGACTTCATCAAGGCGATCCGGCCGCTGACGAAGAAAATATTCGACGTGCATCTCATGATCGCGCCGGCCGATCCCTATCTCGAGGCGTTCGCGAAGGCCGGCGCGGATGTCATCACGGTGCATGCCGAAGCCGGTCCGCACCTTGATCGCTCGCTCCAGGCTATCCGTGCGCTCGGCAAGAAAGCCGGCGTCAGCCTGTGTCCCGCCACTCCCGAAAGCGCGATCGAGTATGTGCTCGATCGTCTCGATCTCGTCCTGGTGATGACGGTCAATCCGGGTTTTGGCGGCCAGTCCTTCCTCGAGTCCCAGCTCGAGAAGATCGGGCGTATTCGAAGCATGATCGGCGACCGGCCCATCCGGCTCGAGGTTGACGGCGGCATCACGCGCGACAATGCCGCGGCCGTGGCCGCCGCGGGCGCCGATACGCTGGTGGCGGGTTCCGCCGTGTTTCGCGGCAGGAGCAGCGCGGACTACGCCGGCAACATTGCGGCCATCCGCACTGCCGCGGAAGCCGGCAGGGTTCCGAAGCTGCAACATAGTTCGGCGCAGGCGATGCGAGCCGGCGGGCCCGCGTTCATCCGGTAGGCTACGCAAGACAGGCAAACGAGCCAGTACCGGAATGGCTGTGCCAGGGCCTGCCCCTTTCCACCGGACATATTGAAGCCGCGCCGATTGGAACTTTCGCCCGAACACGCGTTTGCCTAGAAACAAGCGCGTCAAACGCGCGGCGGGCGCAGCAAATCTTTTGCATAGCCGCCATCGCCCTGACGCAAATAAGGGCAATAAGCTCTGTGAATGCGAGGGAGGGTCTGATGGATAACGTACGTCGCTACCGCGCGCTAGCGTCCCTCTGTCGTCAGCAGGCCGCCTACCGGCCGCTCCAGAGCTGGGAACTGCTCGGCCAGGCCGAACATTTCGAATATCTCGCCGAAGTCGAGCTCAAGGCGCATTTCGACGCGTGCAATGCGCAACAAGACGAGGACGGCGTCGAGGTCACGGCGTGGGAGAGACCCGCTGCGGCGTGACGGTCGAACTCGTTCGAAGATGACCTGAACTTGCCGGTTCCGGCACCGCTCAAGGACGCGGTTGTCAGCCCGAACGACAAGGCTTGTGACCGGCCCGACCTGGATCGTCCCTCGATTAATGCGACATCAGCGTCGGGACGGTCATGGCTTCCAGCATGGCGCGGGTGACGCCGCCGAGGAACCGTTCCTGCAATCGCGAATGGCCGTAGCCGCCCATGACCAGAAGATCGAGGCTCTCATCGGCTGCCAACGACAGCATGGTCGGCTGAATGTCAGAGCGCGCCGCCGACAGGTTGACCGTGCGGGTCAACAGTCCGCGCCGGCCGAGATGCCTTGCCAGATTGCGGGTCGAGACCTCGTCGGGAACCGTATCTGTTTCGTTGATCGCGATGATCACGATCTCCTCGGCGCGGGCCAGGAACGGTGCAGCGTCGCGCATCGCGCGCGCGGCGAGGCGGCTGCCATCCCAGCAGATGCGATTCGTTTCGCCTTGAATGCTCCATGGAAGGTGTAGGGCAGGAAAAGCACCGGCCCACCCGCCTGGAACAGGATCTCACGGGGCACATCGTTGTCGAGTGAGCCTTGCGCCGGATCCGGCTGGAGCACGATGCTGAGATCGTGCAGCCGCGCCATCTCGCCGAGCAAGCCGACCGCCTCCCCCGGCATCGTTCCGAGCGGGTGGCATGTGTAGGAAATGCCGGCGTTCATCGCTTCGCTCTTGAACACCGCGAGCGCCGCCTCGGCCCGCTCCACTGCGCTTTCGCGCTCCATCTCGAACACCGCCGCCACCGCAGCGCCGCCCTCCATGACGTAGGCCGCGCTGGTTGCCACATATCCAACCGCGACTGCATCGAGATGGGCGTTGAGGCCCGCTGCGAGTGAGATCGAGCCATCGATCACCGGGCGCATCGGGCGCTCGGTGGGGATGTGGACGAGAATGTCTTTGTACATGACGCGCCTCCGATGGACATCATCCGGTGACCGCAGTCTTTCACGGTGCGCAGGGCCCGCGTTGAGCTGCATCAAACGTGCAGCCTCGAGTTTTGGACCTTCGCCGGCCCGGCTACTTTGCCAAGATTTAACCGCGCGGACGGGACGCTGTAAGGTGGCGACCACCATGTTGGGTGCAAGGCGACTTACCCAACATGGACATATCGACATGAGCGATCGCGTCAATTCCGACACCACAACGCCCCGCAAGATCCTGAGACCGCGCCGGCTCGCGCTGCTCGGCACCGTGGCCGCGCTTGGGCTGGCCGTGCTGGCGACTGCCCCCGGCTCTTCGCCGTTCAGCGCGAACTCCTTCATTGCGCCCGCCCAGGCCGCGGAGACCGCTGCGACACCGCCGGGCTTCGGCGACCTCGTCAGCAAGGTCAAACCTGCCGTGATCTCGGTGCGGGTCAGGATCGACCAGGACAACGATAAGAGCGCGATGCTGCAACAGAACCGGATGGATTCGGACGAGGCATCGCCGTTCGACCAGTTCTCGCGGCAATTCGGCTTCCGCGGCCCTGGCATGGAAGGCATGCCGCGCCAGCACCGCCAGATGATCACGGGTGAGGGCTCCGGCTTCTTCATCTCCGCCGACGGCTACGCCGTGACCAACAACCACGTCGTCGATCACGCCGAGTCCGTGCAAGTGACGATGGACGACGGCACGATCTACAGCGCGAAAGTGGTCGGCACCGATCCGAAAACGGATCTCGCGCTGATCAAGGTCGAAGGCAAGAAGGATTTTCCGTTCGTCAAATTCTCCGACCAGAAGCCGCGCATCGGCGACTGGGTGGTCGCGGTCGGCAATCCCTTCGGCCTCGGCGGCACCGTGACCGCCGGCATCGTCTCGGCCAGCGGCCGCGACATCGGCAACGGTCCCTATGATGACTTCATCCAGATCGACGCGCCGATCAACAAGGGCAATTCCGGCGGCCCGGCCTTCGACATGAACGGCAACGTGATCGGCGTGAACACTGCGATCTTCTCGCCCTCCGGCGGCTCGGTCGGCATCGGCTTCGACATTCCGGCCTCGACCGCAAAGCTCGTCGTCGCACAGTTGAAGGACAAGGGCGCGGTCACTCGCGGCTGGCTCGGCGTGCAGGTGCAGCCGGTGACATCGGATATCGCCGACAGCCTCGGCCTCAAGGAGGCGCGCGGCGCGATCGTCGACAATCCGCAGGATGGCAGCCCGGCGGCGAAGGCGGGCATCGAGGCGGGCGACGTCATCACCGCCGTCAACGGCACTGCGATCAAGGATTCCCGCGATCTCGCCCGCACCATCGCCACCCTGGCGCCAGGCACGTCCGTGAAGCTCGACGTCGTCCACAAGGGCGACAGCAAGACGGTGACATTGGCGCTCGGCGAGTTGCCGAACGAGCGGCAGGCAAGAGCCGACGAGGGCAAGTCGCAGCCAGATGCCGGCATGCCGCCGCGTCTCGGACTCAGCCTGGCTCCGGCCGGGGACATCCAGGGCGCCGGCCAGAAGGGCGTCGTCGTCACTGAAGTCGATCCGCAAGGGCCGGCCGCGCAACGCGGCATCCAGACCGGCGACGTCATCCTCAATGTCGGCGGCAAGGCCGTCGCCAATATCGGCGATGTCCGTTCGGAGCTGGCGCAGGCGAAATCGTCCGGCAAGCGCAGCGTGCTGCTGCAGGTCAGAAGCGCACAGGCGACCCGGTTCGTCGCGGTGCCGCTCGCATAAGTCGAACGTCGATCGGCGCAAGTCCAAAAAGGCGGCCCAAGGGCCGCCTTTCCTGTTCGCCTTCCGGATTCCGGATGCCCGCCGATAACATTCTCGTTAACGGCAGGGAGGATGACCCGGTTCGTCCGAAAAAGCCGTGTTCGCTCATCACAATTGCGGATCTCGTATGGACTCGGCGGCAATGAAGCCGCCGACGATTGCAAGCGTGGAACTTCGAACTTGTCGCCGCTGAGCCGGCCGGCAATTCGTATTGATCGGTGCCGACATGGATCGATTGAAGCTCTCGCTAAGGACTGCGCTGCTCGTGGCGCCATTCGTGCTGTGGGGTGGAAACGCTCTCGGGCGTGACGATGGCCGCTACGCGGACTCTCCCCTCAAGCCATGGTTCGATGGCCTGCGCAGCCATCTCGGTCCGTGCTGCTCGGATGCAGATGGGTTTGCCGTCGCCGATCCCGATTGGGACTCGCACAATGGACATTATCGCGTGCGGCTCGACGGCGAGTGGGTCGAGGTGCCGGACGAAGCCGTGATCACCGAGCCGAACCGGGCCGGCCGCACCATGGTGTGGCCGGTGAAGACCGCGTTCGGCGTTTCGATTCGCTGCTTCATGCCGGGCAGCATGATCTGACGGAGGTCAGCGCGACCGTTTGGAGGATTTGCGCTTCGACCTTTTCTTCGAACTCTTCTTCGAAGTCTTCTTGGATGTTTTCCGAGATGTCTTCTTTGAGGTCTTCTTGGACGTCTTCCGCTTTGCGGCTTTCTTCGGGACCTTCTTGCCCTTCTTGCGCGCTTTCGACAGGCCGATCGCGATTGCCTGCTTGCGGCTCTTCACGCGTCCGCCTCGACCGCCCGGTCCGCTTTTGGCGGTACCCTTCTTGTAGCGCTTCATCTCACTTTCGACATCGCTGCCGGAGCTGCGCGAGTAGCGGCGCTTCTTTGCCTTGCGTGCCATGCATGTTCTCCCTTGGCCTGGGAAAACAATCCGAGACAGGCATGGTTCCGAAAGCGCGCATGCACGTCCCGGATACGCGGCTTAGTCTAGAACGAATCCGCCAGCTCGATCTCGGCTTCCAGCACCTGAATGCGCCGCGCTGCCTCGCTGGAGGACAGATCCCGCGCATATTGCGCGGGTTGATACGCCTCTTCGCTCAGCCGTTTCAGCCGGAGGCCCTGCGCCCGCGTCATCTGCTCGGTGAGGAAAGTCTTGGCGGTGAGGAAAGTCTTGGCGTCGTATTTACGCTGAACCTGCATGTCGCTTCTCCCTTCTGAAATTGTGACTTGACTATATGTTCTTATTTTGTTCTAACAAGTCATGGACAACAGAATTAATGAAATTCGACGTAAAATCAGCGCCTTGAGGCTGGAAATGGCCGATATCGAGGTGTCCGTCCGCGAACTCGTCGACCGCGAGCACGATTGCACAGAGAAGGCGCTGGCGCAGATGGATCTGCGCCGGAAAATCAATCTGCTGATCGGCGAATGGAAAGCTGCGGGTGGCGGCGATGTCCTGCCGAATGTCCGCGACAGGATGCGTCTTCGCTCAGCGAAGACATCAGGTAGTCCTCTGCGCGTGATCGCGCGCCCCTGAGAGCTGGGAGCGCACGGTGGAGGAAGACCCGGATGCATACCGGATTCTAAAGCTGCGCGCCGAGATTCTCGAACTGGGCTCTGCGATCCGGCAGTTGCAACGCGAGGGGCTCGACGACGCCGCGGCCCAGCTCTTGATCGCGCGCAAGCGCGCACGACTCGATCATCTGGTGAGAGCTGATCCCACCGGCGTTCATCCTGACATCCTGGGCAGCCATCGTAGCTGAAGCGTGCGCGCAACGCGACCCGAGAAAAAGTTCGTTCGAACACCATAAGCAAAAAGGCCCCGCGATCGCGGGGCCTCTATGAGTTGGACGAACAAAACCTACTTGGTGTTGCTCATGCCGCTCTTGTTGTTCGTCATGGTGCCGCCTTGGTCGGAGCCGGGGCCGGAGCCGCCCTGACCGGAGGGATCAGCACCCTTGGAGGGCTTGGTGTTGGCGCCCGTGGTGGTCTGCGACGACGACATCGAGGATCCGTGTTTTGCCTTGTGCGACTTGGCCTGCACGGCGAACGGTGCGGCGGCGAGGCCGGTGGCCAACATCACGGCAAGAGCGAGCTTTGTGGTCTTCATGTGCGGGAACTCCCTGAGTTGAATTGACGCAGGCAGCCAACTGCCATTCGTCGCAGGAGTTCCGAACAAAGGAAGTTCCGGTAAAGGACGCATCCTTCAAGATTGCTTGTCCTCTGCGAGGATGAATACGACGCCGGTCAATGTCGCGCCGATCGCGAACGTCGTCACGAATGTGAGAGCGAAAACGACTACGGCCTGGCTTCCGCCGTGACTTAGCAAATTGGCGACGCCTGGATTGGACAGCACGAGCACGAGGCTGAAAGCGAGCCCGAGGGCTGCGCCCATCATGGCGTGCGTCATCAGCTTGATGAGCCCGCTGGGAGAGATCAGGTCCGACGACTTCTTCGCGCGCATGGAACTCTATCCCAATCTCGCATGCAACGCCTGCGTCACGCGCCGGTTCCACCCGCATGAAGGAATTGTCATCCTGCGCTTCATCCGACGTTCATGCCGGGTGGGCAAGAATGACCACGCAACACGGGAACATTCGATATGGGTAAGGTGGTCTTTCTCTATCGCTCTCTGGCTTATCGTAACGCCGCTGCGGACATCCTCCGCAAGGCCCGCAAGCTGCCCCGCGGCGCGGAGCGAAGCGCGGCGTGCCGCTATGCCAAGGCTCTGCGCGATCTCGCCCAAACGGAAGCCTGGCTTGAAGGACGGGTCGCGCGCGAGCTGCAAACGACGCAGCCCAGGAAGAGTGCGGCCTCCGGTTAACCGGACGCGCGCTGCAATTCGGCGGAGCTGGCGGCTTCGAAGTTGCCGGGCGCGGTCGTCGCGGCAGTCTTGCGGACCAACGGCACCTCGAGCCGGCACAACAGACCCTCGGCGCGCCAATCGAAACGCGCCTGCCCGCCGAGCTGGGACTCGACGCTCGCAAGCAGGCTCCGCGTACCAAACCCGCGGGATTTCGGCGTCATGACGAGCGGGCCGCCGGACTCCTCCCAAGTCAGCGTGAGCAGCTCGTCCTCGACCTGCCAGCCGATCGCGAGCCGTCCCGTCCGCGTCGAGAGCGCGCCATACTTCGCCGAGTTGGTGAAAAGCTCATGCAGCGCCAGCGCCAGCGTCTGGGCGGTTGCCGGCAGCAACTGAACTTCGGATCCCGCCAATTTGATCTGGCCGCCGAGGGAATAGGGCGCAAGCTCCTCGTCGATCAGCTTCGAGAGTTCGGCGCCCTGCCAGCTCGATAGCGACAGGATCGTGTGCACGCGCGCCAGTGCATTGATGCGCCCCTCGACGGCGCTGACATAGGCTTTCACCTCGTCGGCGCGGGTGAGGCGCACGATCGATTGCGCCAGCGCCAGCGCATTCTTGGCGCGATGATCGACTTCCCGCGCCAGGAGAGTCTGCCGTTCCTCGGCGCGCTTGCGTTCGGTGATGTCCACCGTCACGCCGCTGACGCGCATGACCCGACCGCTATCGTCAACCGTGGCGGCGGCCGTGCCGACACACCAGCGCACATCGCCGTCGGGCCGCACGATGCGGAACTCCGTTTCATAGGAGCGTGTGCCCTTGTTGAATTCGGCGATCGCCTTGCGCAACTGATCGACGTCATCCGGATGCAACAGCGCCTGAACGTTGGCCGGATTCACCTCGAAGCTGTCCGGGCCAACACCAAAGATGCGGTATTGCCCCTCGTCCCACATCCAGTCGCCGGTGACCCAGTCCCAGTCCCACGAACCCATCTTGCCGGCGGCGATCGCCATGCTGCGCCGCTCTTCGCTCTCGCGGAGCTTTGCGGTGGAATTCTCCAGCTCGGCCGTGCGTGCACGCACGCGGTCCTCGAGATCCTGGTTCAGCCGCTCGAGTTCGCGCGTCTTGCGATAGAGTTCTGCAAACACCTTGACCTTGGCGCGCAGCACCTCCGGCACGACCGGCACGGGGACGTAGTCGACGGCGCCCATCTCGTAGCCGCGCAGGCGGTCGATGTCGCTGACTTGAATGGCCGAGATGAAGATCATCGCGGTCTTCTGGAAGCGCGGGTGCTCGCGGATCATCGCGGCGAGCTCGAAGCCGTCGAGCTCGGGCATGCAGACGTCGACCAGGATCACCGCGATCTCGGTCTTGAGCAGCACCTCCAGACCCTCCCGACCGGACGAGGCGATCACGAGGTTCTGGCCGAGATCCTTCAGGATCACCTCATAGGCGAGCAGCTTGGCCGGCTGGTCGTCGACGAGGAGGATGTTGACCTTTTCGTGGTCCATACGGGCATCCAACTCAGCGGTGCAGCCACATGCGGATTGCAAGCAGCAATTGATCGGTGTTGACGGGTTTGGCGAGGTAGTCGGACGCGCCGGCCTCGAGGCATTTCTCGCGGTCGCCCTTCATGGCTTTGGCCGTCAACGCGATGATCGGAAGACGGGCGAAGGTCGGATTTTCACGAATGACGCCGATGGTCTGATAGCCATCCATCTGCGGCATCATGATGTCCATCAGCACGATGGCGATCTCCGGATTGGATTCAACCAGGGCCACCGCCTCGTTGCCGGTCGTGGCCGTCAGCACCTTCATGCCGCGCCGCTCCAGCACGCTCGACAGCGCGAAGATGTTGCGGGCGTCGTCGTCGACGAGCAGGGCGGTCTTGCCGATCAGGTCTTCGTCGGAACTGTTCAGCTTCTCGAGCATGCGCTGCTTCTCGATCGGCAACTCCGTGATCACGCGGTGCAGGAACAGCGCGGTCTCGTCAAGCAGTCGCTCCGGCGATTCCACGCCCTTGACCACGATGCTCCGCGCCATGGTGTGGAGTTCCGCATCTTCCTCGGCCGACAGCTCGCGGCCGGTGAAGACGACGACCGGAACATTCGATAGCGCGTCGTCGTTGCGGATCTGATCCAGCACCTCGAAGCCGGTCATGTCGGGCAGGCGCAGGTCGAGCACGACGCAATCACAGGGGTTCTCACGCAGCATCGAGAGCGCGTCGGCGCCGGTGCCGGTCGTCACGATCTCGATGTCGTCGTGGTGCAGGAGCTCGCGGATCGAGAGCTGCTCGGCCTCGTTGTCCTCGACGATCAGCAGCCGCTTGCGCCGCGGCCGCGCATATTCCTTGATCTGCGTCAGCGCGGCCGAGACGCCCTCGGTCGTCGTCGGCTTGTTGACGAAGGAGAAGGCGCCGCGCGCCAGCGCATGCTGGCGGTCCTCGTCGAGCGTGATGATCTGCACGGGGATGTGGCGGGTCAGCGGATTGTGCTTGAGCTGGCTCAGCACGGTCCAGCCGAGCATATCAGGCAGGAATACGTCGAGGGAGACGGCCCTCGGCTGGTACTGCTTTGCAAGCTCCAGCGCCTCCGCGCCGCGGGCGGCGACCAGCACCTTGAAGCCCTTGTCGCGCGCGAGATCGACCAGCACACGCGCGTAATGCGGGTCGTCCTCGACGATCAGGAGGATGCTGTCGCCTGGTTCGAGGTTGAGCCGGTCGTCGGGAAGCTGCTCGATCACACGCTGCGGTTCGGCTGTCGCAGGCTGCAGCGCCGGCGGCTGGCTCTGTTGGGGCGCCGCGCGGGGCGCGAGCGTCGGACCCGAATATTTCAGCGGCAGGTAAAGCGTGAAGCACGAGCCCTTGCCCGGCAAGCTGCGCAGGTGGATCTCGCCGCCGAGCAGGCTTGCGAGCTCGCGGCTGATCGCAAGGCCGAGCCCGGTGCCGCCATATTTGCGGCTGGTGCCGGCATCGGCTTGCTGGAAGGCCTCGAAGATCAGCTTCTGCTTCTCCAGGGGGATGCCGATGCCGGTATCGGACACTTCGAATGCGATCACCGCCGGCGCCGAGTTCAGCACGGGATGATCCGTGCCCCAGCCGCCGACCGCGGCGGCGACCTTCAGGCGCACCTCGCCTTCGGCGGTGAACTTGAAGGCGTTGGAGAGCAGGTTCTTCAAAACCTGCTGCAGGCGCTTGGAGTCGGTGACGAGGCTGCGCGCGAGGTTCGGATCGACGTCGATCTTGAACGACAAATTGCGGTTCTCCGCCTCGTGACGGAACGGCCGCCCGACCGTTTCGAGCAGGTTCGCGGTCAGGATTTCCTCGGCGTCGACCGTCACCGTACCGGACTCGATCTTGGAGAGATCGAGAATGTCGCTGATGAGATTGAGCAGGTCGGTGCCGGCGCCATGGATGGTGCGGGCGAATTCGACCTGCTTGCCGGTGAGATTGCCGTCGGGGTTGTCGGTGAGCTGCTGGCCGAGGATCAGGATCGAGTTCAGCGGCGTGCGCAGCTCGTGGCTCATATTGGCCAGGAATTCGGACTTGTACTTCGAGGTCAGCGCGAGCTCGGTCGCCTTTTCCTCCAGTGCGCGGCGGGCCTGCTCGATCTCCTGGTTCTTGCGCTCGACTTCGACATTGCGCTCGGCGAGCTGCTGCGCCTTCTGTTCGAGCTGATCATTGGTCTGCTGCAATTCGCGCTGCTGGGTCTGGAGCTCGCCGGCGAGCTGCTGCGACTGCTTGAGCAGGCCTTCGGTCTGCATCGTCGCCTCGATCGAGTTGAGCACGATCCCGATCGAGTCCGTGAGCTGCTCCAGGAAGGTCATCTGCGAGGTCGTGAAGGAGGTGAGCGAGGCGAGCTCGATGACCGCTTTGACCTGGCCTTCGAACAGCACCGGCAGCACCACGAGGTTCTTCGGCGCGACGCGAAGCAGCGCCGAATTGATCGGCACCACGTCGGGCGGAATGTCCGCAATCACGCGCGGGCGCCGGTCGAGCGCGCATTGGCCGATCAGGCCGTCGCCGAATGGCAGCACGCGCGGATACGGATAGACGCCGTCGCCGGCATAGGAGGCAAGCAGCAGGAGCCGAGGATTGTCTTCGTTCTCGACCTGATAGATCACGCCGGTATGCGCGTTCACCAGCGGTGACAATTCGGTCAGCAGCAGGCGACCGACGGTGGTGAGGTCGCGCTGGCCCTGAAGCATGTTGGTGAATTTCGCCAGATTGGTCTTCAGCCAGTCCTGTTCGGTGTTCACATCCGTCGTGAGACGGAGGTTCGTGATCATCGTGTTGATGTTGTCTTTCAGCTCCGCGACCTCGCCACGGGCGTCGACCTGGATCGACCGCGTCAGGTCACCCTTGGTCACGGCGGTCGCCACTTCTGCGATCGCACGCACCTGCGAGGTGAGGTTGGCCGCCAGCAAATTGACGTTGCCGGTGAGATCCTTCCAGGTGCCCGCGGCGCCGGGCACGTCGGCCTGACCGCCGAGCCGGCCCTCGACGCCGACCTCGCGCGCCACCGACGTCACCTGGTCGGCGAAGGTCGCAAGCGTCTCGGTCATGTTGTTGATGGTGTCAGCCAGTGCCGCGACCTCGCCTTTCGATTTCACGGTGAGGTTCTGCTTGAGGTCGCCGTTGGCGACCGCGGTCACCACCTTGACGATGCCGCGGACCTGCTCGGTCAGGTTCGCCGCCATGAAGTTGACGGTGTCGGTGAGATCCTTCCAGGTGCCGGCGACGCCGGGCACCTGGGCCTGGCCGCCGAGTTCGCCTTCGGTGCCGACCTCGCGGGCCACGCGCGTCACTTCGCCGGCGAACGCATTGAGCTGGTCCACCATGGTGTTGATGGTGTTCTTGAGCTCGAGAATTTCGCCCTTCACGTCGACGGTGATCTTGCGCGACAGGTCGCCGCGCGCGACGGCGGTGGTGACTTCGGCGATGTTGCGGACCTGGGTGGTGAGGTTCGCGGCCAGCAGGTTGACGTTGTCGGTGAGGTCCTTCCAGGTGCCGCCGACGCCGGGCACGACGGCCTGGCCGCCGAGCCGGCCCTCGGTGCCGACCTCGCGCGCGACGCGCGTGACTTCGGCGGCGAAGGAGCGGAGCTGCTCGACCATGGTGTTCAAGGTGTCCTTGAGCAGCAGAATCTCGCCGCGCACGTCCACCGTGATCTTCTTCGACAGGTCGCCGCCGGCGATCGCGGTCGCGACCTCGGCGATGTTGCGGACCTGCGCCGTCAAGTTCGAGGCCATGAAGTTGACGTTGTCGGTGAGATCCTTCCAGGTGCCCGCAACGCCGGGCACCTCGGCCTGGCCGCCAAGCTTGCCTTCGGTGCCGACCTCGCGCGCGACGCGCGTCACTTCACCGGCAAAGCCGTTGAGCTGGTCCACCATGGTGTTGATGGTGTTCTTCAGCTCCAAAATTTCACCACGGACGTCGACGGTGATCTTGCGCGAGAGGTCGCCGCGCGCCACGGCGGTGGTCACTTCGGCGATGTTGCGGACCTGGGCGGTGAGGTTGCCCGCCATCGAATTGACGCTGTCGGTGAGATCTTTCCAGGTGCCGGCGACGCCGGGCACGTTGGCCTGGCCGCCGAGCCGACCTTCGGTGCCGACCTCGCGCGCGACGCGCGTCACCTCGCCCGCGAAGCGGTTGAGCTGGTCGACCATCGTGTTCAGCGTGTCCTTGAGCTGAAGGATCTCGCCGCGCACGTCCACGGTGATCTTGCGCGACAAGTCGCCACCGGCGATCGCAGTCGCGACTTCGGCGATGTTGCGGACCTGGGCGGTGAGGTTGCCCGCCATCGAGTTGACGCTGTCGGTGAGGTCCTTCCAGGTGCCGGCGACGCCGGGGACTTCGGCCTGGCCGCCGAGCTTGCCTTCGGTGCCGACCTCGCGCGCGACGCGCGTGACTTCGCCGGCGAAGGCGTTGAGCTGGTCCACCATGGTGTTGAGCGTTTCCTTCAACTGAAGGATTTCGCCGGACACGTTGACGGTGATCTTCTTCGACAAATCGCCCTTGGCCACCGCGGTCGCGACTTCGGCGATGTTGCGGACCTGGCCGGTCAGGTTCGAGGCCATCGAGTTGACGCTGTCGGTGAGATCCTTCCAGGTGCCGGCGACGCCGCGCACCTGGGCCTGGCCGCCGAGTTTGCCTTCCGTGCCGACCTCGCGCGCGACGCGCGTGACTTCACCGGCGAAGGCGTTGAGCTGGTCCACCATGGTGTTGATGGTGTCTTTCAGCTCCAGGATCTCGCCGCGGACATCGACGGTGATCTTTTTCGACAAATCGCCGCCCGCGACCGCTGTCGTCACCTCGGCGATGTTGCGGACCTGCGCGGTGAGGTTCGAGGCCATCGAGTTGACGCTCTCGGTCAAGTCCTTCCAGGTGCCGGCGACGCCGAGCACGTTGGCCTGGCCGCCGAGCCGGCCCTCAGTGCCGACCTCGCGCGCGACGCGCGTGACTTCGCCGGCGAAGGCGTTGAGCTGGTCGACCATGGTGTTGAGCGTTTCCTTCAACTGAAGGATTTCGCCCGAGACGTTCACCGTGATCTTCTTCGAGAGGTCGCCGCTCGCGATGGCCGTGGCAACATCGGCGATGTTGCGGACCTGCGCGGTGAGGTTCGACGCCATGAAGTTGACGTTGTCGGTGAGGTCCTTCCAGGTACCGGCCACGCCCGGCACCTGGGCCTGGCCGCCGAGCTTGCCTTCGGTGCCGACCTCGCGCGCGACGCGCGTCACTTCCGAGGCGAACGAGTTGAGCTGGTCCACCATGGTGTTGATGGTGTCCTTCAGCTCCAGGATCTCGCCGCGGACGTCCACCGTGATCTTGCGCGAGAGGTCGCCGCGCGCCACGGCGGTAGTGACGTTGGCGATGTTGCGCACCTGCGCGGTGAGGTTGCCGCACATCGCGTTGACGCTGTCGGTGAGATCCTTCCAGGTACCGGCGACGCCTGGCACGATGGCCTGGCCGCCAAGCTTGCCGTCGGTGCCGACCTCGCGCGCCACGCGCGTCACTTCCGAGGCAAAGGAACGGAGCTGGTCCACCATCGTGTTGATGGCTTCCTTGAGCTGAAGGATCTCGCCGCGGACGTCGACCGTGATCTTCTTCGAGAGGTCGCCGTTCGCAACTGCGATCGTCACCTCGGCGATGTTGCGAACCTGGTTGGTCAGGTTGTTCGCCATCGAGTTGACGCTCTCGGTCAGATCCTTCCAGACGCCGGTCACCTCAGGCACCTGGGCCTGGCCGCCGAGCTTGCCTTCGGTGCCGACCTCGCGCGCCACGCGCGTCACCTCCGAGGTAAACACGCCGAGCTGCTTGATCATGGTGTTGACGATGGTCGCCGACTGCAGGAATTCGCCGCGCAGGGGTCGGCCATCGACGTCGAGCTTGACGGTCTGGAGCAGGTCGCCCTGCGCCACGGCTGCGACCGCGCGCGTCACTTCGCGCGTCGGCCACAGCAAATCGTCGATCAGCGTGTTGACCGAGCCTTCCATGTCGGCCCAGGACCCCGAGGCCAGCCCAAACTTCACGCGCTGCCGCGTCTTGCCCTCGCGGCCCACGACCTGGCCGACCAGCTCGAGCTGTTGCGCCATGCGCTGATTGGCGGCGATGATGTCGTTGAAAGTATCGGCGAGCTTGCCGTCGATGCCGAGATAGTCGCCGCTCATCCGCACGGAGAAGTCGCCATTGCGCACGGCCTGCAGGGCGAGCAGCAATTCTGCCCGGGAATCAGGCTCCGACATGCCGTTGGTTTTTGGCTTTGGAACGCGACGACCGGAACGTGATGCAGATCCGGGATCGAGGTCGCTCATACTGATTCCCCCGCAGGCGTCGGCCGATTCCCAGGCGAGACGCGGTTTATCAAAATAGAGCGTCAGCCAAATTCGAAATCAAGCGCCAACGTCACGGCGCCCGGAAGTGGAACCTGCTTTGCTCAGCCCGATTAACATAAGTGCCATCCCTCGGAATGGTTCCATCCGGTTCCAGTCTTTCCGGGCCGGCAGATCGGTTTGTTTTCAGCGACTTGGTCATCTGCCTTCCGGAACGGAGCGCCGGGCCTGCCGTTAGCCCGCAGATGCAGGGAGAGCGCACATGAAAGCAGGATTTGTCGTCATCGGGACCGTGATGTTGTTGGCCGGATCGGCGTTCGCACAGGGCGGCGCGCCCAGCGGCCGCGGGGCCGTCACCGGCGATCCCGCCGCAAGCTCTGCCACCCCACGCGCGGACACACCAACCACGGGTACGTCCACCCGGTCTAATCCCAGCGGTAGCGGCACGTCGAGTTCGGGCGGCAAGGATGACAATGGGGATGCCGGCCGCGACAAAATGCTGGAGGGCAGCCGCAGCGCGCAGCCGGAGAGCCGGCAAAAGTAAGGGTGCTTGGCAGCCCTACTTGTCCGCCATGGTGCGCTCGGCGTCCTTGACCTGCGAGCGCAACATCGGGAGCTGCTCGCGCGCGAACGCTGCAAGCGCGGCATTGTCGGGTGCCTTCAGATAACGCTCGAGCAGGTCGATCACCGATTCATATTCGGGAATCTGCGCGGCATAGAAGCTTCTGACGAAAGTCGGTCCGTCCGAAGTTTCGGGTTCGACCATGCTCGCGCTCGCCGGGGTCGTCTTGGCGACGCGCGGTTCGGTGCCGATCGCCTCTTGAATTTGCTTCAGAGCCTTGTCGCGCCGGGCCGCTTCCTCGGCGCGCAGGGCGGCGAGGTTCTTGACCTCGGCATTGCCCTTCAGGTCGGTGCTCTCCAGCAGGCCCTGCTGGAAGCGGCTGAAGGTGTAGAGGTCGCTGATGGTCTCGGTTGCGGTCGGCGTGCGGCCGGCGGGCCTTCGCTCCCCGGTGCTGTCGGCAAGCGCTGCCGTGCTGATAAATGCCAAAACTATCGCGAGAAAAATCCGCATGGACATCCAATGGCGGATGGCGGTCGAAAGTTCCGCAGATGTTACGATCCGGTAAGGGCGGTTGCGACGCGACGGTTCCGTCCCCAATTCATGTTGATGAAACAGTCCGAGATCTTCAGGGATAACGCCGACAACTGCCTCCAGCTCGCTGAGCGCGCTGAAGGACAGCCGTCACATAATCGTTTTCTGCGCATGGCGAATGCGTGGACGGCACTCGCCAACGAGCAGGATTGGCTCGACGGCGAGGTGCCGCCCGTTCCAGCCCGCATCCGTCAAAAGCAGGATGCGTAACCCTCTCGTTTCGTGGATCTGCGTGTGAGACTGCTCACGGACGGCAAGCAGGATCATTCGTAACAGTCGGTCGCGTTGATTTCCTATTCCGGGAGGTTTTTGCAATGGCTCCACGTCTGGCTCTTCTTTCGCTCATTTTTGCCTTTGGCGTGTCGGTCGCGTTCGCCACAGTGACGACGGTGCGGCAGGTGCATCATGAAAATGCATCGGCCCCGGTGCACTCAGCGCACAGTTAGCGGTCTGATCTCGCGGGTCGGAACCTTCGACGCTTCGGCGCGTAAGCGCTTCGACACAGCAAAGAGGCGAGAGCTATCATGGCCCATTCCGACCAAGGCATTATCAGAGATCAGCGCGGTGAACAGCAGCCGCGGGACAAGCAGCGTGCGCAGACCGTGCACAAGTCGGAGCCAACGGGCTCGCCCTCTCGTGAGGCCACGCGCGATCCCAAGCTGAATGACAACAGCAAGACGCCCGGCTCCGGTATGGCGCCGGATGATTCCGGCGACGCGCCGAGCGGCTAATTCATCAGGAACGAATTTGCACGCCTAATTCCATCAGGAACGAATTCGCACGCAAAGAGTCGAGGGATTGCTTCCGGTTGTCATGCCCCCGGTGATCCGGAAGCAATCTCCAAGGACGGCCCCGGCACCCGTGCCGGGGCCGTTTTCTTGAGCATCAGGCTGGACTAATCCTCGGCGTCGCGCTGCGGATGCGGTTGCGTATGGCCGTCCGGGCCGCGCCCGAAAACCCCGAACCTGCTCGATTTGACATTCGCCCCTGCATCGACCGCTGCGGTGGCGAGTCCGAGCTTCAGGAGCTCGCGCACGGCTGCGGCTCGCGTCGGCATGCGATGTTTGAACCGGAAGTCGTCAACCGCGGCCAGTTCTTCCGGTGACAGCATGACCTGGAGCCGCTCGGCGCGAAGGTCGTTCATGATCAATCATCCAAAATGAGCAAGTTGAGTAGTTTACTCAACGAACTCATTCGGCCGCGGTTCCACAAGATGCGGCTACGGCGCCAAGTGAGTTAAAAAGATCAACAACTTCAATAAGTTATATGATGCAAAGGTCCTTGGGCAGGTGTATACTCCCGGCAAATGGGAGAGACGTCATGACGAACGAAGTCAGATTGCCCCGCAACCATGTCGAAGAGAGCGACGCACCCAAGCCGGTGCGCCCGAGCCACCAGAAGGTGATCGAGCAGGTCGAGCGCTGGGCCAACAGCCCGGGCCTTCAACCGCCGAGATTGCAGCCGTCGACGCAGGCCAAAGCGGGCTAGCGCTTCGCCAGGGGAGAGCCCTTTGCTGATAGCGAAGGAGCTGATCGGTGCGGTTTGCGGGAGACGATGCGCAGCTTGCGCCTGAGCCACCAAGCCAACACCGAAATGACGGCCCCGGCTATCAACGCGGCAGCGAAGGCGCCCGGAACGCTCGCAGCCACGGTGAAATGAAAGACGGCGGCGAATGCCAGGAGACCGATGCTTCCCCAGGCGGCGCCAGCCGCGTCGAGCGCGGCGGCCTCTTGCCCGCGGCGCGTGCCGCTGAGGCCGGCCTTCTCCTTGGTGCGGCGTTCATGGCTTTCGACCAGCGTGGCGCTCGCGCAGAAGATGGCGGGAAGCGCAAGGAAAAGTCCGCCCACGGACACACCGAAGCGCGCTCCCAGAACCCCCGCGAGCACGGTCGCCAAGCCACCGAGCAGGAAACGAATGCCGTATTCGTACCAGCGTGTCTGCTTCAGCGCGGAGAGCGACAGCTTGACCGGCATCAGGCCGCACCTCCGAAGCCGGCGAGCAGGCCGAAGGCGACCACCAGCCACACGATGACAGCCAGGACCGTCGCGGGCAGCGCGGATACACGGTATCTGATCAGCAGATGGCACACCACGACGCTGTAGCAGCCGAGCGCGACCGCGCCATAGATCATCGTCCAGCTTTCGGCCGCGGCATATTGTGGGCCGTGCTGGACAACGGCGATGCCGAGCGTCGCGAGTGCGACTGACGGTGCTGCGCCGAGCAACCCCGCAAAACTTTTGGGCTTCAGCATATCGCCCAAGATCGCAAAAGCGGAGACGATGATGCCACCGGCGATGAAGCGCACGATATATTCGGTCACGGCTTTTCCCGCCGATTGACTTGCTTGCGGAACGATTGCGTCAATGTCCATGGCCGCAAGAGTCTCTCTACGGCAGCGCCAAGCGCAAAGCCTGCAACCACGTCGCTTGCCCAATGCGCGAGCACCGCGATCCGTGTCAGCGACAGCGCGATCGCGGCCGTGCGCAGCAATCGGCGCGGCGTCTTCGGCAGCAAGCCCGCCGCCGAGGCAAGTGCGCCCATATGGACCGCGTGACCGGAGGGGAAAGCGTCGCGCGCCTGTCCTGAGATGGGTACTCCATTTCGGTGTCCGCGTATGGTCAGCCGGTCTGGCCTGGTCTGATCGAATACGGATTTCAGGACATGCGGCAGGACGGCCGTCGCCAACGACACGGCCAGAATGTGATTTGCCACGGGCCGCTGTTGCGGCTGCCGAATGTGAGTATAGAGCCACCCTATTGCGGCCAGCGCGAGCAGCACGTGCTCGTCGGCGGCCCAGGTCAATGTCTGCGCGGTATGCTCGATGCCTGAATTGGTGTGATCAGCGATCTTATCCGCGATCGCGGTGTCGATCCGGCTGGGTTTGACCTCTACTAATGCCATCGGTCTGCAAGCGTGATGTCCTTCATGACAGTTTTGTAAAGCCCGCAGACAAAGAAGGTTCCTGAGTTCGACCTCGGGGCAGCCGCCTGCAGGGCCGGGCTACGGCTGTCCCGATCCACCAGCGGACCCATACACCTGGCCGGTCGCATAGCTCGCGTCGGCTGCGGCAAGCTGCACGTAAATGGAGGCCAGTTCGGCGGGCTGGCCGGGACGGCCGAGCGGCGTCATGCCGCCGAATTTTTCGAGCTTTTCCATCGTGGCGCCGCCGGAGACCTGGAGCGGCGTCCAGATCGGTCCCGGGGCGACGCCATTGACGCGAATGCCCTTCGAGGCGAGCTGCTTCGCCAGCGACTTCACGTAGTTCATCGTCGCCGCCTTGGTCTGCGCATAGTCGTAGAGATCGGGTGAGGGGTCGTAAGCCTGCTCGGACGTCGTGCCGATGATGCACGAGCCTGGCTTCAAATGCGGCAGTGCCGCCTTGATGATCCAGAACGGCGCATAGATGTTGGTCTTCATCGTCGCATCGAAGTCTTCCGAGGAGACGTCGAGAATGGACGCACGTGTCTGCTGCCGCGCCGCGTTGCAGACGAGGACGTCGAGTCCACCGAGACCTTGGACGGCCTGCTCGACCAGCTTCTTGCAGAAAGCCTCATCCTTGAGGTCGCCTGGAATCGCGAGCCCGGTACGCCCTTCCTTCTTGATCAGCGCGATGACGTCCTGCGCATCCGGCTCTTCCGCCGCTAGATAGTTGATGGCGACGTCGGCGCCTTCGCGTGCGTAAGCTATCGCAGCGGCGCGGCCCATACCGGAATCCCCGCCGGTGATCAGCGCCTTGCGCCCGGCGAGCCGGCCGGAGCCCTTGTAGCTGGTCTCGCCGTGATCCGGGGGCGGCTCCATCTTGCCGGCGAGGCCAGGCCAGGGCTGCGACTGTTTTTTGAACGGCGGCTTTGGAAAACGGGCGACTGGATCGACCAGTTTGTGCTCGGCCATTTTCTGCTCGGCCATGGACGTGTCTCCTTTCGCTGTGGAAGAGGCCAGCGAAACGGCAGCAAGCGTTGCGCTCGCCGCTTGGACGACGTGCCGGCGGGAAAGTGAAGTCTTGTCAGGTTTCGTCATGAGAGGCACCGCGCTTTTGCGAATGCCAATGCGCGGCGCGAGGCATCGTTGCTAGACGAAAGGACGCCGGAAGGTCCGGCGTCCTCAAACAAAGTTTACTTGAACCATGTTTACTTGGTCTGGCCGACGCTCGGCGCCTTGCCGAGCTCCTTGGCCATGTCGAGATGGTGCTTGAGCGCCGGCAGCGTCTTGCCGGCCCAATCCTTCAGGTCGGAATTGTCGCCGCCCTTGGCGTAACGCTCGAACAGCGAGACCGCGTCCTCATGGGCACTGACCTGGTACGAATTGTAATCCGAGCTGAAGTCCTTGCCGTTCGCGCTCTTGAGCTTGTCGAGCTTGCTCTGATGCGAGCTGTCGAGTGCTGTCGGCAGGGTCGCCTGCACCTTGCCGCCGCTGACCAGGCCCTTCAGTTCGCTGCTGGTCTTGGTGTGGTCGGTCACCATCTGTTGCGCAAAAGTCTTCTCCTGCGCGTTGCCTTTCTGCTCGGCAAGTTTGCTCGATTCGATCTCGAACATGTCGCTGATGGCGACTTCCTTGACGAAGTCGGCGGTGGCAGGCGCGACGCCGAGCGCCGAGTTGACGCCGGTCTTCTCGCCGAGCGACTGGGCGAGCGCGGGCCCTGCGAGCAGCACGCAGGCAGCTGCGATGATTGTACGTTTCATGGTCCGATCCCTTCGAATGGGCGCAGCCTCTCGCCGCGCGACGTTGCGCCCACCAACACGCTGCAGCGGCCGGAGTTCCTAACGGCTAATCCGTCGGTCTCCGCCCGCTCCGTGGGTTGATGGGATCCGTCGGCTTGCGCCGAAGCCGTTCGGGCAGAAACGGCTCGGTCGGCGTCGCGGTGGCCTCGGCACGCACGTCTGCATGGCGTTGTGCTCGCTCGTGCGGCGTCCGGTTATCATTGATCTGCCGCTTCACGTCGAGGCCATCCACAGGATCGTTGACGCCGTGCTGGATATCGCGGAAATCGCTCATGCTTTACCTCATTCATTTCCAGGCAGGATCTTTTCCAGCACCTGCCGCGCCGCCCCCTTGATCATTCCGCTCTCGTTGGGATCGCCCTTCAGCAGCGCAAGAGAGAAGTTCTTGGCCTGCTGCAAGGTGATATGCGGCGGCAGCGGCGGCACTTCGGGGTCGGTCTTCACCTCCAGCACCACGGGCATCTGGCTCGCCAGCGCCTGCTCCCAGGCCGAGCCCAGCATCTGCGGACTGTCGACATAGATGCCGGAGAGGCCGATCAGCTCGGCAAACCGCGAATAGGAAACGTTTGGGATGCGCTGCGATGCCTCAAATTTCGGATCGCCGTTGATGATACGCTGCTCCCAAGTCACCTGGTTGAGATCTTCGTTGTTGAAGACGCAGACGATGAAGCGCGGATCCGTCCAGTCGCGCCAATATTTCGCGGCGGTGATCAGCTCGGCCATATTGTTCATCTGCATCGCGCCGTCGCCAACGAGGGCAATCACCGGGCGATCGGAATGGGCGTATTTGGCGGCGAGCGCATAGGGCACTGCGGCACCCATCGAGGCGAGGCCGCCTGAGAGCGAGGCCGTCATGCCGCGGCGCATCTTGAGGTCGCGCGCGAACCAGTTGGCGCAGGAGCCGGAATCGCTGGTGATGATAGCGCGGTCGGGCAGGCGCGGCGACAGCTCCCAGGTGACGAGCTGCGGATTGACCGGTGCTGCGGGCTGATGTGCCCGATCATCGAGCGTCTTCCACCACTTTGCGACGCCCTCTTGGATTCCCTGGCGCCAGGCGCCGTCGGTCTTGGGTGCGAGCCGCGGCAGCAGGGCGCGCAGCGTCTCGGCGGCATCGCCGACCAGGCCGACCTCCATGGGAAAGCGGATCGACATCATGCTGGCGTCGAGATCGATCTGCACGCCGCGCGCCGCGCCTTCCTTCGGCAGGAACTCGGAATACGGAAACCCGGAGCCGACCATCAGCAGCGTGTCGCATTCCATCATCATGTTGTAGCTGGGCTCGGTGCCGAGTAAGCCGATCGAGCCGGTGACCCAGGGGAGATCGTCCGGGAGCGCCGCCTTCCCGAGCAGTGCCTTGGCGCAGCCGGCGGACAAGCGGTCGGCGACCGCGATCACCTCCTCGGTGGCGTGGAGCGCGCCGGCGCCGACGAGCATCGCGACCTTCTTGCCGGCGTTGAGCACCTCGGCGGCACGGTCGAGGTCAGCGTCACGAGGCTTGATGCTTGGCGCACTATAGCCGATGCCGGAGTGCAGGGTGCCGTGAGCGCGCGGCGGATCCTCGTAGGGCTCCTCCTGGATATCGTTGGGCAGGATGATCACCGTTGGCGTCCGCCGAGCCAACGCGATCCGAATCGACCGATCGATCAGATGCCGGATCTGAGCCGGCGAGGATGCTTGCATGACATAGGCGCCAGCCACATCCTTGAACATCGAGACGAGATCGAGTTCCTGCTGATAATGTCCGCCCAGCGCATTGCGTGCCTGCTGACCGACGATCGCGAGCACGGGCTGGTGATCCAGCAGGGCATCGTAGAGCCCGGTGATCAGATGCGAGGCGCCGGGGCCTGAAGTTGCGATACAGACCCCGAGTTGGCCAGAGAACTTCGCATAGGCGGTCGCCATGAAGGCGGCCATCTCCTCATGCCGCGCCTGGACAAAGCCGATCTTGCCCTCAGCGCGCTGGAGGGCGCCGAATACGCCGTTGATGCCATCGCCGGGATAGCCAAAGAGGTGGCGCACGCCCCATTGATGCAGACGTTGAACGATGAAGTCGGAGACGGTCTGGGACATCGAGGGCGACCCTTGGTTTTCCGGTATTTGGATTCCGGGATTTGAACTTGAGAGAACCGCCCGTTTCCGGCGATGTTCCTCAAGTCTGACGGAACATGCCGGAACGATCGCGCACCTCTTCGGGTTGTCTCCACACTGGCTGAGTGGAGAATTGAGATGTTGAATCAGGGTGAACTGGACCAAAACGAGATGGGTCGGTTGATCGGCAGCGATAAGGTCGAGGGAACATCGGTCTACGGCGCCGATCGCAACAAGATCGGCTCGATCGAACGCGTGATGATCGACAAGGTCAGCGGCAAGGTGTCCTACGCCGTGCTCGGCTTCGGCGGATTTCTGGGCCTCGGCAACGACCATTATCCGCTGCCGTGGCAGTCGCTGAAATACGACACGGAGCTTGGCGGCTATGTCACCGGCATCACCACGAAGGAGCTGGAAGGCGCGCCGAAATACGGCGAGCGGAGTGATTGGAACTGGGGTGATGACGCCGCGGTGCGCGGCATCAACTCCTATTACGGCGTCCCCTTCGCGTAAGCGTTTCCACCGAAAGGAAGCTCGATGAGCAAGGAACGGCCTAATGACGATCCTCGGCAGCAGAGCGACTGGGGTTCGCACAAGCAGACGGACAAGCCCTGGAAGGGCACTCCGGAAAAGGAGCAGGGATCGGACGAGGTGAAGCCCGATCTCGAGAAATGGCACGCGACGAAGACGCACTGACTCCACGTGCGTTTCAATGAGACATCGAGGCGCGGCACCCAGCGTGCCGCGCCCGCTTTTTGGGCAGGCGTTCACGAACGCGATGGTGCTCGCAATAAGCGGAACCATGATCACGAGGCGCAGTTGGGCTCGCGTCGCGTGAGCCGGCTTCGGCTGCTCTGCCGCCAGTTTGATTCCCGAGAAAGGTGTTCACCGTGGATGCTCAAACACGGGAGCGTGGACCGTCCGCGGAGCAGCCGCAGAGGGCGAAGGAAGCTCCGAAGACATCTCCTGATCAGGCTCCCGACGCCAAGGACTCGAAGCCGGCGCAGGCGCCGTCGCTGCGAGACCGGATTCGCGAGCATTGGCTGCTGGCAACCGTTGCCACGATCGTCTTGCTCGCGGCCCTGATCGGTGGATTGCTCTACTGGCTCCAGGTGCGCCACTATGAATCCACCGACGATGCCTTCGTCGCCGCGCGAAGCTTTTCCGTGGCCTCCAAGGTCGGCGGCTACGTGACCGACATCCCGGTCACGGACAACCAGCATGTCAACGCCGGGGACCTTCTCGCCAAGATCGACGAGCGCGACTATCGCATCGCCATCGATCAGGCCAATGCGCAGGTCGCGGTCGCCAGGGCGAACATCGCCAATGTCGAGGCACAGATCGTTTCGCAGCAGGAGCAGATCAAGCAGGCGGAGGCGCAGCTCGAACAGGCCCAGGCCCAGCTTCAGTTCTCGCAGGAAGAATTCGCGCGCGCTCAGGATCTCGTCGAGAAGGGGGCCGGCACCGTGCAGCGCCAGCAGCAGACCCGCTCCGATCTTCAGGCGCAGCAGGCCAATACTGAACGCGCGAAGACCGCGGTGACAGCCGCGCAAGTCGGCATCAAGACGCTGCAGGCGCAGCTTGAGGGCGCCCGGGCGCAGCTCGAGCAGTCGCAGGCGCAGCTCGATCAGGCCAAGCTGAACCTGCAATACACCAGTGTCGTTGCGGCGCAGTCCGGGCGCGTCGTCAAACTCAGCGGCGCCAAGGGCACCTTCGTCAACGCGGGCCAGAGCCTGATGATGTTCGTGCCCGACGAGGTCTGGATCGTCGCCAACTACAAGGAGACGCAGCTCAACGACATGCGGCCGGGCCAGCCGGTCGAAATCCGCATCGACGCCTATCCCGGGCGCAAGCTCACCGGGCACGTCGAGTCCGTGCAGCCGGGCTCCGGCACCGCGTTCAGCCTGCTGCCGGCAGAGAACGCCACTGGCAATTACGTCAAGGTGGTGCAGCGCGTGCCGGTGAAGATCGTGGTCGACAGCTGGCCGGCCGATTTGCCCGTTGGTCCCGGCATGTCGGTCGTGCCCTGGACCAGGGTGCGATGACCGACACGGCGCAGGGCGGCGCGTCCGCGGGCGGCTGGTCGCCCGAGCGCTCGGCGGCGGGCGGTCATAATCCCTATCTTATCGCATTCGTCGTCTCGATCGCGACCTTCATGGAGGTGCTCGACACCACGATCGCCAACGTCGCCTTGCGCCACATCGCCGGTGGGCTTGCCGTCGGCATCGACGAGAGCACCTACGTCATCACCAGCTATCTCGTCGCCAACGCCATCGTGCTGTCGATCTCGGGCTGGCTATCGACCGTGATCGGCCGCAAGCGCTTCTACATGATCTGCGTTGCGATCTTCACGGTCTCCTCGCTCTTGTGCGGCTTTGCCTGGAATTTGCAGGCGCTGGTGCTGTTTCGAATCCTTCAGGGCCTTGGTGGCGGCGGCATGGCGACCAGCGAGCAGGCGATCCTCGCCGACTCCTTTCCGCCGCACAAGCGCGGCCAGGCCTTCGCAATCTACGGCGTCGCCGTCGTGGTCGCACCCGTAGTTGGACCGACGCTCGGCGGCTGGATCACCGACACTTATACCTGGCATTGGGTGTTCCTGATCAACGTCCCCATGGGCATGTTGTCGCTGTTCCTGGTCGGCACGCTGGTCAAGGAGCCGTCGGGCGCGGAGGAGGAGAGGGAGAAGCTGCTGAGCAAGGGCCTGCGGGTCGACTATGTCGGCTTCCTGCTGGTCGCGATCGGGCTCGGCTCGCTCGAATACGTGCTCGATGAAGGCCAGCGCAACGACTGGTTCGGCTCGAACGTGATCGTGTTCTTCGCGGTGCTTTCGGCCGTCTCCCTGCTTGCGCTGATCCCGTGGGAGCTGACGCGCGAGGATCCCATCGTCGATCTGCGCCTGCTCGGTCGTCGCCAGTTCGCCGCCTGCTTCCTGGTCATGCTGGCGACCGGCGCGGTGCTGATCTCGACGACGCAGCTCTTGCCGCAACTGCTCCAGAGCGATTTGAACTACACCGCCATGCTGGCGGGCCTTGCGCTGTCACCTGGCGGAATCGCGACCCTGGTGCTCATGCCGGTGGTGGGGCGTCTCGTCAGCAGCGTGCAGCCGAAATACCTCATCATGTTTGGTGCCACCATCGTCGCGTTCTCGATGTGGCATCTCACGGGCCTCACCGGCGACATCACCTATGGCTATGCCGCGATGTCGCGCATCTTTCTCGCCCTCGGTCTGCCTTTCCTGTTCCTGCCGGTCACGACCGCGTCGTATGACGGCGTGCCGCCCGACAAAACCAATCAAGCCTCGGCGCTGATCAACGTCGCACGCAATATCGGCGGCTCCATGGGCGTCGCACTGGCGCAGACAATTCTGGCGCAGCGCCAGCAATTCCACCAGAGCCGCCTGATCGAGCACGCCGCGCCATCGGACCTCGGCTACCAACAGACCATCGAGACGATGACCCGCTTCTTCCAGGCTCAGGGCTCAAGCGCGAGCGATGCGGCCTCGCAGGCGGTCGCCTGGGTCGGCCGCACCTTGCAGCACCAAGTCGATTTGCTCGCTTATATCGACGTGTTCTGGACGCTCGCGATCATCGCGGTGCTGATGATCCCGACCGCCGCGGTGCTGCGCCCGATCAAGCTGGGCGCTCCCGCGCGGGGGCATTGAGCCAACAGCCTCTCGGCGAGAAATGGCGAGAGAGAGAAAGGGATGACCGCGGCGCAAAAGTCCGGCTAGACTGGTCCGAACGTCAAGCAAGAGCCCGGGAGGTAGTTTAAGTGAAGACCGCGATCACCGAACTGTTCGGCATCGAGCACCCCATCATCCAGGGCGGCATGCATTTCGTCGGCTTTGCCGAGCTGGCGGCTGCCGTCTCCAATGCCGGCGGGCTCGGCATCATCACCGGTCTCACGCAAAAGACGCCGGAGCTGCTGGCAAAGGAGATCGCACGTTGCCGCGACATGACCGACAAGCCGATCGGCGTGAACCTCACCTTCCTGCCGACCTTCGCCGCGCCGCCTTATCCGGAATACATCGCCGCCATCGTCGAAGGCGGCATCAAGTCCGTGGAGACCGCGGGCCGGAGCCCGGAAGCCTACATGCCGGCGCTGAAGGCTGCCGGGATCAAGGTCATCCACAAATGCACCTCGGTGCGCCACTCCTTGAAAGCCGAGCGCATCGGATGCGACGCCGTCAGCGTTGACGGCTTTGAGTGCGGCGGCCATCCCGGCGAGGACGACATTCCCAACATGATCCTGCTGCCGCGCGCGGCGGAGGAATTGAAGATCCCATTCGTCGCGTCCGGCGGCATGGCCGACGGGCGCAGCCTCGTCGCGGCGCTGTCGCTGGGGGCGGCCGGCATGAACATGGGCACGCGCTTCATCGCCACCAAGGAAGCGCCGGTGCATCAGAACGTCAAGAACGCGCTGGTCGCGGCGACCGAGCTCGACACCCGCCTGATCATGCGGAGCCTGCGCAACACCGAGCGCGTGCTGAAGAACGCCAATGTCGACCGCCTGCTCGAGATCGAACGCGAGAAGGGCGACAAGCTGAAGATCGACGACATCCATGACCAGGTCGCGGGCGTCTATCCCAGGATCATGCTGGACGGGCAGATGGACGCGGGCGCCTGGAGCTGCGGCATGGTCGCAGGCCTCATCCACGACATCCCCACCTGCAAGGAACTCGTCGACAGGATCATGGCTGAGGCGGAAACCATCATCCGTACCCGTCTGATGGGGTTTCTTGAAGGGACGGGTGCACCGCGAAAGGTCGCCTGACACCGCCAAACTTCTTAACCACGGCGGCAGTTGACCGCTGGAATTGCGCGCGACGCCTCCTAAATAGAGGTAAATTACCTCTTAACAATCAATTTCAGGAGGCGTCCGTGTTTCTGAAGAGCGCTCCTTTTGCAATGGCCGTTGCCCTCGTGCTCGCATGGGGCGGCGTCGCGCGCGCTGACGACTACAAGCCCGACGAATATCTGGGCCTCGATCTTTCGAAGGCGGTGTTGTCGCCGAAGCGGCTCGGGCCCGAAACCCAGTTCGCGCCGGTCGCGCTGGAGGCGCGCGGCGGCAACGAGGCGCAGGCGCGCGCAGAGCCGGTCGACGTGCCCAAGAAAGTTGCCGCGGAACGCGTGCGCGTCTCGGAGCCGAAGGTCGCGCACGCCAAGCCCGCGCAGCCACGCGGCGCGGCACGCACCAAGCTCGCGCATCGCCACGGCAATCCGCTCGACGCGCAGGCGATGGACACCCGCATCCAGACATGGCCGTGCCGCAGCGGCGGCATCTGCAACTGGAAGCATTAGCTCAGTTCTGAGCGTCATCCGCACGTCGCAAAACCGTAGGCCCGCGGTCAAGAAACCGTAGACCGGGGGTCAAACGACGCAGGCACCTTCCGTCGCTAGTCGACGAAGGTTTCCTGAATGGTAGCGCTCCGCGCCTCGCGCGCCTGGACCCGGCGGCAATTCCTGGTCCGTTCCACCTCGAGCCTCGCCGTTGCCGCGCTCGCAACGCCACATCTCAGCCGCGCCGCGGATCGTCCGCAGATCGCAGGGGGCATCCAGTCCGGCGACGTCTCGGACGGCTCCGCCGTGATCTGGGCGCGCGCCGACCGGGCCGCACGGATGCAGGTGGATTATTCGACCGTGGAAAGCTTCAAGACCGTCATCGCGTCGGCTTCGAGCGATGCCTCGCCCGATGCCGACTTCACCTCAAAGCTCCAGCTGGACGGTCTGCCTCCCGGGCAGGACATCTTCTATCGTGTGCGCTTCGACGACATCGCGACCGGCATCGCCGGCGAAAGCCGCATCGGCCATTTCCGCACCGCGCCGGCTGCCGGCCGGTCGATCTCGTTCCTGTGGTCCGGCGATACTGCGGGGCAGGGCTGGGGCATCGACACATCGCGCGGCGGCTACCGCAGCTATCGCACCATGCTCGACAATCGCCCGGACTTCTTCATCCACTCCGGCGATCACATTTATGCCGACTGCACGATTGCCTCCGAGCAGACGCTGCCGAACGGCGAGATCTGGCGCAATGTCGTGACCGAGGAGAAATCCGAGGTCGCGCACACGCTGGCGCAGTTCCGCGGCAATTACAAATACAACCATCTCGACGAGCACTTCCGCGCCTTCCATGCCGAAGTGCCGATGTTCGCGCAATGGGACGATCACGAGGTCGCCAATGATTGGTCGCCGACCGGCAGCTATGACGCGGCCGGCCATGAGGATGACGGCACCCCGCGCCTGGTCGCGCGCGCCCGCCGCGCCTTCTTCGACTTCATGCCGATCCGCGACATCGGCGCGCGAAAGGGGCGGGTCTATCGCAAGATCGCCTATGGTCCGCAGCTCGACGTCTTCATGATCGACATGCGCAGCTATCGCGACGAGAGCTGGAACAAGGGCGACGATCACCGCGGCTGGATCCTGGGCGCCGAACAACTCGCCTGGCTGAAGCGTGAGCTCGCGGGCTCGCGCGCGACCTGGAAGGTGATCGCGGCCGACCTGCCGATCGGGCTGGTCAGCCTCGATGCCGTTGCATTGGGTAATGGGCCGCCCGACCGGCGTGAGCACGAGATCGCCGATCTTCTCGCGTCCATCAAGCGCGCCGGGATCCGCAACATCGTCTGGCTCACCGCCGACATGCACTACACCGCCGCGCATTATTACGATCCGAACAGGGGGCAATTCCAGGACTTCGAACCGTTCTGGGAGTTCGTCTCAGGGCCCTTGCATGCCGGCACCTGGGGCCCGGGCAAACTCGACGATACCTTTGGTCCGGTTGCGATGTACCAGAACGGGTGCAGCGAGGCGCAGGGCGAAAACCTCGCGCCCTGTTTCGGACTGCAATTCTTCGGCAAGGTCGACATCGATGGCCGAACCGGCGTGATGAGCGTGACGCTGAAGGACGTCGACAACCGGGACCTCTGGTCGGTCGATATTGTGCCGCAGCCGCAGGCGCGTCCAGCCGTCGTGGCGCAGCATTCCTGAGGGGTGCTAACCCGATCTTGATTGGCCGCATTGCGCCTGCCGCGCTATGCTGTCCGTTCCCGCCACCTCTCTTCCATCCCCAAAGAGTCTGCTCACGCAGCATCGCTGCTGGCCTCGGCGGGCTGAACGATGTCAGGAGCCTTTTCATGGATACTCTCAAGACACAGGGCATCAGCATGCCCAAGCTTGGCCTCGGGACCTTCCGCATGCAGGGCGATGCCTGCCGCGCGGCAGTCGAGAGCGCGCTGTCGATCGGCTATCGCCATATCGATACTGCCGAGATGTACGGCAACGAAGAATCGATTGGCGCGGCGCTCGCCGCAGCCCGGCTGCCGCGGGGCGAGCTGCACGTCACGACGAAAGTCTGGCACGAGAACCTCAGCGCCGACGCCATTCGCCGCGCTTTCGACGCCAGCCTGAAGAAGCTGCGGCTCGACCATGTCGATCTTTATCTCGTGCACTGGCCGTCCAAGGCGGCGAACTGGGGTGCGGTGTTCGAGACCCTGATGAAGCTGAAGGAGGAGGGGCGCACGCGGGCGATCGGCGTCGCCAACTTCACCACGGCGCTGCTCAAGATCGCGGTCGAGGACATCAAGGCGCCGATCGCCTGCAATCAGATCGAATATCACGCCATGCTCGATCAATCGAAGGTGCTGGCCTATCTCAAGGCCAACTCGATTCCGCTGGTCGCCTATTGCCCGTTGGCACAGGGGCGCGTGGCCTCCGATCCGGTGCTGGCCGAGATCGGCGCCAGGCATAATGCAACCGCCGCGCAGGTCGCGCTGAAATGGCTGCTCGAACAGGACGGTGTCGCCGCGATCCCGAAAGCCTCGCGCCGAGAGAGCCAGCAGGCCAATCTCGACGCGCTGAAGATCACGCTCGACGATGCCGACCGCAACAAAATCGCCGCGCTGCCCAAGGACAGGCGCTGCGTCAATCCCGGCTTCGCGCCGGCATGGGATTGACCTCGCCGAACGTTTCGTGCACGCAAAGAAATGGCCCCGCGAGGGGCCATTTCCATATTGCGTTGCGCATTAGTCCCAATGATGGCGGTGACCACGCTTGATCACGACGACGCGGTCGCGATGGCGCCAGCCGCGATGCCAGCCGTGATCGCGATGCATGCCGTATTCGGCGCGGGCGCCATACATGCCGTGATGATGACCTCCGCGCTTGATCACCACCGTCTCCGCGCTGGCGAGCGTCGGCAGTGCAACCGCGAGCGCGCCGACAGCGGCAAGCACATAACCAAACTTCTTCATGATGTTCTCCTCCAATGGAATGCAAATCTAAACGGCGCATTCGCGGGAACGTTCCGGAGGAATCGCAGGAGATTTCTGAACGCCTGTTCAGGTGGGTTAATCGCAGCGCTGTTGTGCAGGTGTTGGCGCGCCGGTCGCGATGTATTTGCCGTCCCTGATCGTGTACTCGCCGCGCTCGCTGCGATTGTAGATTGCGCGCAAGCTGCCTTGCTTCGAGAGGAGCAGACCGAACTCGCGGGTCTGCTGCAGCAAGGGGAAGTACACCATCACATTGAGCAGGCCGTCGGCGCTGACCGTCGCCGATACCACTTCGTTTTCGTCCTTGGTCTCGCCGAAATTGCGCCGGTACATCACCCTTCCGTCCTTGCGGATCTCGTAAATCAAAAGCGCGCCCTTGTCGCGGTCGGGCCGGACCGCGCAGTCGATCGCCCATGAGCCGAGCAGACCCCATTGCTCAACGGTCGCCGCGAGCGACTCGGCACCAGCCGCCGGCTCGAACGCAACCCACAGCACTGCTGCCGCGATCCAGCGGTTCAAACAACGCCTCATGTTCTGAAAAGCCCCACCTCCGAATGATTCCGAAGTGTAGCATCCTGCGAGCAATCGTCCACGCTGACCACCAATCGCGCGCGAATTTGATCCGCGTCAATGAGGCCGGCCGCTTCCGGGGTAGGATGGCGCTCCCGAAGGCGAAATTGGATAGACCGATGCTGAATCAAGTCATGGATTTCGCAGGCGAGGTGCTGCCCGGGAGCTGCGCCGTGCCGCCTTATTCCGAGAGCGCGTTTCTGGCCGAGCTGGGCGACCGCTTGAAGTCCTCACGCATGCGCTGCGTCCTGTCGCGCCGGGAGCTGGCCCGCCGCTCCGGGATTTCCGAGCGCTACATCGCCCAGATCGAGGCCGGCAAGGGCAACGTCTCGATCGTGCTGCTGCTGCGGCTGGCCTCCGCGATCCACGGCAGCCAGCCCGAGGCGGCTTGACCCTTGAGGTGAGCGCGATGGGGCACCTCGTACTGGCAGCCAAGGTCACGCACGTCCCCTCGCTGATGCTCTCGGAAAGGCCCGGCAGTCATTTGCGCTCGGCGCGCGAGGCGGCCGTGGGCGCGTTGCGCGAGCTCGGTCGGCGGGCGAAAGCGCGCGGCGTCACCACCTTCGTGGTGTTCGACACCCACTGGCTCTCCAATTTCGGCTATCACATCAACGCCAACGCGCGACATCGCGCCTCGTTCACCAGCCACGAGGCGCCGCACATGATTCAGGATCTGAGCTACGATCTGCCGGGCGACACGAGACTCGCCGAAGCGATCGCCGCCGAAGCCGGCGTTGCGGGGCTCGATGTCAACGCGCATCAAGTGCCGAGCCTCGGGCTCGAATACGGCACGATCGTGCCGATGCACTACATGAATTCGGACGGCTTCGCGAGGGTGGTTTCGGTTGCCTCGCCGCTGTTCACGTCCTTCGAGGAGAGCCGGACTCTCGGCGAGGCGACGCGACGTGCCATCGAGAAATCCGGCGAGCGGGTTGCGATCCTCGCAAGCGGCTCGCTCTCACATCGGCTCTGGCCCAACAAGAAGCTGGGCCCCGAGGCGTGGACGAGCGTTGCCAGCGAGTTCAACCGCCAGGTCGATCTGCGCGTGCTCGAGCTTTGGCAGAGCCGTCGCTACCGCGAATTCCTCGACATGCTTCCGGATTACGCCACCAAGTGCAACGGCGAGGGCGGTATGGCCGATACTATCATGCTGTTCGCCGCGCTTGGCTGGTACGAGTACGATGGCGCGGCCGAACAGCTCTGCGAGTATTTTCCGTCCTCCGGCAGCGGCCAGGTCAACGTGGAATTTCACGTCGCGGCATAAGGCATCGCCCTCACACTCCCGCCTTCTCCACATTGGCGCTGCGGGCGGGCACGCCGAACTCCTTGCGGCAGATATCAGCCAGCACGGCGACGCCCTCGCGGATCTGCTGATGTGAGGGGCTCGCAAAGCACAGCCGCAATCGCGATCTGGAATGATTTTTGTCGGTCGACCATTCCGGCCCCGGATTGATCGATACGCCGGCGGCAAGCGCGGCCTGATACAGCTTCAGCGTATCCACCTGATCGGGCAGCTTCACCCACAGGAAGATGCCGCCCCTGGGCTCCTCGAACTCGGCTGCCGTCCCGAACTGCTCGTTGACGGCCTCCATCAGCGTATCGAGCTTGGTGCGCAGCGCCTTCGTCAGCGCCGGCACGTGGGTCGAAAAATGCGGCTTGCAATAGGCGGCGAGCACCATCTGCTCCAGCGCGCCGGAGCCGGCGTCCGTCTTCAGCGCCAGCATCCGCGACATCACATCCCAGGGCGCGACGATGAAGCCGACGCGCAGCGCGGGCGCGATCGACTTCGAGAACGAGCCGATATGGATCACGCCGCCGTTCGGGCTCATCGCATGGATCGCCGGCGGCCGCTGTCCTGACCAGACCAGATCGGCATAGCAATCGTCCTCGAAGATCGGCACGCCGTAGTCTGCCGACAGCCGCAACAGCTCCGTGCGGCGGCCCTCCGGCATGATGCTGCCGGTCGGGTTCTGCACCGTCGGAATGGTGTAGATGTATTTCGGCCGGATGCCGCGGCCCTTGAGGTCGGCCAGCGTCGCGGCCAGCGCGTCCATGCGCATGCCGTCCTTGTCGAGGGGGATTCCAACGACGTTGACTCCGAGCCGTGCCAGGCGGGTCAGCGAGCCCTGATAGCTATCCTGCTCGAAGATCACGGTATCGCCGCGCGTCAGCAGCGTGGCGTTGACGAGGTCCAGCGCCTGCAGCGAGCCGGAGACGATCAGGAGATCGTCGACTGTGCAGTTGATGCCCGCATCGCGCTTGAGTTTTGTGACCAGGAATTCGCGCAAGGGCAGATAGCCCTGGGGACCATGCGCCAGCCCGTAAGTGGCGAGCGAGCGGCCTTCGCGTTGCAGAGCCAGGTTGGCGGCCTCGATCAGATGATCGAGCGGCAGCTGCTCGGAGTCGTTATTGCCCCCGACAAAACTGTATTTGGCGAGGCCCGTCCAGCGCGCAGAGGGGGCCGGCAGCCCTGCGGGAAACAGGGGCGCAAAATCGAAGCTGGACGTCATGGGAGCGTTCCTCGTTCTATTCTTGTCAGGCTGCCGGCTTTGCGCCGGCCATCGTGCTTCTTGCCTATTTCTTGCCGACCGTCCGGGTCGGACGGCCCTGGCTGATGAAAGCGTAATGCGCATTGGCGACGCCGCCAACCATCAAGGCCTCGACGGCAGGCTCGGCGATCTCGCTTGTTGCGGCCCAATCGACGAGGAAATTGGCTCCGGTCCCGCCGCGTACGTCGTCGGTCGGAATGAAGATCGAGACGGTGGCGAGGGGCTTCAACGCGACGGGTGCCTTCAGATAGCTCTCGACCTGCTTGCCTGCGGTGTCGAAATAGGCGATGCGTTTGACCACCAGTGCTTGCGTCTCGGAGGCGTTGTGCACGCTCAGGGTCACCGAGAAGTCGACGCGCAGCTTGCCCTGGCTCATCGCGACGCTGGAATAGGCGGGCACGTAGAATCCGCCGGAGACGGCAAGTTCTTCCTTCGGCAATGCGGTGAGGGAATCGGCAAAGCTTTGTTCGATATTGACCTTGGATTGAGCGGCTGCGGGGACGGAGCAGAGGAGGGGGCATAGCAGCATTGCAATGGCCAGCCCCATCCGCATGTGACGAATTGCTCGCTTGCCGCGCCGCACTCGATCACTAGGGTGCGGCAAAACGGACCAATCTGGCATGCACGAGCTCATTCGCGACATCACTCTCTGTATCCTGTTTGCCTGGATGCTGGGCCTGCTTGCCCACTTCTCCAGGCAGCCGTTGATCCTGGCCTACCTTATCGCCGGCTTCTGCATTGGTCCATTTGGCGCCGGCTGGGTCAAGTCGCAGGAATCGATCAGCGTCATCTCCGAGCTCGGCCTGATCTTCATGCTGTTCATGATCGGCCTGGAGATCGACCTGAAGAAGATCGTGCGGGCGGGAAAGGTCATCCTGTTCGCGGCGGGCGGCCAGCTCCTCGGCGGCTGCCTGCTCGGGGTGCTGTTCTTCGCCGGCATCGGCCTGTCGCTCGGGGGCGGGCAGTTCGATGCTGTTTACCTCTGTGTCGCCTGCGCGCTGTCGAGCACCGTCATCATCGTCAAGGTGCTCTACGAGAAGCGCGAGCTCGACACGCTGCCGGGCCGCATCACCCTCGGCGTGCTGGTGCTCCAGGACATCTTCGCGATCCTGTTCCTGGCGGTGCAGCCGAGCCTTGCCAATCTGGAAATCAGCGTCATCCTGCTCTCGATCGGCCGCGTCGCGGTGCTGGTCGCCGCGGCCCTGCTGGTGAGCCGCTACGTGCTGCCGCGCCTGTTTCACCAGATCGCCCGCCGCCCCGAGTTGATCCTGCTCGGCGCGCTCGCCTGGTGCTTCCTGGTCGCCGAGACCGCCGAGCGGCTGTCGCTGTCGCGCGAGATGGGCGCCCTGATCGCCGGCGTCTCGCTTTCGACCTTTCCCTACGCGCTCGACGTCACGGCCAAGGTCACCACGCTTCGCGATTTCTTCATCACGCTGTTCTTCGTCGCGCTCGGAATGACCATTCCCGTGCCCGGCCTCTCCGTGATCGGGCTTGCCCTGATGATCGCGGCGTTCACGGTGGTGAGCCGCCTCGTCACCACCTTCGCCCCGCTCTATCTGATGAAGCAGGGCCTGCGCGCCAGCCTGTTGCCGGCCCTGAATCTCGCGCAGATCTCCGAATTCTCGCTGGTGGTGATCCAGACCGGCGTCGCCGCCCACCACATCGCGGCCGAGACGGCGAATGCGGCCTCCTTCGCCTTTGTGGTGCTGGCGGTGCTCTCAACCTTCGTGATGACCCGCAGCGACGAGATCACCCGCTGGGCGATCGGTCCCCTGAAGCGGATCGGCCTGCGCGATCTCGACCACGGCAACGGTCACGGCGAGGAAGGGCACGAAGGCCATGGCGAGGCGCGCCGCATCGTCATCCTCGGCTTTTTCCGTGCGGCGAGCGCGCTGCTGGCCGAGATCGAACGGCAGGCCCCGGTGCTGCTCGAGCAGACCACCGTGATCGACTTCAACCCCAATGTGTACCAGACGCTGCTTTCGCGCGGCCTGCACGTGATCTATGGCGATATCAGCAGCGCCGACACGCTGCTCCATGCCGGCGTCGGCAAGTCCGAGATGATCATCCTCAGCGTACCGGATTCGCTTCTGAAGGGGGCCAGCAACGAGAAGCTGGTCCGCCACGTCCGCACCCTCAACCCGACCGCCATGATCGTTGCCACGGCCGATCTGTTGTCGGATGTGGACGAACTCTACGCGGCTGGCGCCAGCTATGTCACCGTGACCCGGCTCAGCGACGCCCATGAGCTGTTCACGGTGATCGAGGCCGCTCAAGCCGGCCTGTTGGCCGACAAGCGTGCCGAGCTCGATCAGCGGCTCGGCGAGCGGCGCGAAGTGCTGCCCTGACCGCGCCCGGCTGGCTTCTCACCGGGGCTTTTCCGCGCCCATATCCCTGATCTCCCCAGTGCAAGCCGCCCGCCGGGCAGGGCTGCGGTCCGGCATATGCGGTTGCACCGGGGACACTAGCGCCCCGGCCCAAGTCCGGCTAAGCCTCCGGGCCATAACCGTCAGAGATTGGGAAATGCCGGATAACGTCCAGGAAGTCTTGCAGGCCTTTGCCCGGGGTGAGCTCGTGGTCGTCACCGACGACGATGACCGCGAGGGCGAGGGCGATCTGATCGTCGCCGCCTCGTTCTGCACCGCGGAGAAGATGGCATTCATCATCCGCCACACCTCCGGCATCGTTTGCGCGCCGATCACCACCGAAGATGCGCGCCGCCTGCGGCTCGATCCGATGGTGGCCCACAATGATTCCGCGCACACCACCGCATTCACGGTCTCGATCGACTACAAGCCCGACGGCGGCACGGGCATCTCTGCCGAGGAGCGCGCCTCCTGCTGCCGCGCGCTGTCAAATCCCAACGCCGGCGCCAACGACTTCGCCCGTCCCGGCCACATCTTCCCGCTGATCGCCAAGGACGGCGGCGTGCTGCTGCGCTCCGGCCATACCGAGGCCGCGGTCGATCTGTGCAAGCTCTCCGGCCTGCCGCCGGTCGGCGTCATCAGCGAGTTGATGAACGACGACGGCAGCGTGATGAAGGGCGAGCAGGTCGCCCGCTTCGCCGCCCAGCACAACCTCAAGCACGTCACCATCGCCGACATGATCGCCTACCGCCAGGTGCGCGAGAAGCTGATCGAGCGGGTCTCGACCTTCGTCACTGAAAGCCCGATCGGGCCGCTGCAGGGCTATGCCTACCGCTCGCCGTTCGATTCCATCGCCCACGTCGCCTTCGTCTACAACGGCGTCGGCGACGGCAAGAACGTTCTGACACGCTTCCACAAGCCGAATATCGTCAAAGACATCTTCACCGGCCACAAGCGCATGGCGGCGGTGCTCGAGCACTTCAAGAAATCCGGCCGTGGCGTTCTGGTCTATCTGCGCGACGGTGCTGCCGGTGTCCCCGTGGCGCCGCTGCCCGATGAGAGCGCGACCGAGGCTGACCGCAACCGCCAGTGGCGCGAAGTCGGCGTCGGTGCACAGATCCTGCGCGATCTCGGCGTCACCTCGATCCGGCATCTCACCTCTTCGGTGCACGACTACAAGGGCCTTTCCGGCTTCGGCATCGAGATCGTCGCCAACGAGCTGCTCGAAAGCTAGCGCTGTCATCCCGGGGTGCGCGAAGCGCATCCCCCGACGCGCGCCTCGCGGGTCCCCCAGGAATCACGCGGACCCGATCCTCTGCAACGCAATTGCACTTGTTGCCGCGGCGCTTTACGTTGTCGGGCAAATTTTGACGGAACCAGACGAAAGGACGTTTCATGACCGCGCGCCCTCAGGCCAAGGACAAGCCGGCTTCGGCTTCTTTCCAATGGGACGATCCGTTCCTGCTCGACGAGCAGCTCACCGAAGACGAGCGCATGGTGCGCGACACCGCGCGCGCCTACGCCCAGGACAAGCTGCTGCCGCGCGTCGCCAAGGCCTATCTCGAAGAGAAGACGGATCGGGAGATCTTCAACGAGATGGGCGAGCTCGGCTTGATCGGCATCACGTTGCCGGAGGAATATGGCTGCGCCAATGCAGGCTATGTCGCCTATGGTCTGGTCGCGCGCGAAATCGAACGGGTCGATTCCGGCTACCGCTCGATGAACTCGGTGCAGTCCTCGCTGGTGATGTATCCGATCTACGCCTATGGCGACGAGAACCAGCGCAAGAAGTACCTGCCGAAGCTCGCCAGCGGCGAGTGGGTCGGCTGCTTCGGGCTGACCGAGCCTGACGCCGGCTCCGATCCGGCCGGCATGAAAACCCGCGCCGAGAAGGTGTCGGACGGCTATCGCCTGACCGGCAGCAAGATGTGGATCTCGAACGCGCCGATCGCCGACGTGTTCGTGGTCTGGGCCAAGTCGGCCGCGCACGACAACCAGATCCGCGGCTTCGTGCTGGAGAAGGGCATGAAGGGCCTGTCGGCACCGAAGATCGGCGGCAAGCTGTCGCTTCGCGCCTCCATCACCGGCGAGGTCGTGATGGACGGCGTCGTGGTTCCGGAAGACGCGCTGCTGCCCAACGTCTCCGGTCTGAAGGGCCCGTTCGGCTGCCTCAACCGCGCCCGCTACGGCATTTCATGGGGTGTGCTCGGCGCCGCCGAGGACTGCATGCACCGGGCCCGCCAGTACACGCTCGACCGTAAGCAGTTCGGTAAGCCGCTCGCTGCGACCCAGCTCGTGCAGAAGAAGCTCGCGGACATGCAGACCGAGATCGCGCTGGGCCTTCAGGGCTCGCTGCGCGTCGGCCGCCTGATGGACGAGGGCAAGTTCGCGCCCGAGATGATCTCGATCATGAAGCGCAACAATTGCGGCAAGGCGCTCGACATCGCCCGCGTCGCGCGCGACATGCACGGCGGCAACGGCATCTCGATCGAGTATCACGTGATGCGCCACGTCCATAACCTCGAGACCGTCAACACCTACGAGGGCACCCACGACGTCCACGCCCTGATCCTGGGCCGCGCGATCACGGGCATTCAGGCGTTTTTCTAGGCACGTATTCCGTGGCCGTTGTTTGCTCAGCTGCCATCGTCCGCCTTGTGCGCAATTGCGCACTGGGGCGGACGATCCAGTATCCCAGAGACCTCGCCTTCGTCTCGACCGCCGCGGCGTACTGGATACCCCGCTTTCGCGGGGTATGACGGCAGAGAGTTTGGCTACAGGAAGTCCCATGTCCGACAACGACGACGTCCCGTTCAACCGCGACTTTCCGCTGAAGCCCGGCATCGTCGAGGAAGTCCGCCCCGGTGTGCGGCGCGTGCTCTGTAACAATCCGAGCCCGTTCACTTTCACCGGCACGGTCAGCTACATCGTGGGCCGGGGCAATGTCGCGATCATCGATCCCGGTCCGGACGACGAGGCGCATGCGGCGGCGCTGCTCGATGCTGTCAGCGGCGAGACGGTGAGCCATATCTTCGTCACCCACACCCACCGCGACCATTCGCCGAACACCGCGCGGATCAAGCGGGCGACCGGCGCGCCTGTTTACGCCGAAGGCCCGCACCGCGCCTCGCGCCCGCGTTTCGAGAGCGAGAAGCACAATCCGGAATCCGGCGCCGATCGCGACTTCGCGCCCGATATCAGGATCGCCCACGGCGACGTCGTCGAAGGAGACGGCTGGCGGCTCGAGGCCGTGGCGACACCCGGCCATACCGCCAATCACCTCGCGTTTGCCTGGCCCGAGCGGAAATTCAACTTCGTCGGCGATCACGTGATGGGGTGGTCGACCTCGATCGTGGCGCCGCCCGACGGCTCGATGATCGACTACATGGAATCGCTGGATCGTCTCGCCGCGCGCGAGGAGGATATGTATTTCTCCGGCCACGGCCCCGAAATTCCAGACGGTCCGCGCTTCGTGCGCTTCCTGATCCGTCACCGCAAGGCGCGCGAGGCCTCCATCCTGCACCGCCTCGCCAAGGGCGAGACCGACATCCCGACCATGGTCCGGGCGATCTATATCGGCATCGACCCGAGGCTCACCACCGCGGCAGGCTACTCCGTGCTGGCGCATCTGGAAGACCTGGTCGCCCGCGGCGTGGTGGCCACGGACGGCGATCCCGTGATCGGCGGGACCTATCGGATGGCGAACGCCTAGCGTTCCGTCACTTCTTCACCGTCTTCGCCGGCGCCTTCGGCGGCGCCACCGGCGTCTTCTTCACCGGCTTGAGTGCGTCGGCATCGGCGGCGGTGTTGAGATCGTCGATGAATTTCTTCACGCGCGCGGCGTTGCTGCCGAGGTCGCTCTCGAAATAGCGCGAGGCGGAGCGGATATCGACGCGGGAATCCTCGCCGTCGGGCACGACGCGGATCGCGATGTCCTCGCGGAATCCCATGATCGGCGAGCGCGCCACCGCCTCGATGCGGCCGATGCGGCGCGGCGGCTGCGGCGCGCGCTCGTCGATCACAAGCCATTTGCGCTTGTTGACGAGCTGAAGCGCGATCGCATAGGCGCGGTCGACCGAAATCTCGAGCTCGATCGGCTCGATATCAGGATAGAACTGACGCTGCTGCTCGGCCGAATAGAGGCCGGCATACACAGCGGTATTGGCACCATCGCCGGTGCGCAGGCGGGCCAGCGCGTCGAAGCGCGGCGGGTCGATCGGGTCGGTGGTGATGTCGTGGATCGCCGGCAGCTTGCGGTATTGCAGGCCGAGATAAGCGGGATAGGCGAGGATCACGCCGTCGATCAGGAACGCGAGCAGGATGCGCGCCATGCCGCGCGAGCCGTTCTGCCAGATCGCGGCAAAGCCGGCGAGCCCGAACAGGATCGAGAGCGCCGCAATCCCAAGCCCGCCGAAGAAGGTCGCGAGTGCCGGCTTCATCTCCAGGAAGCCGAACCGGACGATAATGATCGAGACCACCACCGCCACCACAGCGAACACGGCCAGATTGCGCGCCCAGCTCGCGAGGCTGGACACGGGCTCCGACTGATAGGGAGCGGAAAACCTGCGGGCCATCGGGTGAGCTCTGCCGGGGTCTTGAGGGCGATGCCGGCCGATCGGGCACGACGATGGGCCGTTGAGACCACGGCCCCGAGGCAAATTCAAGGGTTCCCGGGATGTTACGGCCTGTCATTCCGGGTTCGATGCCGTTGGCATCGCCCGGAATGACGGTGTTTGGTTTGGCCGCCTACGCTGCCGCGTTCGGGAAGCGGTATTCTTTGAACTGGTCGCGCAGCGCGGTCTTCAGGATCTTGCCCGTCGCCGTGTGGGGGATACCGTCGACGAAGGCAACGTCGTCGGGCATCCACCATTTGGCGATCTTGCCGTCCATGAACTTCAGGATGTCCTCGCGGCTGGCCTGCTGGCCCTGCTTCAGCTGCACGATCAGCAGCGGACGCTCGTCCCATTTGGGATGAAACACCCCGATCACGGCGGCTTCCGCCACGGCTGGATGGCCGACGGCGAGGTTCTCCAGCTCGATCGAGGAAATCCACTCGCCGCCGGACTTGATCACGTCCTTGGAGCGGTCGGTGATCCGCATGTAGCCGGCTTCGTCGATGGTCGCGACGTCTCCGGTGTCGAAGAAGCCGTCCTCGTCGAGGATGTCAGTGTCGACCCGGTAATAGGCCTTGGCGACGGCCGGGCCGGCGACCTTGAGACGGCCGAAGGTCGTGCCGTCCCAGGGCAGTTCCTTGCCGGCATCGTCGGTGATCTTCATCTCGACCGCGAACGGCGCGTAGCCCTGCATCTGCAGCACGTCGAGCCGCGCCTCGCCGGTCGCATTCTGGAACGGCGGCTTCAGCGCCGCGACGCTGCCGATCGGGCTCATCTCGGTCATGCCCCAGGCGTGGCGGACGTTCGAGCCCATGTCGAGGAAGGCCTTGATCATCGAGCGCGGCATCGCCGAGCCGCCGCAGATCACCATCTTCAGGTCCGGCAGCTTCAGATTGTTGGCGGTCATGTGCTGGAGCAGCATCAGCCACACCGTGGGCACGCCGGCGGTATGCGTCACCCTCTCGGTCGAGAGCAGCTCATAGACCGAGGCGCCGTCGAGCTTGGCGCCGGGCATGACGAGCTTGGTCCCCTGCGAGGGCGCGGAGAAGGCGATGCCCCAGCTGTTGGCGTGGAAGAGCGGCACAACGGGGAGCATGGTCTCGGAGGCGCTGGTGCCGAGCGCGTCGACATTGTTGGCCATCAGCGCGTGCAGCACGTTGGAGCGATGCGAATACAGCACGCCTTTGGGGTCGCCGGTGGTGCCCGACGTGTAGCACATCGCGGCCGCCGTGTTCTCGTCAAAGTCCTTCCATTTAAACTGGCCGTCGGCCTCCGCGATCCAGTCCTCGTAGGCGACCACGTTCTTCAGCGTCGTCTGCGGCATGTGCGCCTTATCGGTGAGCACGACATAGCGTTCCACGCTTGTCAGCTTGTCGGCGATCTTCTCCAGGACCGGAATGAACGTGATGTCGGTCATCACGATGCGGTCCTGCGCATGGTTGATGATCCAGGCGATCTGTTCGGGGAAAAGGCGGGGATTGACGGTATGGCAGATGGCGCCGATCCCCATGATGCCGTACCAGACCTCGAGATGGCGCCAGGTGTTCCAGGCGATCGTTGCGACACGGTCGCCGAGCTTGATGCCGTCGCGCTCCAGCATTTGCGAGACCTTGAGCGCCCGCTTGTGGATATCGGCATAGGTGGTGCGATGGATCGGTCCCTCGACCGAGCGCGTCACGACCTCCTGCTTGCCATGAATCTTGGCGGCGTGTTCGATGATCCGGTGGCAGAGCAGGGGCCAGTCTTGCATCAAACCAAGCATTCCGTCGTTCCTCCGAGAAGCCGCTGGGCGGATTGTCGCTCTCAGCGTTGGGCCAAAGAATTGTCATGAGTTTTAGCCTGCCCGCCTTTCGCCGCAAATGGTCTTGTCGCGGCTATATGTCCGTCGGCGCGGCCATGGTTACCGTCGCGCTTGGTCTCGCGGATCGGGCAGAAGCGCGCAAATATGGGTCTCCGCTGGACATCTTTGGTATTGCTGCACCACGGCCGCGCGCGGCGGTTCATTCTGCCAATATTTCTGGCAGGATCCCGCTCCCAAGGCCTCGCCCCGAGGAGGCCCCCAAGGCCTCAGCCAAGGCGTCGGACGAGGCTCCTTCGGAGACCGACGGCAAGCCTTCCGCGGAAAGGCCTTCCGCGGACAAACCTGGCGCCACCAAGCCCGCCGAGGCGGCGCCGCCGCCCGAGAAGCAGGCCTCGGCGTGCCGCCTTGCGCTCACCGAGGAGATCGCGATCGCGCCCTCGATCCCGGATATCCGCGGCCCGGGAGCCTGCGGCGGTGAGGATCTGGTGCGGCTCGAGGCCATCGTGCTGCCGGACAAGCGCAAGGTGGCGGTCAAGCCGGCGGCGATCCTCCGCTGCACCATGGCGTCCGCAATCGCCGATTGGGTGCGCAAGGACGTGGTGCCGCTGGCCTCGAGCCTCGGCTCGACCATCAGCGATCTCGACAATTTCGACAGCTTCGAGTGCCGCGGCCGCAACCGCGTTGTCGGCGCCATGCTGTCCGAGCACGGCAAGGCCAACGCGATCGATGTCCGCGCCATCAAGCTCGTTAACGGGCAGTCGATCGGCCTGACCGATCGCACCATGTCGCGCGAGGTGCGCGAGCGCGTGCTGCATTCGGTTTGCTCGCGCTTTTCGACCGTGCTCGGCCCTGGCTCGGATTGGTACCACGAGGACCATATCCATCTCGACCTCGCGCAGCGGCGCAACGACTACCGGATCTGCCAGTGGAACGTCTGGGATCCGCTGCCGCAAATTGCTCCGCTGCTGCCGGCGGAACGGCCCGAGGAGGCGCCGCCACGTGAGTTCGCGGCCAAGCCCGAAGCGAAGCCCGAGGCCAAGCCCGATGCCAAGCAAGGAGTTGACGACGAGGCGGCGGAGACATCTTCTGCGCCCGCGGACAAGCCTGCGGCCGACGGCAATAAAACCCAGCCGCACAAGCCGGCAACAAAAAAGCGCCGGTAAAACCGGCGCTTTTGAATGTCTGAGATCAGGAACCTGATCAGTAGCTGCCCGCCTGGCCGGTTTGGCTGCCGCCGAGTGCGAGGCGCGAATTGTAGGGCGAATCGCCATGCTTGGGTTCGAGCACCACAACGAGGGTGCCGACCTTGACGCGATCATAGAGATCGATCGCGTCCTCGTTGGTCAGGCGGATGCAACCCGACGAGATCGAGGCGCCGATATATTCCGGCTGGTTGGTGCCGTGAATGCGGAACAAGGTGTCCTTGCCGCCGGAGTAGAGATACATCGCGCGGGAGCCCATCGGATTGTCCGGGCCGGGTGCGACATAGGTCGGTACGCCCAGGCGCGAAATTTCGCCGGGGGTGGGGTGCCAGGCCGGCCACTCGGTCTTGCTGCCCACCTTGGCGATGCCCGACCAGGCCATGGCCTCTTCGCCAACCGTGATGCCGTAGCGGATCGCCTTGCCGCCATCCAGCACGTAATAGAGATAATGGTTGTCGGAATCGACCACGATCGAGCCAGGCGTTTCCTTGCGGTGGTAATCCACGATAGCGCGGCGGAACGGCTCTGCGACCGCAGTATTCTCATACCTGACCTTGGCGAGGAGTTCCTTGTCCTTCGGCTTGAACGCCTTGGTGTCGGTCGCCTCGTAATGCGTGGCCTGCATGCAGCCCGACAGCATCAGGCCAGCGGCCAGAATCCCGAACATAACTTTCAGCGACGACATGATTTGGTTCCAATCGACAACAACAAGCTTTCGTGGGGCTTGAGCAAGCCCAAGTCCACGATTCCGTTGGCTCCATTATCGTTGAAATCTGCCACAATTCCAGCCTTACGAAGCTTCTCCCGCGCTGCAAGACCTTACCTGTGGCTTTTCTGCCGCAAATTTTGCGGGCCAGAGTCGGTTTCGGGGCAAAACGGGCGCATGTGTCGATTCTGTGCCACAGTTGGGCCATGGCGTCGCCACAAATGCAAACGCTCCGTTAATGTGCTTGTCATCATCAACTTGTCAGAATCGCGCTAAGGGCTGTCAGTCTGTCGCAGGCCCTGCTGGAGTTGTGCATGTTTTCTGTGTTTGTTCCCTCCGAGTCCTCCCTCAAGAAGGCCTTCGTCGAGGATCTCGCGGCAGTCCCGGAGCATGCGGTCTGGATCGACCTCGTCAACCCGACCGCGGCGGAGGACAAAGCCGTCGAGAGGCTCTCGGGGATTGCGATCCCGACCCGGGAAGACATGCAGGAGATCGAGATCTCGAGCCGTCTCTATATGGAGAACGGCGCGCGCTACATGACCGCGACGCTGATGTGCCACTCCGACACCGATATGCCCCGGACCACGGCGGTGACCTTCATTCTCGGCGACCACCGTCTGGTGACGGTGCGCTATGACCAGCCCAAGCCCTTTGCGCTGGTCGAGGCCAAGCTGGCCCGTTCCTGCACACCGGCCATCACCGGCGAGATGGTGCTGATGGAGCTGCTCGATGCCGTGATCGACCGCTGCGCCGACATCCTGGAGCGCTGCGGCGCCGAGATCGACCAGGTCTCGCATGACATCTTCGAGCCGGAGAGCGAGCGCCACGGTCACGCCAAGCAATATTCGCAAATCCTGATCTCGATCGGACGCAAGGGCGATCTGACCTCCAAGGTTCGCGAGAGCCTGGTCTCGATCGGCCGCGTCGTCGCCTTTCTCTCGGCCGTGGTAGAGGGCGTGAAATGGTCGAAGGACATGCGTGAGCAGCTCAAGACCATGCAGCGCGACGTCGTCTCGCTGACCGACCACGCCTCCTACCTCTCCAGCAAGATCACCTTCGTGCTCGACGCCATGCTCGGCGTCGTCAATCTCGAGCAGAATAACATCATCAAACTGTTTTCGGTCATGGCGGTTGTCCTGATGCCGCCGACGCTGATCGCCTCGATCTACGGCATGAATTTCAAGTCGATGCCGGAACTCGAATGGGCGCACGGCTATCCGTTCGCGCTGGTGCTGATGCTGATCGCGGCGATCGTTCCGTACTGGATCTTCAAGTGGAAGAAGTGGCTGTAATAGCTACCGAGATCTTACGCGGGACGCAGAGACACAGTGTCTGGTGTCGCAGAATAGAGCGGGATTGCGGCCGCACGGCGATGTGTGCTCGCCGCCCCAATTCCTCCGGTAAAATTTGAGCGGTGGGCTGAACGTTTACGCGAAACTTGTCTGCGATAAGGAGCAGGTAAGCCGCGAGGAACAGCCATGGTTGAAAAACACATAACGACGCCCCCCAACGTCATCGATCTGGCGAGCTATCGCCACGTCGCGACGAGCGGCAAGGCGTCGTCGATGTCGGCACGCATGTGCCGGCACTGTGGTGCTCCGCTGCTCGACGGTGAGAACGACGACGATTGTTCGACTGCAATCAGCACGGCCGCTCCGCAGCCACGCGAGAGGTCACGTCGGATTCGACTCGATTGAGGAACGGAAGCCAAGCGCGATCCAGGTCCTGCGGCGGCGTTGTCTGGATCGCCTTGCTCCCGTTCCCGTAGCTCTTCCCTACAGTTGGACCGTAGCGTCTGATGGGAAGGTGGCGGCCCCTGCCAGCCCTCCTTATCTCTATTGGCGTTCGCGGCGGAGCCGATTAGGCTCACGCCCGGTGACGTCGGAGACGCCGATGGGTGTTGGAATCAAAGAACCCACCAGGGCCGGGCGCATGTCCGGCGAGCGCTTCCGCGTGTTCCAGGAAGGTCGGCCGGACCATGAGCGCTGGGAGCTTGTCGGAGGTGTCCCGATGATGATGACGCCGCCGACGATTGCGCACAACCGCATCGCGGGAAATCTTGAGCGTCTGCTCAACGACGCGCTCGCGAGTCACGATCAGAGTCGCATCGCAATGCAGCGTCCCGGCATCGAACTTGGGTCGGGCGAATTCCGCCCCGAGCCGGATGTTGCCGTCATCGATGCGGAGTACGAGCCGGACCAGAGGTTCGTCGAGCGAGCCTATCTGCTGGCAGAGATCGTCTCCGCCAGTGACGACACGCGGGTGCCCGCCACCGAAAAAAGGTGGATCGACGTCAAACGAACCATCTACCTCGCGCACGCGGCCTGCGAAGCGGTGCTCATCATCGAGCAGGACCGGATGGAGGTCCGTCTCGACGCGAGAACGCCGAGTGGCTGGAGCTCGCAAACACTCGGCGGGTCCGAGCAATTGAAGCTGCCCGCATTCGGAGTGCAATGCGCCGTTGCTGATCTCTATGAGGGGACACCGTTACAGCCGCGAAAGCGCCCCGCTTGAAGGGCTCTCAGACTCTCCGTCTTTGTACGATGACGAGAGCCTACACGTGCTGGCCGCCGTTGATGTGGATCTCGGCGCCGTTGACGTAAGAACTGGTGTCCGTGCACAGCACGTAGATGATTTTGGCGACCTCGTCCGGTGTGCCGAGGCGATGCATCGGGATCTGCTGGTCGACGATCTTCTCGGTGCCCGGCGACAGGATCGAGGTGTCGATCTCGCCGGGTGCGATCGCGTTGACGCGCACGCCGACGCGGCCGAAATCGGAGGCCATCTCGCGCGTCAGGGATGCGAGCGCAGCCTTCGAGGTGGCGTAGGCGGCGCCCGCGAAGGGATGCACGCGCGAGCCCGCGATCGAGGTGACGTTCACGACAGAGCCCTTGGCCGTCTTGAGTTCCTCGATCAGTCCGCGCGCCATCATGATTGGCGCGAAGAAGTTGACGTTGAACACGTGCGTCCAGGTGTCGAGGTCGGTGTCGATCGAGCCGAGCCTGGAGCCGCCGGCGCCCTTCGGTGAGATCGCGGCGTTGTTGACCAGCGCATGCAGCATGCCGCCTTCGAGCCGGTCGCGGATGTCGGAGATCGCGCGGGTGGTATCGGCGGGGGTGGCAAGATCGACCTGGATATGGTCCTCAGGGCCTGCGTCCCACGGACAATCCTCCGGGAACGGATGTCGCGAGCAGGTGATCACGCGCCAGCCGGCCGAGGAGAAACGGATCACGGTGGCATGGCCGATGCCGCGGCTAGCCCCGGTCAGGAGCAGCGTGCGGCGCGGCGCGTTGGAAGGCTGCGGCATGAAGGTCTTTCAGGTTGGAGCATGATCCGGATCCGGAGGGCCGCGTTAGCGCAAAGCGGGCAGGGGCTTTCCGAAAGGATGATGCTCGAACAAAATACTAAGGATACATCCGCGTCTTGGACCATTTCTGGCCGGCCGCGTCATGGCGAAATTCGATGCGGTCGTGCAGGCGGAATGGGCGGTCGTGCCAGAACTCGATACGCGACGGCGTGATACGCCAGCCGCTCCAGCCCGGCGGCCGTGGCACCTCGCCGATGATGTGCTTGGCGGCGACCTTGGCGATCGCCTGCTCGAACGCGAAGCGGCTCTCGAGCTCTTGCGACTGCTTGCTCGCCCAGGCGCCGATCTGCGCCTGCTTGGGCCGGGTGGCGAAATAGGCGTCGGCCTCGGCCTCGGTCACCGGCGTCACGTTGCCGCGGATGCGGACCTGACGGCGCAGCGACTTCCAGTGAAAAAGTAACGCCGCCTTAGGATTTGCGGCGAGTTCGCGGCCCTTCTGGCTGGCGATGTGGCTGTAGAAGACGAAACCATCGGTATCGAAGCCCTTCATCAGCACCATGCGCACGTCCGGCAGGCCGTCGGGGTCGACGGTTGCGAGCGCCATGGCGTTCGGATCGTTTGGCTCGCTCTTGATGGCTTCGTTCAGCCAGGCCTCGAACAGCGCAAAGGGCTCGTCGGCGGCGGTGAAATCACCGGATGTTAAGGGTGTCTGGTGTTTCATCGAGGTCGTGTCGGTCATGTCTGGGGTCCGAGTTGCGTCCTGCGGTCCAAAACGCGCTGTTGTCTGCTACCGCCCTATATAGGGTATGGGGACGCGTTGGCCTATCGGCGATCCGGCCATCCGGCTTCGTCATGACGATCATTCTGATCGGGCTCGGCACCGGCGGTTGCAGCTTTTCCCGCAACGACAAGAGTGCCTACGCCAAGGCCGACGACAGCGACCTCACCGGCTCGATCGCAATGCCGGCCAAGGCGCCGACCGACACCGATCTCGCGTTCGCCCGCAACGCCGCCTCAGACGTCCTCAGCAAGAACGACAAGGATTCCAGCCAGCATTGGGAGAATCCGGAAACCGGGGCGCGCGGTTCGGTCACGCCGATCGCGCAATCCTATGCCGCCGAGGACGGCCGTAAGTGCCGCGACTTCCTGGCAAGCTATGTCAACGGCAGCACCGAAAGCTGGCTCCAGGGCGCCGGCTGCCAAAGCAGCCGTGGCAGTTGGGAGATTCATACGCTAAAGCCGTGGCGGAGCTAGGAATCGCTCCACCAGCCTAGTTGCAAAAATACCACTCGCCCCCCACATGAGGCTCAGTTGGGGCGGGGAGCCCTTTGTACAATTCGATTTCTTGAAGGAGACGTGACGGATGCGCGACCCCTATGAGGTCTTGGGGGTGCCGCGGAGCGCCAACGCTGCCGCGATCAAGAGCGCCTATCGCAAGCTTGCCAAGAAGCACCATCCCGACAGCAACAAGAACGACCCGAAGGCGGCCGAGCGCTTCGCTGAGCTCAATACGGCCAACGAAATCCTCGGCGACGAGGACAAGCGCAAGCAATTCGACCGCGGCGAGATCGACGCCGACGGCAAGCCGCGCTTCCAGGGTTTTCCGGGCGGCGGCGGGCCGCGCGGGCGCGCGGGTCCCGGTGGGTTCGAAAGCTATACGTTCCGCGGTGGCGGCGCGGGCCCTGGTCCGGGCGGCGGCGCGTTCGAGGACATCCTCAACAGCATGTTCGGCGGTGGGCCGCGCCCGCGCCCCGGGGCCGGCGGCGGTGCCCAGTTCGAATTCGACACTGGCGGGATCGGGCTCGATCTCGACGTCAATGTCGCCATGACCGTCTCGCTGGAGGAGGCGGTGAAGGGCGGCGAGAAGCGCGTCCGGCTGCCGAATGGCAAGGAACTCAACGTCAAGATTCCGGCCGGCGTCACCGAGGGCCAGCAGATCCGGTTGCGGGGGCAGGGCGAGAGCGCCCAGGGCCATCCGCCCGGCGATCTCCTGATCACGATCAGCATCGCGCCGCATCCGTTTTTCAAGATCGAGGGCGCCGATCTGAGGATCGACCTGCCGGTCACGCTCTACGAGGCGGTGCTTGGCGGCAAGGTCCGCGTGCCCACCCTCGGCAATGCCGTGGAGCTTTCGGTCCCGCAGAACACCTCCAGCGGCCGGACCTTCCGCCTTAAGGGCAAGGGACTGCCAAAAGCTGGCGGAACCGGGGATCTCTTCGTCACCATCAGGATTATGCTACCGGACGGGAACGACGCCGAGCTTGAAGCATTGATGCAGAAGTGGCGGGACCAGCACCCCTACAATCCACGTAGCGGGTTTGGCTAAGCGTGATCCGGAAAGTGTGAAGGGGTTCTTCTAAGACTGAGAGCGTCGTCTGTCGAGATGATGCTCATCATATGCCTGAGGCGTGGTAGCCGTTCTTGGCTCACGTGCTCGACGTGTCGGCTGTCCGGCGGGGCAGCCGATAAAAAGGTGCGGCCTCGAGAGGGGGACCAGCGCGGTACCAAAAACCCCAATCGAGGCCGCCCGCGTCGATCGGCGGATCGAACGCCGCTCATTTTCGCGTGATCATCCGGTGCGATAATGAGACGCGCCGATGTCTTCATTCCAAATTTTCAATGTCGGAATCGAGGCACCGCGCTTGCGTGGTTGTCTAGGTGCCGCTTTTCTCTGCTTGGTCGTAGACCGCCTTCGCCACTTTGGTCAGCCGGTCGCGGTCGCCACCACCGCTGACGACGTAGCCGACGCCGCGCTCCGACCAGAACAGTGCCCCGTCCTTGTCCGTTCTGGCGTAGCGCATCTGCGTCGCGCCATTCTCGGTCTTGGCGGTGTAGATCGTGTACCGCTCGCCCGAGGCGCCCTCATACATCAGGAACGACGCCGGCCCGTTCGGCCCCGGCAAGAGCCGGCCTCCGACGAGCTTCAGTCCACTCGCCTCCAGGTTCGGTGCAAACACGGTCCAGCCGCAGCGTCTGGTCAGCCAGGCCTGGAGGTGGTCGCGCTCGTTGCCGCCGACCTCGACGGGATGGCGAACCTCGACGACATAGAGGCGGTGGGCGTCGAGCGCGTCGGTCGTAAAACTCTGGAAGGTCGAGGGCGCGTTGGCGGCGCCATGCGCCAGCCAGCCGGCGGAGCCGCCGGCGACGAAGGCCACGAGCACGGCCGCGGCGGCGCCATACAGCCACTGCCGCGGGCGGCGCTCCAGCCGTTCGAGCTCCAGCCGCGCCGGCACCGGCTCCTGGGCGACAGAATCGTAGCGGGCGTGCAGCATCTCGGCCATGGCGCGCCAGGACTGCACGCGCTCGCCATCCTCGGGCTGCGCGGCAAGCCAGGCCTCGACATCGGCGCGGCGCTCGGCCGGCAACTCGCCGTCGACATAGGCGTGCAGTTCGTCCTCGGTCACTGGGATCTTGCGGTCGTTCATATCGATCGTCTCTGGCTCTGCGGCCCAAAATGTTCTTCGTGTTTCAACTGCGCCGCTTCCCATGCCCTGCAGGAGAAACGACCGGCGCGATGCATCAATCCTGCCATCATTTCACCCGCCTGAGCGCCGGGCGCTCACCCTCCAGCGAGGCTTTGACGTGGGCGCGGGCGCGCGCCAGGCGCGACATCACGGTGCCGATCGGCACGCCCTGGATGTCGGCGACCTCGCGGTAGCTCATGCCCTCCAGCATGACCAGGAGCAGCACCGAGCGTTGCTCCTCGACCAGCGTCGCCAGCGCCCTCTCGATATCGCGCCCTTCGGCTTCGGTCCCGCTGGCATCCGGGTTGTTCTCCGTCAGCTGCATGAATTGCGGCCGCCGTGCCAGCGAGCGCCGCCGGTTCTTGTTGAGGTTGGTCAGGATCGTATAGAGCCAGCTCCTGACGTCGCCCCCGAGAAACAGGCGCTCCGAACGCAGCGCCCGCACCAGCGTATCCTGCACCAGATCATCGGCCGCATCCGCCTCGCGCGTGAGCGCGCGGGCGTAGCGGCGCAACGCCGGGATCATGGCTTCAACACTCTGGCGAAACGCACTCATTGCGGTCTTGACGTCCTGATGTTCGGCGCGAGCGCCACAACGATCATAACACCCGAGCGGAACGGCTATTCCGGCGCTTGAAACAGCGTTAACGCCGCGTATTAGGACTGTACCGCAACGGAGGGCTGGTGTACCTCCAAACCTCACCGGGAGCTCGACGGGACGTTAGCAAAATGGCGCAGAATTCAGGTCTGATGCAGGGCAAGCGGGGCGTGGTCCTCGGCGTTGCCAACAACCGTTCGATCGCCTGGGGCATTGCCAAGGCATGCCACGCGGCCGGCGCCGAGCTTGCCTTCACCTATCAGGGCGATGCGCTGAAGAAGCGCGTCGAGCCGCTCGCCGCCGAGATCGGCGGGCTCGTGCTCGGCCATTGCGACGTCACCGATGCCGCGACCATCGATGCGGCCTTTGCGGTGCTGAAGGAGAAGTGGGGCAAGATCGACTTCCTGGTGCATGCGATCGCCTATGGCGAGCAGCTCGACGGCCGCTACGTCGACACCACGCAGGAGAATTTTTCGAAGTCCATGCTGATCTCCTGCTACTCGTTCACGGCCGTGGCGCAGCGCGCCGAGAAGCTGATGACCGACGGCGGCTCGCTCATCACGCTCAGCTATTACGGCGCCGAGAAGTGGATGCCGCATTACAACGTCATGGGCGTCGCGAAAGCGGCGCTCGAAGCGAGCGTGCGTTATCTCGCCGCCGATCTCGGCGAGAAGAACATCCGCGTCAACGCGATCTCGGCGGGGCCGATCAAGACGCTCGCGGCGTCCGGCATCGGCGATTTCAGATATATCCTGAAGTGGAATGAGGCCAACGCACCGCTGCGGCGCAACGTCTCCACGGAAGACGTCGGCGGCAGCGCGCTGTATTTCCTCTCCGACCTCTCGCGCGGCGTCACCGGCGAGGTGCACCACGTCGATTCCGGCTATCACGTGCTCGGCATGAAGCGCCCGGACGCGCCGGACATTTCGTTCGGCGGGAAGGACTAACTTTTCAGCCAACAATGCCCGTGCCCACGATCTATTATCTGCGCCACGGCGAGACCGAGTGGAATGCGCTCGGGAGGCTTCAGGGCACCAAGGACATTCCGCTGAACGCGCGCGGTCGCGCTCAGGCCGTGCAGGCCGGCGGCATTCTCGCCGATCTGTTCAAGCGCGAGGGCCGCGACAAGGCCGCATTACCCTACGTGTCGAGTCCGCTTGGCCGCGCGCGAGAGACCATGGAACTGGCGCGGAGCAAGCTCGAACTGCCGACTGCGGACTATACGCTCGACGATCGCCTGCGTGAGATCGGCTACGGCACCTGGGAGGGACTGACGCTGGCCGAGAGTGAGGCCTCCGATCCCGATATCTACGCCCGCCGCCTCGCCGACAAATGGACGGTAGGCCCCGCAGGCGGGGAGACTTACGCCGACGTCCAGGTCCGCGTGCGCGCCTGGTACGACCAGCTGCGGACCGACACCGTCGCGGTCGCCCATGGCGGGACCTGCCGGGCCCTGATGGTTTCACTCGGCCTGGAGACGCCGGCGAGCGCCGCCGAACTCTACATCGAGCAGGGCGCCGTCTACGTGTTCCGCGACGGGCGGTTGGAGAAGTTCAGTTAAGCCGGCTCGCCGTCTCCGTGGCGGCTGCGGGTTTGACCACCGGCGCCCCGCGCGTTACCACACGCGGGAACCGAGCCTGCGAGCAGCGATGTCCTTCAACACCTTCGGCCACATGTTCCGCGTCACGACCTTCGGCGAGAGCCATGGGGTGGCGATCGGCTGCGTGGTCGACGGCTGCCCGCCCATGATCCCGCTCGTCGAGGCCGACATTCAGGGTGATCTTGATCGCCGCCGGCCCGGCCAGTCGCGCTTCACGACCCAGCGTCAGGAGCCGGACCAGGTCAAGATCCTCTCCGGCGTGATGGCGCATCCGGAGACCGGCGTGCAGGTGACGACGGGCACGCCGATCGGGCTCCTGATCGAGAACACCGACCAGCGCTCGAAGGACTATTCCGAGATCAAGGACAAGTTTCGTCCCGGTCATGCCGACTTCACCTATGAAGCGAAGTACGGCCTGCGCGACTATCGTGGCGGCGGCCGCTCCTCGGCGCGCGAGACCGCGACGCGCGTTGCCGCCGGCGCGATCGCGCGAAAGGTGCTGCCCGATGTGAAGGTGCGCGGCGCGTTGGTGCAGATGGGCCCGCACAAGATCGACCGCGCGAAGTGGGACTGGGACGAGATTGCGAACAATCCGTTCTTCTGTCCCGACAAGGACAAGGCCGCATTCTTCGAGACCTATCTCGACGGCATCCGCAAGAGCGGCTCCTCGATCGGCGCGGTGATCGAGGTCGTCGCCGAAGGTGTGCCGGCAGGCCTTGGCGCGCCGATCTACGCCAAGCTCGACGCCGAGCTCGCCGCCGCAATGATGAGCATCAATGCGGTGAAGGGCGTCGAGATCGGCGCCGGCTTTGGCGCGGCCGAGCTTGCCGGCGAAGAGAACGCCGACGAGATGCGCACCGGCAATGACGGCACGCGTTTTCTCTCCAACCATGCCGGCGGCGTGCTGGGCGGCATCTCCACGGGGCAGCCGGTGGTGGTGCGCTTCGCGGTCAAGCCGACCTCGTCGATCCTGCAGCCGCGTCTCACCGTCGATCGCAACGGCGCCGACACCGAGATCATGACCAAGGGCCGCCACGATCCCTGCGTCGGCATCCGCGCCGTCCCCGTCGGCGAAGCCATGATGGCCTGCGTGTTGGCGGATCATTTCCTGCGCGACCGCGGCCAGGTCGGGCGCTAGCGTTGCGCGAGGCGCTTGTATCGCGCCACTAGCCCACCGCGCAGCTTGACGATCCCACAACTTCGTCCGCAAATGCGGACATGGAAAGCTCCGAGCTCCAACGTATCGCCAGCTGGCTGATCGACGGCGCCTGGTCGTCGAAGACCCCGGCCGAGATGACGGCGGAAGCCTGCGAACGGATGGTCGCAGCCGGGCTGCCGCTATGGCGGTTCGGCATCTTCATCCGCACGCTGCATCCCGAAATTTTCGGTCGCAACTTCATCTGGCGGGAGGGCGAGGAGGTCGAGATCGGCACGGTCGATTTCGAGATCCTGCAGACGCCGGAATTCGCCAGAAGTCCGCTGCGGGTCGTGTTCGAGCAGGGACTTGAGGTGCGGGGACGCATGGACGATCCCGGCAGCAAGCATTTCCCTTTTTTCGACGATATGCGTGCCGAAGGCGTAACCGACTACGTCGCGACGCCAATGCCGTTTCTCGACGGCTCGGTCCACGCGACGAGCTGGACCACGCGCCATCCAGGCGGCTTCACCGCTGAACACATCGCGGCGATCCACGCCATCATCAAACCGCTCGCGCGCATCACCGAGATCATCAGCCTGCGCCGCACCGCCGAGATGCTGCTCGACACCTATGTCGGCAATCGTGCCGGCGCGCGCATCCTTGGCGGTCAGATCCGCCGCGGCCACAATGACACCATGCAGGCTGCGATCTGGCTCTCCGATCTGCGCGGCTTCACCGCACTGTCGGACCGGCTGCCGGCCGAGACCGTGGTCGAGATCCTCAACCATTATTTCGACTGCCAGGTCGCCGCGATCCGCGGCCATGGCGGCGAGGTGCTGAAATTCATGGGCGACGGCCTGCTCGCGGTGTTCCCGATCGACGAATATGTCGGCGATGCCGCGCATGTCTGCACGCGGGTGCTGGAGGCGGCGCGCGAATCCCGAGCCAGCGTCGAGGCGCTCGCGTATCCTGTCGGCGACGCCGTCGAGCGCTTCCGCTTTGGGGTGGCGCTCCACGTCGGGAATATCCTCTACGGCAATATCGGCGGCGGCAACCGCCTGGATTTCACCTGCATCGGCCCCGCCGTGAACCTTGCCGCCAGGCTCGAGAAGATCACGGGTCGCCTGGGGCGGACGGTCGTCGCCTCGGAAATGTTCGCCAATGTCTGCCGCCACGACTGGCACGAGCTCGGCGAATTCCCGATCGCGGGCTTTTCAAAGGCGCAGCGCGTGTACGGGCTGACGGAGGAGACGCCGGTGGTGACGGCCTGAGGTCGTCCTCGGATGTCCGCCGCCGTCAACCCGGTGAGCAGAATTCAGGCGTTCGACGCCATCACCGACCTCAGCGGTACGTCCAGCTGATAGATAAATCCGGACGGTTCATAGGCCAGCCGCACCTGCCCGTTCAGTTGCTGGCCGAGCGACTCGATCATCCGGGTGCCGTAGCTTCGCCGCGTCGGCGGCGCCACCACGGGGCCGCCGCTTTCGCTCCACTTCAGGCGCAGCCTTTGCTCGATCTCGTCCACCGTCCATGCGATTTCAACATGCCCGGAGGAACTGGACAGCGCGCCGAATTTCGTCGTGTTGGTGCAGAGCTCGTTGAACGTCATCGCCAGCGCTATCACGGCACCGGATGTGATTCTGAGGTCCGGGCCATTGAAATGGAATCGTCGGCCCCCCTGACTGTCAAAAGGATCGGTGGCGCCGCTCAGCGTATGAGTGAGGCTCGCATTTGACCAGCTGACCTGTATCAGCAGGTCGTGGGCGCGCCCCAACGCCAGCAAGCGGCCATCCATGGCCTTTTGCCCGTGCTCCAGATTGATTGCGGTCCGGAAGCTCTGGGCTGCGATTGCGCTCACCGTCGCAAGCGTGTTCTTGATGCGATGATGCAGCTCTCCGAGGATGAGCTTTTGCAACTTGTCGGCAGCCTCGCGCTCGTGGGCTTCGATACCGGCTTGAGCGAGCAGGACCTTGGCGTCGGTGTCGGCCTGTTCCAGCAACAGGCGCAGATTGTCGTTTTCCGCGGCCAGAACCGATTCCTGTGGCGAACGACCAACCTCAGGGTTTTCCCCGGGATCCGTCGTGGTGGTCGGAAGGATTTTTAGCGCGCCAGCCCCGATCATTGCCTGCAATTGCGAGATCATTTCGTCGACGGCGAGCGGCTTGCGAAAGAAGCGGCTGTCCGCCGGCGTTTCGTTTTCAGACGGCTTTACCTGACCGGAAACCAGCACGATCTTGATGGCAGGCCAGCGATCGTGCACCGCGTGGGCCAGCTTCAAGCCGTCCATGGTCCCGGGCATCTGGATGTCGCTGAACAGAAGCGAGATGTCCGACCGCGACTCGAGGATTGCGATAGCTTCGTCGGCATTGACGGCCTGCACAGGGCAGAAGCCTGCATCCTCCACGATATCGACTGCGCGCATGCGCAAGATCATCTCGTCTTCGACGACGAGAACGTTCGGCAAGGAGGTTGGAGGTGTAGACATCTGTGCACGACACTTTCCTGGATAATCCGACAAGGCCGGTCGGCGCTTTGCGATTGTTGGTCTAGCGGCGCGCCGTCACCAAGCGAGCTTCATGAACCCTGGCATCGGATTCACCTCGGCGCAGACACGATGCTTCGAAGTCCGGCCAGACTTGGCTACCGCAATTCGTGGCCACCGGATGGCTCGCCAGCCGGTCCGCCTTCGCCAAAGCAACTGTCTCGCGCGCTTTCACTTGCGGAGCAAAACCGGGCAACACCATTACGGACACTCCGAGGAGCGCGAATATCGCGAACGCGATAAGAGATTTCATCATTTGGGGCTGCTTTGGCTGTCGACCGCCCCGTTTCGTTTGGGGACGCTGTTACAACAACCAAAATGAAATATTGTTCATTTCATACAACTTATATTTGAAGTGTGATTTGCGGGCGGATGCCGCCCTCGGCCCGGATCGCCGCTCGATGAGAAGAGGCCGCCGACCAGGTTGGCTACCACTACCTCGGTGTCTTGGGGCCAGGCAGGCTTATCCAATCATGAATGTGCGACGCCGTTTCGCTCAATCGCGCCGCTTTGAGCAGCGCTTCCCGCTGGACGCCGGGCGGGGCTATCTCTGCGCGACGGCGAGCCTCGGCTGCCAATTGGGCAAGGCGATTGCTCAGCGGGATGGTTCTCTTTGTGGTGTCTTGCATAGGGCGCTCCGCATTGGGCGGGAGCGCAAAGACTCTCTCAGTCACCGATAGATGCCGTGATGGGCCGGTGATGGCTCACCATGCGCCTGTTGGCAGCCAATAGATACATTATTCAGCAGGGCAGATTTGACGCCGAAATCGAAAGACGGCGCACCAAAGGCGGACCGGTGCAACTATTCCTCCGGCTCTGTGGTGAACAGCAGCGGATAGCCCTTGGTGCGGCCGGCGTCGGTGGCACGGGTGGCCTTGGTCTCTGCGACGTCCTTGGTGAACACCGCGACCACGCAGGCGCCGAGCTTGTGGGCGGTGATCATTACCTTGTAGGCCTGATCCTCCGTCATGCGGAACTCGGCCTTGAGGATCATCGTGACGAATTCGCGGGGCGTAAAGTCGTCGTTGATCAGGATGACCTTATGCAGCTTCGGCCGCTCGACCTTGGTCTTCGTCCCGGTTTTCGGTTTTGCAACAGTGTCGTTCATTCCGCCTCCCGGATATGGCGGGCTTGGGTTCCGGCCGGCGCGCTCAGCGCACGGCCTTCTCACCATATTGCAGGACCTGCACCTTCTCCAAGGTGATCAGGCCGCTCGACATCATGCCATCCAGGATGGGCAGGAATGCATTGATGTTGTCCTCGCTGTCGACGATCTCGATCAGCAGCGGCAGGTCTTCCGAGAGCCGCAGAATCTTCGACGTGTGGAGCCGGCTCGACTTGCCGAAGCCCATCGGGCCGCGCAGCACGGTGGCGCCGGCCAGATGCCGCTCGCGCGCCGTCATCACGATCGCTTCATAGAGCGGCTTGCCGTCGAAATGGTCGTTCTCGCCAATGAAGATCCGGAGCGAAACTGCCTGATCGGGGATTTGCATGGTCAGCTCCTTGGCAAGCGGTTGGTGCCGCTGGCTATCATATGGCCGGCCCATACCGACACCAGCCAGCAAATGACGGATGCCGCGATATAGGCGAGGGCCGTATATTTCATGCCGCCGTGGAGCAGGCGGAAGGTCTCCAGGCTAAAGGTCGAAAAGGTCGTGTAGCCGCCGCAGAACCCGGTCATGACGAACTGCCGGTGCTCGGGCCGGGCCAGCAGGCGGCCGTCGGGCCCGGTCAGCGTCGCGTAGAAGCCGATGATCAGTGAGCCCGTGGCGTTGATGAACAGCGTCGCGACCGGGAAGCCGGGGCCGGTGTCGAGCGCAAGCCCGACCAGATAGCGCGTCAGCCCGCCGACCATGCTGCCGGCGGCAATCCAGGCATAGAGCGTCGCGGTGCGCCAGCGATCGGCAGAGGAGGGGGACTTCATCTGCCTCTAGCCTCCCAGAGTGTCCGCGAGGAGGAAGCCGCAACTGACGGCCGCGAGGCAGAGCACGACCGAGACCGCGACATTTCCGAGCGCATGCATCGCCTCGCCGTTGCGCGCCAGCGTCAGCGTTTGAAGGCTGAACGAGGACACCGTGGTGTAGCAGCCGAGAAAGCCGGTGACCGCGAACAGCCAAGGATCGGGCGCGGCGAAGGCCGAGCCGGGATGGGTCGCCAATGCGCCAAAAATGCCGATCAGAAAGGCGCCGGTGACGTTGATAGTGACGGTGCCCCACGGAAACGTCTCGCCCAGCCGCCGCGCGATCGCGCCGGAGATGAAATAGCGCGCACAGCCGCCGAGCACGCTGCCGATCATGATCGCAAGCACTCCGTTCAGCACGGCGAACAGCCCCCCGTCATCGTTTCTCCTCCGTTGCCAGCCCGTTGCCGACGGCAAATAGTCCCATGAGTGCGACCAGCGCGAAGCCGAGCCCCGCCAGGAACGTGCCGGCCGGACCATAGGCATCCCACAGCGCACCGGCGATCACGCTTGCGGCCAGCAAGGCAAGGCCGGTGAACAGGTTGAAATAGCCGAACGCAGTGCCGCGCAAGCTCGGTGGCGCTGCGTCGGCGACGAGGGCCGAGAGCAGGCCTTGCGTCAATCCCATGTGGAGTCCCCACAGCACGACGCCGAGGGCGAGGCCCCCGAAATTTGGCAGCAGCGCCAGCGCGAGATCGGCGCCGGCGAGGAAGACGAGGCCGAGCGCGAGCAGGCCGGTGCGGTTGATGCGGTCCGAGAGCACGCCGGCCGGATAGGCCGACAACGCATAGACGATGTTCATCAGCACCAGCACGGCCGGCACCCACATCGCATTGAGCCCGATGTTCTGTGCGCGCAGGATCAGAAAGGCCTCGCTGAAACGCGCCAGCGTGAACACGACGCCAACCGCGACCACACGCCAGTACAGGGATCCAAGCTGCCGCATCGCGGCGATGTTCAGCGGATTCCTTGACGGCTCCCGGCCTGGATCCGGCTCCGGCTCGCTCACCGCGAACGCGATCAGTCCGAACGACAGGAAGCCCGGCAGCACGGCCACCCAGAACACCATCGTAAAATTGTCCGCCGTCCACCACATCAGGCCGATCGCCATGAGTGGCCCCACGAACGCACCGATGGTGTCGAGCGACTGACGCAGGCCGAAGCTCGCGCCGCGCAGACCGATGGGTGCGATATCGGCGATCAGTGCGTCGCGCGGCGCGCCGCGAATCCCCTTGCCGACGCGGTCAATGAAGCGCGCGGCAACCAGCCATTCGACGCTGGGGGCAAGCGGGAACAGCGGTTTTGTCAGCGCGGCGAGCCCGTAGCCTAGCGCGGCGAGCAATTTGCGCCGGCCGAGCCAGTCGGACAACGCGCCGGAGAAGATCTTCGTGATCGAGGCGGTCGCTTCGGCAATGCCCTCGATGAAGCCGACGGTGAGCGTGGAGGCGCCGAGCACGGTGACGAGATAGACCGGCAGCAGTGCGTGGATCATCTCGGAAGAGACGTCCATCAGCATCGAGACGAAGCCGAGCACCCAGATCCCCCTGGGCAGCCCCGCACGTGCAGCATTCGGTGTTGTCGTCGTCACGTCCAGGACTTCTCCTCGGCCTCTGCTTGACCTCTCCTTGGCCGCTCCTTGCCCTCGCGTCCAGGCAACAAAAAACCCGCCGGCGGCGGGTTCGTCCATGCTCCCGCCGAAGGCAGAGGCCTGAAAATTGCCCCTCCTCAAGCAGGAGTCATCAGCCCACTACGGTCACAGGCCGCCGGGCGGTTGTCGGGGGACTCCATCCCCATCTGTCCGGCCAGCCTAACATGGAAATGGCGCCGGACAAGTGGGCGGGGTGCTCTGTCCCGTGGCCCGTTCTTCCGGGAGCGCACGGCGCATGATGGCATGCCGTGCCACGATCGCGCAGTCCGCGGCGCGAGCGCGGCAACATGGCGGCAGCTTGCGTAATGCTTCGCAATGCCCGAGCCGCAAGTCCTAACGCGCAAATCCCTAACTGGAATGTGAAGCGCAAGCGATCTTCGGACTTTGCGGCAAGGCGATTGCATGTCACCATCGCGTCATACGACGGGAGGCTGCGATGCGCTTGCTGTTCTCGATCGGGGCTGTGCTGGTGACCGGCATGTTCGCCGGAGGGGACGTCGCGGGCATCGCGGCACCAGGACCCAAGTTTGAGTCGCCTAAAATTCAGCCGCAGCGGCAAGCAGCCGACAGGGACGCGCAGACGGTCGATGTCGAGCTGATCCTCGCCGTCGACGTCTCCTACTCCATGGACATGGACGAGCTCGCGGTCCAGCGCGAAGGCTATGCGCAGGCGATCCAGTCGAAGGAATTCCTGCAGGCGCTGAAGCTGGGCCCGAACGGCCGGATCGCGGTGACCTATTTCGAGTGGGCCGCCTCGACCGACCAGAAGATCATCATTCCGTGGCGCCTGATCGACGGACCGGAGACCGCCGATGCCGTCGCCGCCGAAATCCTGAAGACGCCGATCCGGCGCGCCTCGCGCACCTCGATCTCCGGAGCGATCACTTTCGCAATGCCGCTGTTCGATGAGGATCCCTATCGGGGCTTGCGCCGCGTGATCGACATTTCCGGCGACGGTCCCAACAACAATGGCACACCGGTCACGATCGCGCGGGACGCTGCGATCGAGAAGGGTATCGTCATCAACGGCCTGCCGATCATGGTCAAGGAGCCGTCCTATTCGACCATGGATATCGATAATCTCGACTTCTACTATGAGGATTGCGTCATCGGCGGCCCCGGTTCTTTCGTCATCACGATCAAGGACCGCGACAAGTTCAAGGAAGCCATCCGCACCAAGCTCTTGATGGAGGTTGCGGGCCGTATGCCGGAGCGCCCCGTGATGCGCGTTGCGGACAAAGACAAGGAGCCGCGTGTGAACTGCATGATCGGCGAGAAGATCTGGTCGGACCGCTGGGGGCGCTGACGCGCTACCCCCGATGAGGCCATTTGCTGGCTTCGCCCCGCGGTTGAATTTAACCGTTCGTTAATCGGTGAGTGGCCCTAATCCAATTGTTTCCGTCAATGACCTGATATTGCTGGCCGGCGCGCAGACGAAGGCGGGTTTGTCAGACTGGTCCGCCGAGCAACCAATGGCCATCGTCACGCAGAGCACCAGCCAGATTTCTCCTGCCAGCGAGCGGGTCTATCACCAGAGCAACCTGCTCGGTGAATGGAAGGGCAATTGGGCGGGAAACAATCAGGCCGTCGGCTTCAAGGTCGTGAACATCCGCGGCGCCCGCGCGCAGGTGGAATACACCCATAACGGGCACACCGAACGTGGTTTTGGCAAGGTCGACGGTGCAACCATCAGCTTCGGTTCGGTCACGATCGGGACCAAGAACGGCAAGAATGCGGCGCTCGTGTTCTCCGCCGGCGGCGGTCAGGCCAGTGCATCACTTGAAAAACAGGCGCCGCCGGCCTCCGAAAGCCGTCTCATCGGAAGCTGGGGTGGCTATTCGGCCGACAACAACAAGAGCGCGAGCTTCCGGGTCGTCTCCATCACCGGCAACGAGGCGCTGGTCACGACCACGATCGACGGCGTCACCCGGCAGGGCACCGGCATCGTCTACAAGAACGTGGTCATGTTCGGACAAACGCAGATATCGACGGACGACGGAAAGAACGGCAAGGTCATCTTCCAGGTCGGAAACAAATCTTTCCAGGTAGGGGTGACGAAATTACCGTCGTCCGACACGTCGTCCTCGGTGGACAGGACGGCGTAGCCGATCACGGCTGCTGCTCGCCGGACCGCGTCAGCGCCTTCAATTGCCGCTCGACCTGACGCAAGGCGTCGCGGGCGGGCGCCAAAGCGCCATTGCCGATCATTTGCGGCGGCCAGCTTACGTTGCGGCGCGAGCGAGGCAAGGATGTCGGCGCCAGGCGTGGCTGCAGCATCAGCATGGCCATATGCCGCAGCAATGCGCCGGAATGGGGAAGATCAGATCCGCGCCTCCAGAATCAGATTGAAGGGCGTTTCAGCAGCGCGGCGGAAGCGCGTCAGTCCGCCCTCTCGCGCGACCTTGCGCAGCCTTGCCTCGCCCGCTTGCGCGCCCAGTGCGAGGCCCACCTCCTGGTCGAGCGAGGCCGGCGTGCAGATCATGGTCGACGCCGCATAATAGACCCGCCCGACCGGGTTGAGATTGTCCTCGAGGCGGTCGCCTGCGAACGGCTCGACCAGCATGCAGGTGCCGTCCTTTGCCATGGTCTCGCGCACGTGGCCGATGGCGCCGACGGGATCGCCCATGTCATGCAGGCAATCGAAGAAGCAGACGAGATCATAGCCCTCGGCCGGATAGGTCTTGGCGGAATGAACAGCGAAGCTGACCCGGTCGCCCAATCTGGCTTCGGTGGCCGCCTTTCGCGCGGCCTCGATCGAACCCTCATGATAGTCGAAGCCGTAGAAGCGGGAGTTCGGGAAGGCTTCCGCCATCAGCCGTGTCGAGACGCCGTGCCCGCAGCCGACATCGGCGACCTTGGCGCCGCGCTTCAGCTTGTCCACGACGCCGTCGAGCGCGGGCAGCCATTCCTGCACCAGATGATGCATGTACCCGGTCCGGAAAAAGCGGGCGGTGCCGCAGAACAGGCACTCGCTGCGCCGGTTCCAGCCGACGCCCTTGCCGGATTTGAATGCGTCCGAGACCTTCGGCTCGTCGAGAAACGCCGAGGCAATGACATTGCCGAATGCGCCGAGGAACACCGGACTGTCCTCATCGGCAAGCGCCATCGCCTGCTCCGGCAGCATCGAGAATTTTGCCGAAGCGGAATCGTATTCGATGTAGCCGGACGCCGCCTGGCTCGCGAGCCATTCGCGGACGTAGCGCTCCGCCGTCCCGGTGGCGCTTGCGAGCTCGGACGAGTTCATCGGTCCCTTGGCGGCAAGGGTACGGTAGAGACCGAGCTTGTCCCCGAGAAGGACCAGCGACGCATTCATCGCCGCCCCGAATTCGGTGACCATCTTGCCCATAAAGGCATTCAACCTGTCGGAATTGACCTCCATGACAGCCTCCGTGCTGACGCGCCCCCTTAGGTGGGTCAATCCGGCATGCGGGAAGTTCAAACTGGCAGGAAAACGTGATCCCGGAACTCAAGGGAAGACTGGTGTCGCTATACTGGCATTCATGATGTCTGGTGGGTATAACTCGCAGGCTTTTCGACGGTTATTAGGATGTCCAGGCTTACACGCTCTTGCGGTCTCGCGGTTTTTCTTGCCCTGCTCTGCCTCGGGGAAGCGCCGGCTCATGCGCAAGGCGCACCCCTGCAATATTGGATCCCCGGCGGACCTTTCGGCTTCGGCGGCGTTGCCGGCCAGAGCGCCGACAGCTACGGCAATTTCCCCAGCTTCAATGGCGGCGACGCAAGCGGCCGCAGCAATTTTGCGAACGGCTTCTTTGTCGGCAGCCAGCATGGCAATCTCAATTGGAGCGGTCTCAGCTCGGCCGGACTGAGCGGCAATTTCAGCGCGCTCTCCTACGACAGCACGCAGTTCGGCTACAACATCAAGACCGCGGGCGGGATGCCCCTCACGTTCTTTGCCGGTTTCGACACCCTGAAATACGGCAACGGCATCGGCAGCTCGCTTGCGCCGCTCACCTCCAGCGCTGCGCCCGGCTATGGTGCATTCGCGGGTGTCGAGTTCAAGCCGACCTCCAACCTCAGCCTGTCGTTCGGCGCCGGCTTCACCCAGCAGGACTCGGGCCGCATGGATAGCGATCTCAGATCGAACATGCTGCCCGGCGAGTCGCCGGCGTTGAGTGGCCTTCGGCGCTAACTAGCGCGTGAACTTCGCAACGAGCTCGACATGCGGCGTGTGGCGGAACTGATCCACCGGCACGACCACATCGATCTTGTAGCCGCCATCGATCAGCAGCCGCGCGTCGCGGGCAAATGTCGCGACGTTGCAGGAGACCGCGACCACCACAGGCACCTTGCTCACGGCGAGCTTCAAGGCCTGCGCCTGCGCGCCCTGGCGCGGCGGGTCGAACACGACGGCGTCGAAATCGCGCAGCTCCGGCGCCACCAGGGGACGGCGGAACAGATCGCGCGGCTCGGCCTTGAGCGGCTTGAGCCCCGGCGTGCGCGCGGCTTTTTCGAGCGCTGCAATGGCGCCGGCGTCGTTGTCATGGGCGGTGACGCGGGCCTTCTCGGCGACCCGCAACGCAAACGGGCCGACGCCGCAGAAGAGATCGAGAACGTTCTTCGCCTTGCCGATGCGCTCCGCGACGAGCGACGCAAGCGTCTCTTCGCCGGCCACGGTCGCCTGCAGGAACGAGCCCGGCGGCAGCGTCACCTCGGCGCGGCCCATCTGCACGGTCGGCGGCAGGCGTTGCAGCACCAGTTCGCCGTGCCGTGTCAGCCGCGCCAGGCGGTGCTGCTCGGCGACGCGCGAGAGCGCCGTCACGAGCGGCGTAGGCAGCGGGCCGGAGCCGCGCACGTCAATGTCGAGACCGTTGGCGGTCGCGGTGACCTGGATGTCCAGCGGTTTCGTCACCGGCATTTTGGACGTCAGCAGCTCGGCGAGCGCCCAGCCGGCATCGAGTGCACCCTCGAGCCCGGGATCCAGGATCGGGCAGCGATCGATCGGGATGACGTCGTGCGCGCTGGCAGCCGAGAAGCCGACCTTGAGGATGTCATGGGTGCCGAACCGGCCGTGCAGCGTGATGCGCCTGCGTCCCGCACCGTGGGCATCGACCAGTGGCGCCACCTCGCAGTCGATGCCGGCCTGGGCCAGGGTCTCGACCACGATGCCGCGCTTCCAGGCGTGATACGGTTCAGCCGCCCAGTGCTGGATCGCGCAGCCGCCACAGACGCCGAAATGCGGACAGAACGGCGCGACGCGCTCGGGGCTGGCGACATCCACCGCCAGCAGCTTGCGGCGGTCGGGATGATTGCCGACGACATGATCGACCTCGACGGTCTCGCCGCCGAGCGTGTAGGGCACATAGACGGGATCGCCGGCGTCGAGCGAGACGCCGTCGCCGCGATGGCCGACGTGATCGATCGTCATGCGCTCAACCACGGCGCGCGCCCAGGAAGAATTCGATATTGCCGTCGCCGCCGGTGATCGCCGACGGGAACACCTCGATATCGGTGCAGCCGAGCGAGGCCGCAAAGGCGGCGATGTCGTCGCAGATATCGCGGTGCACGGCGGCGTCGCGGACGATGCCCTTCTTGTTGTGCTTCCGGTCCGCCTCGAATTGCGGCTTGATCAGCGCCAGCAGGCTCATCGGCGCGGCCGCCAGCGACAGGGCCACGGGCAGCACCGTCTTGAGCGAGATGAAGCTGACGTCGATCACGACGACATCGGGCCGCGCCGGCAAACGCTTGCCGTCATAGGCGCGGATGTCGGTCTCTTCCATCGACACGATCTTGGAGTGACCGCGCAGCGAGGGATGCAGCTGACTGGTGCCGACATCGACGGCAAAGACGAGACTGGCGCCGTTGGCCAGCAGCACCTCGGTGAATCCGCCGGTGGACGCGCCGACGTCGAGGCAGACATGGTCCTCGATCTCGATCGGGTAGCGCTCCAGCGCGCCGGCGAGCTTGACGCCGCCGCGGGAGACGTAGGGGTGCGCGGGCTCGGCCTGGATCACGGCGTCCTCGGCGATGGTCTCCGACGGCTTTGCGACCTGCTTGTCGTCGGCGGTGACGAGCCCGGCCTCGATCGCCGCGCGCGCCCGCGCCCGGCTCTCGAACAGGCCGCGCTCGACCAGCAGAACATCCGCGCGCTTGCGGGCAGGGGACATCATCTCTCCGAAGACACCTGAGGCGCTTATGTAGCGATCAATCGCGCGGCCGCCATCCGGACGCAAGCCTCGAAGGCGGCCAGATCGTGCCAGACGTCGATCGGCATCTGCGCCGGCGTCACCAGCGGGCAACCATGCAGCTCCAGCGCATGGACCATCATGAGATTGTCGACGAGGCCAAAATCCTCGACCGTCAGCCCCTGCGCGTCGACCAGCCGTCCGTCCTCGGACGTCACGTCCATGAAGCGACCGACACGATCGGCATAGGCAGCGCCGTCATTGGAATAGGCGAGGCAGAACTTGCGGCGGCCGGCCATGTAGCCGAGCTCGTAGACGGTGCCGGGATCGGCGCCAGCGCCCCGGAACGGCGTGAGGTTGGCAATGATCGCATCGGCCGCGTCCATCATCGCCTCGTTGCCGCAAAAGATCTGCCGCGAGGCATCGGGAGCGGCGAGGTCGATCTCGTTGTCGAGGGGATAGAGGCCGGTGAGGCCGTGCGCAGCACAGATCGCGGCCTTCTGCCGGCCGATCTCGACCGCATCTGGCAGGAACACGTCGGGGCCTGCCAGATAGATTTTCATCGAGCTGCTTCGCGGAAGGTCGAAGCTCGCTGTTACGCGAGCTTGACCGTTTCGGCCTTGACGTCCTTGCCGAGCGCCTCGAACACCTTGGCGACGATGCCCTTGGCGTCGAGACCGGCACGACCGTACATCGCCGCCGGGGTATCGTGGTCCTGGAACACGTCGGGCAGCACCATGGTGCGGAACCGCACCAGGCCGCTGTCGAGCGCGCCCTGATCGCTCAGGTACTGCGCAACATGCGAGCCGAAACCGCCGACCGAGCCTTCCTCGATCGTGATCAGGATCTCGTGGTCGCGCGCGAGCTTGAGCACGAGCTCGGTGTCCAGCGGCTTCATGAAGCGCGCATCCGCGATCGTGGTCGAAAGGCCGTGGGCTGCGAGCTCGTCGGCGGCCTTCTCGCATTCGGCGAGGCGCGTGCCGAAGGAGAGCAGGGCGATCTTGCTGCCCTGGCGGACGATGCGGCCCTTGCCGATCTCGAGCGGAATGCCGACTTCGGGCATCTCGATGCCGCGGCCTTCGCCGCGCGGATAGCGCAGCGAGCTCGGACGATCGTTGATCGCGACCTGGGTCGCGACCATGTGCACCAGCTCGGCTTCGTCGGCGGCGGCCATGATCACCATGTTCGGCAGACAGCCGAGATAGGCGTTGTCGAACGAGCCGGCATGGGTGGCGCCATCGGCGCCGACGAGGCCGGCGCGGTCAATGGCGAAGCGCACGGGCAGGCTCTGGATCGCGACGTCATGCACGATCTGGTCGTAGCCGCGCTGCAGGAAGGTCGAGTAGATCGCGCAGAACGGCTTGTAGCCTTCGGTGGCGAGACCGGCGGCGAACGTCACGGCGTGCTGCTCGGCGATGCCGACGTCGAAGGTGCGGTCCGGGAACGCCTTGTTGAAGATGTCGACGCCGGTGCCCGATGGCATCGCCGCGGTGATGGCGACGATCTTGTCGTCCTTCTCCGCTTCCTTGACGAGGCTCTGGCCGAACACGTTCTGATAGGCCGGCGCATTCGGCTTGGACTTGGCCTGGGTGCCGGTCGCGACGTCGAACTTGACCACCGCGTGGTACTTGTCGGCGGAAGCTTCCGCCGGGCCGTAGCCCTTGCCCTTCTGCGTCACGACGTGAACCAGGATCGGGCCGGTCTCCATGTCGCGCACGTTCTTCAGCACGGGCAGGAGATGGTCGAGGTTATGGCCGTCGATCGGGCCGACGTAATAGAAGCCGAGTTCCTCGAACAGCGTGCCGCCATCCATCATGAAGCCGCGGGAATATTCCTCGACGCGGTTGGCGCGGCTGGCGATGATCTTCGGCAAGCGCTTGTTGATCTGCTTGGCCGCATCGCGCAGCGTGCGGTAGGTCTTGCCCGAGTAGAGCCGCGACAGGTAGGCGCTCATCGCGCCGACCGGCGGTGCGATCGACATGTCGTTGTCGTTGAGGATGACGATCAGGCGCGAGTTCATCGCACCTGCATTGTTCATGGCCTCATAGGCCATGCCCGCCGACATCGCGCCGTCACCGATGACGGCGATAACGTTGTTCTTGCCGCCGGAGAGGTCGCGCGCGACCGCCATGCCGAGGCCGGCGGAGATCGAGGTCGAGGAATGCGCGGCGCCGAACGGATCGTAATCGCTCTCGCTGCGCTTGGTGAAGCCGGACAGGCCGCCGCCGGTGCGCAGCGTGCGGATGCGATCGCGCCGGCCGGTGAGGATCTTGTGCGGATAGGCCTGGTGGCCGACGTCCCAGATCAGCCGGTCGCGCGGGGTATCGAAGACGTAATGGATCGCAGTGGTGAGCTCGACCACGCCGAGGCCTGCGCCGAAATGACCGCCGGTCACCGAGACGGCATCGATGGTCTCCTGACGCAGCTCGTCGGCGACCTGGCGAACCTGCTCGATCTTGAGCTTGCGCAGGTCGTCAGGCGTCCGGATGGTGTCGAGAAGCGGCGTTTTACTGTATGCGTTCACGGCGATTTCCAATTTGTCAGCGCCGGAAGATCGTTCCGGTGCGCGATGGGTTTGCTCAATATCGGCGCAGCGCGAGTCCTTAAACCGTCGGAGCCACCTGCATGGGGCAAAGCCCCGTCTTCAAGCTTAGGTGAGCTTAAGTGCTCTCCGGTTCAGTCTCTGTGATCCCTGTCACTTAGATCGGCTTCGTCCATCCCAGCCAATTCATCAGCAGTTTGAAGCGCTTGCTGTCGGTAATAAGTGCCCACGCAAGGCTTACAAAAAGCCACACTCCGCGCAGCTTTACACCAAAGCTTGGGCCAAAGCCAACCCGCTGGGCCAATTACGGGGCATGCACCTGCAACCCCCGGGCCAAAGTGGTTAATCCCAGCGCCAGTTCAAGAGTTCCAAGCTTGCTCGGTTCCTCGGCAGGTTTTGGAGTGTGAGAAGCTGTTTTAGACGGGAGTCAGGAGACGATGGGGCCCTCGTGAGGGAATTCCATGATCTCCCGGGCCCGGGTTCCCTGGATCAAAGCAGCCGCAGCGGCCCGACAGGGACGTGCGATCATGAAAAATTGCGGGTGGCCGATGCATGGATGGGCGGCTTTGAAGGCGGCCCTTACTGGACGTCGAGCGGCGCGGTGCCGGTGGCCTGGCCGCTGGCATCGGTGGTGATCTTGTCGACGCGCGCCTCGGCCTGGCGCAGCAACTCCTCGCAGCGGCGCTTCAGGGCCTCGCCACGCTCGTAGATCGTCACGGATTCCTCGAGCGGCACCTTGCCGTCCTCGAGCCGCTTCACGATGGTTTCGAGCTCCTCGATGGCGCGTTCGAAGGTCAGCCTGGAGACGTCGATTTGGGTATTTTCGGCCATATAAGTTTCCGATTGCCCGATTCGCTTCACGTCGGAGAAAGCAAAGTTTTGCGGGCGCAATGTGGCGGGCGTGTCAGGCGCCCATCAGGGCGCCGACATGCGCCGTAACAGATTCTTTCAGTCCTTGCAGGTCGTAGCCGCCTTCGAGCACAGAAACAACGCGCCCCCCGGCGGTCTTGTCGGCGAGGTCCATCAGCTTGCGCGTGACCCAGGCATAATCCTCCGCGCGCAAATTCAGGGACGCCAGCGGATCGCGATAATGCGCGTCGAAGCCGGCAGAGATGACGAGCAGCTCCGGGCTGAATTTTTCGAGCTGCGGCAGGATCAAATTCTCGAACGCGATGCGGAATTCCGGCCCGCCGTCCTCGGAGGCGAGCGGCGCGTTGACGATGGTGTCGTGGTCGCCGCGCTCGGTCTTGGCACCGGTGCCCGGAAACAGCGGCATCTGGTGTGTCGAGCAGTACATCACGGTCGGGTCCGACCAGAAGATGTCCTGCGTGCCGTTGCCGTGATGCACGTCGAAATCGACGATGGCCGCGCGCTTGATGCCGTATTTGCGCTGCGCGTGGCGCGCGGCGATGGCGACGTTGTCGAAGAAGCAAAAGCCCATCGGCTTGCCGATCTCGGCGTGGTGGCCGGGCGGGCGCACCGCGACGAAGGCGTTGCGATGCTCACCCGTCATCACCGCTTCGGTCGCAGCGACCGCGCCGCCGACGCCGCGCATCACCGCTTCCCACGTGCCCGGCGACATCGAGGTGTCGCCATCGATATAGACCAGGCCGCTGGTCGGCGCGATGTGGCGCAGCTCCGTGACGTAGTGCTCGTTGTGGCAGAGCGTGACGAGGTCGAGATCCCCCTCCGGTGCCTGGTCGCGCACCAGGAACTGGAAGCGCTCATGCGACAGCGCTTCCTCCACTGCGCGCAGGCGGTCCGGCCTTTCAGGGTGTCCCGGCGGCGTGACGTGGTCGAGGCAGGCCTTGTGGGAGAGGAGAAGCGTACTCATCAGTCGGCCTCATGGGATGCGGGCTCTCGACGTCGCTTGGCGTATCCGGCGCCAAAACGCAAATGCAAAACCCAATCTATGCGTTCCCCCGGGAATGGCAAAGGGTGGTCCCGGACCGGTCCGTTTGATCCGGATCAATTCACGCGCAGAATGCGGCTCAGCGGCAGCGGCCCGATCGGCCCGTGCGCCCTGAAGAACGCGAACAGCGCGTCGGCGTCGTAGCCGCCATATTGCAGCCCCGTGCCCTGTTTGATGACCGTGAAGCCGTCGCCCCCGACTGCGAGGTAATCGTTGAGGGTGACGCGGTAGCCGCTTCCGGCTTCGATCGGTCTGCCGTTGAGCGTCATCTTCTCGTTGATCACGCGCTCGCCGTACGGCTTCGCCGCATCCCAGGCGTAACTGAACCCGTTCGAGACCTGGAGAATCCGCGGCCGCTTCGGATCGAGCCATTGCTGCTCCAGCATGTCCTTGAGCTGGTTGCCCGTGAGCGTCATGGTGACGAGCCGGTTGCGAAAAGGCTGGCTGGCGAAAACGTCGCCGAAGGTGATCGCGCCGTTCTCCTTTGGAACGATGTCGGTGCGGATGCCACCTGGATTGGTGAGCGCGATGACGGCACCGCCGTCCCTGGCGTCCCGGGTCGCGGCGAGCTGCGCGTCCGCAATGACGTCGCCGAGGGCGCTTTCGCCGGCCTCGTTCGGCACGCGTGACAGCGTCTGCGTCACCGATCCAGCCAGGCGATTGGCGATCGGCGCCGAGAGCCTGTCGTAGGCATCGATCAATGCGGTCTGCTCGGGATCCCTGGGCAGCGAAGCATTGGCGACGAGGACATTCTCGGCCTTGGCGCTGGCGACGTCGCGGGTTACAGGATCGAGCTTGAGATCGATCGCGGTGACCAGCGTACCGTATTTGTCGCCGCTGGTGACGAGCCGCCCGTCGATATCGCAGACATAAGCACGATGAGTGTGGCCGCTGACCACGACGTCGACGGCGCGATCGAATTTTTTCACGATGTCGACGATCGGCCCGGTGATGGCAGGGCATTCATTGTAGTCGCCGGCCGGCTCGCCGCCCTGGTGGATCAGCACCACGATCGCCTCGACCCCGCGCGCCTTCAGCTGCGGCACCAGCGCGTTCACCGTCTCGGCTTCGTCGCGGAATTCGAGGCCCGTGACGCCCGATGGCGAGACGATGCCCGCGGTCTCCTTCAAGGTCAGCCCGATGAAGGCGATGGGGATGCCCTCGAATTCCCTGATCTCGTAAGGCGGCAGCACGCTCCTGCCCGTCGCGGTCTCGATGGTAGATGCTGCGAGGTAGTGGAATTTCGCGCCCGTGAAGGGGTGCGGCCCCTGACAGCCGTCGACCGGATGACAGCCCCCGTTCTGCATCCGCAACAGCTCGGTCTTGCCCTCGTCGAATTCGTGATTGCCGACCGAACTGATCGCGAGCCCCATCATCGAGAGCGACTCGATCGAAGCCTCGTCGTGGAACATTGCCGACAGGAACGGGCTCGCGCCGATCAGGTCGCCGGCGGCGACGAAGATCGTGTTCTTGTGGCCCTCGCGCAGCTGCTTCACCAGCGTCGCCATGTATTCGGCACCCCCGGCGGCCACCATCACCTTCCTGGACTTGTCCTCGGGATCACTGATCCGGATGCCGCCCGGCGGCGGGCGCAGATTGCCGTGGAAATCGTTGATCGCGAGGATGCGCAGCTCAACGGGCGCTGCGGTTTGGGCGGACGCGGGCAGGCCGGCGAGCGCGAGCGAGAAGACGGTCAGGCGGAGAACATGTCGCATGGAACCAGACTAGTCGTTCCGCACGAAGATTTCACGAAGCTTTCTTCCTTCTCCCCTTGCGGGAGAAGGTGGCGCGAAGCGCCGGACGAGGGGTTGTCTCCGCAAATTCAAATGTGAATTCTCCTGCAAGGGGCGAGGGAAAAACAGCCTATTTTTTCTTCTTCCTGTTCGCAAACGCGTTGAAGGCGGCGGTGGCTTCTTCCGACTTCAGCCGCTCACCGAACAAATGGGCCTCCTGATCGATGCGGCGGGTGAGCTCCTCGGATGCCACGCGCAGCAGCTTGCGCGAGGTCGCGACCGCTTCGGCGGGGAGCCTGCAGATATCGCGCGCCACCTTGCGCGCCTCGACCTCGGTATGCCCCGGCGAGACCACGGTGTTGACGAAGCCGGCGGCATGCGCTTCGGCGGCCGTAAAAGTCCGTCCCATCACCAGCATGGCGAAGGCGCGCTGGTAGCCCATCGTGTTCGGCATCAAGAGGCTGGACGCGCCGACCGGCACGAGCCCGAGATGGATGTAGGGCGCGGAGAAGGTCGCCGCGTTCGAGGCCAGCACATAGTCGCAATGGAACAGCATCACGGTGCCCATGCCGATCGACGCGCCGTCCACGGCCGCGATCACCGGCTTGGCGTTGAGGGCGAGCGAATAGAGAAACTTGGCGCCGTCCGACAACGTCTCGGGGCGCGACGTGTCGGCGTGCATGAAATCGTCGATGTCGTCGCCGGCGGTGAACACGCCGGAGCCGCCGGTGATGATCATGCAGCGGATATCGGGATTGTTCTGCGCGGTGTCGATCGCGCGGCTCATCTCCCGATACATGTCCTGCGTGATCGCGTTCTTCTTGCTCGGGCGACGCAGGGTGATCACGCGCGTTCCGCGCTCTTCGGTGACGATGATGTTGCCATTCGGCATGAGGGGCCCCTGCGGTCGCCGCGATACTGACATTGGCTGGACTCGCGAAACGTCAGCCTACATCATCTTGCAGGCGTGCCAATGCGCTGGCTCGACCTTTTGAAGACCGAATTCGCGTGAGACGGGCGCATCACGCTCCCCGCCGTGCCGCGCGCTGCATCAATCAGCCCCCTTTTTCATTTGAAAAACCCCTGGTTGTGGTGCACGATCGGCTCGCGCCGTTCCATTTGGCCGATTGCCCGATTGATGATTGCCGCTACGCGTGTTGACGAATCCTCGCTGCACTACCGCGGCTGGCGCGTCGTGCTGGCCTGCTTCCTGATGGCTTTCTTCATGTTCGGCTTCGGCCTGTACGGCCAGGGCGTCTATCTCGCCGAACTGCAGCGCGCCCATGGCTGGCCGGGCACGCTGGTTTCCGCGGCCAGCACCTTCTCCTTTCTGCTGACTGCCGTGCTCGTCATCTTCACCGACGATCTGCTCGCCCGCATCGGGTTGCGGTCGCTGATCCTGTGCGGCCTGTCGGCGCTCGGCGCTTCGACGGTGCTGCTGGCGGTGCTGCAGACGCCGTGGCAGCTCTATCTCGCCTATGCGCTGATGTCGGTCGGCTGGACCGGCATGGGTACGGTGGTGATCGCGACCGTGCTGAACTCCTGGTTCGAACGGCGCCGCGGGCTCGCGCTCAGCCTCGCCTACAACGGCGCAACCTGCGGCGGCATCGTCCTCGTGCCGCTGCTGCTGACGCTGAGCGGCAGCATCGGTTTCCGTTCCGCGATGCTGGCGGCCACGCTGGCGATGGTGGTGCTGGTGCTGCCGGTGGTGGTCATCTTCACCGGCTGGCGGACCGAAATGTCGCCGACGCCGGGCGAGAATTCATCCGCTGGCGGCACCGCCGTGCCTGCGGTTCACTCGCGCAAGACGCTGCTCGCCAACGCGGCGTTCTGGACCATGGTGCTGCCGATCGCGATCGCGCTGCTGGCGCAGATGGGATTCATCATCCACCAGGTGACGTTCCTCGAACCGCTGATCGGCCGCGCCAGTGCGGGCCTTGCCGTCACCATCATGGCGGCGATGGCGGTGGTCGGGCGCCTGTCGCTCGGCCTGTTCGTGGACCGGCTCGATCCGCGGCTCGCCTGCGCGGCATCGATGACGAGCCAGGCGGCGGCGCTGTTCGTGCTTCTGCAAACCACGAACCCGACCGTGCTGCTCGTGTGCTGCGCCGTCTACGGTTTCTCGATCGGCAACATGATCACGTTCTCGCCCTTGATCATCCAGCGCGAGATCGGCGCTGGGGCCTTCGCCGCCGCGATGGGACTGGGCACCTCGATCAGCGGCATCGTCAGCGCCTTCGGCCCCGGTATCGTCGGCCTCGTGCGCAGCGTAACCGGCGATTACACGAGCGCGTTTGCGATGTGCGTGGTGCTCGATCTGGTGGCGGCGGGCGTTGTGCTATGGCGGCCGGGGAGACGTACGAAGCTCGCAGCTTCGTAGTTTGTCCCACACACTCGGTGTCATCGCCCGACTTGATGTTTAGACCGGAGACATAGCTGACGCTTGTTCGGACACATCACTGACAGGTTGGCCACTGGTCAAGTCGATTGATGCGACCTGCCAACTGGCGAAGAAGATTCCGTAATGGCCGTCGCGGTCGAGCGGTCGGATGGCGAGCCGCTCGCCGCAGAAGGCTTGTGGGACTTTCCACATTTGCCCCTGGAAGGAGATGTAACTCCGAGTCGAGGAGACGGTGCGAACGATCTCTCCGGCATCGTATTGGACCTGCGGAACTCGTTCCGGCATGGCGCGAGAACTTGGCCGGTAGCGATCGGCGGGGACCCCCATGCCGAGACTTTCATGAGGCCGTTCCAGATTGTAGAGCATGCGCCAGCTATCGAGGGCGTGTTGGACTTCCGCCAGAGTGCGGAACGCGCGCAGAGCAAACACTTCCGCGTTCAGGCTGCGATGGAAGCGTTCATTCTTGCCCCGGCCCTGGGGATGGCGCGGCCTGGCATGCACCACCCTAATGCCAAGCTTGAGTAGCCAAACCTTCAGCGCGGTCCAGCGGACGCCAGACGTATCACCCCAAGGGGAGCCATTGTCGATGTAGAAGGCCTCCGGCAGGCCATAACGGCGGAAGGTATCGATCAGATGCTTCTGCACGGCGGGACGCTGCTCGTTGGCGCATGCCTCCAGACACACGGCATAGCGCGAGTGATCGTCGACCATGGTCAGCGGATGACAACGCGTTCCGTTGGCAAGGGGCATGTGGCCCTTGAAGTCCATCTGCCACAGCTGATTGGGCGCCTCCTTCTCAAAGCGATGGCCTGGAGGGCTCGGCGGGGCCTTCTCACTTGGCTTGATCCGCTCGTTCCGGCACAGGATCTGATGGACCGTCGAAGGCACAGGCACAGCCTGGCATTCGCGCTTTAGGCAATGGGCAATCTTGCGCGCCCCCCAGGCTGGATGCTGGTCACGCACAGCCAAAACCTGCGCCTCCACAGCAGGCTCGCTGCGTTTGGGCATCCGCTTCGGACGACGGGGCTGATCCGCCAGTTCATGGTCGCCAGCCTGCCAGCGCCTCAGCCATTTGTAGCCCACATCAGGACTGATCCCGAACCGCCGGCACAGCTCTCGCCGGTTCGTTCCCTCCTGCAAGGCAAGTCGCACGAACTCTCGTCGTTGATCCATCACCGACACCTCGTTCCAGGGCATGGACGGCCTCCCGAATCGACCAGACCAGCCCATTTTGATGTGTCAGCTATGTCTCCGAACACCTGTCAGTGATCTGTCCGGTCTAAACACTTGACCGGGCGATCCAGTAATCCGAGACGTCTGTAGTCTATCGAGAAGCCGCTGCGTACTGGATTCCCCGCCTTCGCGGGGAATGACAGTGAGGAGGAGGGTAGGCCTCACTCACCCCAACAGCACCGCATCCGCCGCCGCCACCGACTCCGCGCTCTCCGTCACGGTGCGCTCGAGCGCGCCGGCCTGCACGGCGATGTTCTCGGCGAAGAAACGCGCCAGCGAGACGTAGCGCGCGGCGTCCGTGATGCCGTCGGATTTCGCGGCGAGCGCTTCGGATGCCAGCATGCAGCCGCCGAGCGTGGCGCCGAACTGCTGCAGATACGGCGTCGCGCCGGCCAGCGCCTCGTTCGGCGCGGACGCAACCCGCTCCAGCAGCCATTTGCTGGTGCGCGTCAGCGCCTCCAGTGCCTCGCGCAATTTCACGCCGGTGGTGCCGAACGCGGGATCGTTGGAGGCCTCGACCTGCTTCACAATGGCCGAGAGCTCGTCGAGCAGCGCCCACACCGATGCGCCGCCGTTGGCCGCGAGCTTTCGCGTGACGAGGTCGATGGCCTGGATGCCGTTGGTGCCCTCGTAGATCGCGGTGATGCGGGCATCGCGATAGTGCTGCGCCGCGCCGGTTTCCTCGATGAAGCCCATGCCGCCATGCACCTGCACGCCGAGATAGGCGACCTCGTTGCCGATATCGGTGGAATAGCCCTTGGCCATCGGCGTCAGCAGCGCCGCGCGCGCGGCAGCGTCGGCGCGGACCTTCGGATCACTGGCGCGCGTCGAGACGTCGATCGCCACCGCGGTCGCATAGCAGATGGTGCGCGCCGCCGCGGTCTGCGCGCGCATCCGCATCAGCATGCGCTTGACGTCGGGATGCACGAAGATCGCATCGGATCCGTCACCCTTGTTGCCGAGGGCGCGGCCCTGCTTGCGCTCTTGTGCGTACGACAATGCCTGCTGATAGGCGCGGTCGGCGACACCGACGCCTTCGAGGCCGACGCCGAGGCGGGCCTGGTTCATCATCGTGAACATGCAGCGCATGCCCTGGTTCTCTTCGCCGACCAGGAAGCCGATCGCGCCGCCATGATCGCCCATGGTCATGGTGCAGGTGGGGGAGGCATGCATGCCGAGCTTGTGCTCGACGCCAGAGGCAAAAATGTCGTTGCGCGCACCGAGCGAGCCGTCTTCGTTCACCATGAATTTCGGCACCAGGAACAGCGATATCCCCTTGGTCCCGGCCGGCGCGTCGGGCAGGCGCGCCAGCACGAAATGCACGATGTTGTCGGTCATGTCGTGCTCGCCATAGGTGATGAAGATCTTCGTCCCCTTGATGCGATAGGTGCCGTCGGCCTGCTTCTCGGCGCGGGTGCGCAGCGCGCCGACATCGGAGCCGGCCTGCGGCTCGGTCAGCTGCATCGTGCCGGTCCATTCGCCGGAGACGAGCTTCTCGAGATAGATCTTCTTCAACTCGTCGCTGCCATGCGCGTCCAGCGCCTCCATCGCCGACGCCGTCAGCAGGGGGCAGAGACCGAAGGCGACGTTGGCGGCGCTCCAGATCTCGGTGCAGGCCGCGTTGATCGCGAGCGGCAGGCCCTGACCGCCAAAGTCCTCGGGGCCGGAGACCGCGTTCCAGCCGCCCTCGGTCCAGCGTTTGTAGGCATCCGGCCAGCCCGGCGCGGTCGTGACCTTGCCGTCGCTGAGCTTGATGCCGTGCTCGTCGCCGACCTTGTTCAGCGGCGCCAGCACGTCGGTTGCGAACTTGCCGGCTTCCTCCAGCACGGCGCTCACGATATCGCCGTCGAAATCGCCGTAATGGCCGGCCTCCATGGCAGCCTTCAGGCCGGCGCCGTGGTTGAGCGACAGCAGCATGTCAGAGATCGGCGCGCGGTAGGTCATGGCTCACTCCCGGAGAGACAGGTCTTGGCGTCGTATTCCCATGAAACGGCGGAGGTCTCAACTGTCGGGAGGGGTGACGGAGCTGCCGTCGGGAGCGGGGGGCGTAGCGCCCATATCAGGCATGGCGCGGTGCCACCGGCGCCCGTGGTATTTTGCCCCTCCGGGCGGTTGAAATGCCGCGTCTCTCCCTATAGACCGGCACCACTCGAGGGAATCCGCGGACGCTCCTGTCGCCGCCGTTCCCGAGGGCCTGATGGGGCGTAGCCAAGCGGTAAGGCAGCGGATTTTGATTCCGCCATTCGGAGGTTCGATCCCTCCCGCCCCAGCCAGCGCGCAAGCTGCTCGCGGCGCTTACTCGGTCGCTTCCATGTGGTTTTGGTCCACGACCCGCAGCGTCCGTCGCACCATGCCCTCGACAATGACCGCCGACTCGCTTGGACGCAGATGGATCGCCGTGGACCTGAGCAGCCATGGCAACACCGCCTGCTCGAGCCGCTCCTCATAGGCGTGGCGCATCATGTCGAAGGCCATCAAGCCTGGACCCGCCAGGATGACATGATGTGGGCGCAGCACCGATATCGTTGCGGCGACCGCTTCCGCAAGCGCGCGACCTGCCTGCAGGAATAGGTGCTCGAGACGTGGATCGCCGCCCAGTGCGCGCTCGCGCAGCAGGGCCATCTGTCCCTCGGACGGTTGCTGCGAGTCGGCCGGCGGCAGATCGAGAAAGGTGCGGGCGTCGCGGTAGAGCGCATAATCGGCAAGGTAAGCCTCGATACAGCCGCGCTGGCCGCAGCGGCATTGTGGGCCGTCCGGCGCGAGCTTGACGTGGCCGATCTCGCTGCCAGCGCCCCAGCGTGCTTCACCATCGGCAACGACGCCCATCCCGATGCCGTGACCGACCATGATCGTGGCCGAGAGGCCTTGCGCCAATGCCGGTTCGGCGGCCGTGAGGGCGAGCGCGACCGCGACAGCGTCGTTCGCCATCACGACATCGACCCCGAACGCCTGACGTATCGGCGTCGCCAGATCGACTTCGGTGATCGACAACGCGGGACTCCACAGCGTCGTGCCGGTGTCGACGTTCACGATGCCTTGCAGCGCAATGCCGATTCCCAACAGCCGATGGCGCGGCGTCGCCGTCGCATCGAGCAGCGCATTGATTTGCGCGATCACGAGATCGCGCAGCGCGGCTGCATCGAGCGCGCGCGTCGACAGTGCAAGTCGCGACTGCGCCACGCCGGAGCCCCGGAAATCCGCGATCAGCGTCTCGATCAGGTTCATGCGGACCGAGATCGCGACGATGCGCCCGAACTCCGGGTTCAGGGTCAGCAGCACGGCCGGCCGGCCACGGCGGCGGCCATTCAGCCCGTCCGCATCCTCTTCCTCGCCATCCTCGGACCAGGGGCTTGCCGCGGTCTCGGTCTCGCAGAGCAACTCTTCCGCGATCAATCTCGACGTCAGGCCTGAAACAGCGGGGAAGCTCAGTCCCGTGCTCCGGGCGAGCGCCACGCGTGGCAGCGGCCCCTGGCGTCGCAAGACGTCGACGAGACGGCCGCGGTTGGATTCGCGGGCCGTGTTCGACACGCGTCTGGACGGCTCAATTTGGTCAACCATGCTGCCTCTTTAATTCACCACGTAAATTTAATGGAGGGGGCGAGATGCGGGTGTAACCGGAAAAGCACAATCGGATTCGGTTTTCAGCAGCCATATTTACTATTATCGTACCATCTGTACTATTTAGACTTGAAGAAGGGGCAAGTACATCCTGATCCGGCTGGTTTGCCCTGCGGCATTTGTTCGCGACGTAAATAAAAGATGGCGCATAAGCGCTGTGAAACCCCCAAACGGGGGTGACCAAGGGAGGTGTACATGAACGGATCGATGAAGAAACTCATGGTGTCGCTGTTTGCGACCGCAGCTGCGCTCGCCGTCGCTACGGGGGCGGCGCAGGCCCAGCAGAAAAAAACCATCGCGCTGGTGACCAATGCCGCGGCCGATTTCTGGACGATCGCCGGCCGTGGGCTCGAAAAGGCTCAGAAGGAGCACCCGGAATACGACATCCAGTTGATCGTCACGAACGAAGCGACCGCGGCGGGCCAGCGGCGCGAGCTGGACGACCTGCTGGTGCGCGGCGTCGCCGGCATCTCCATCTCGGTCGACGATGCGCCGCATGCAACCGAGGAGCTCAACAAGGTTGCGGCCAAGACCGTGCTGATCACGACGGACAGCGACGCGCCGCAGAGCAATCGTCTCGCTTATATCGGCACCGACAACGTCGCGGCCGGGCGGCAGGCCGGCGAAGAGATCAAGAAAGCGCTGCCGAACGGCGGCAAGATCGCGCTGTTCGTCGGCACGATGGACGCGGACAATGCCCGCGAGCGGGTGCAGGGCATCAAGGACGCGATCGCCGGCACCAAGGTCGAGCTGGTCGACGTGTTCACCGACCAGGTGGACTTCGCCAAGGCCAAGGCGAACATGGAGAACGTGCTGGTCAAATATCCCGACATCGCACTGTTGTCCGGGCTTTGGAGCTACGAGACACCGCTGATCTATGACGCGGTCAAGGCGGCGGGCAAGGCCGGCAAGGTGAAGATCGTCGGCTTCGACGAAGACCAGCGCACGCTGCGGGGCGTTTCCGACGGCACGATCGAATCGACCGTGGTGCAGCAGCCCTACGAGTTCGGCTATCTCTCCGCCACCAACATCATCAAGACGCTGAACGGCGACAAGTCCTGGATCCCGGCGGGCGGCAAGCTGATCGTGCCGACCAAGGTGATCAGCAAGTCCAACGTCGCGGCGTTCACCGCAGACATGAAGAACCTCCTCAAGAAGTGAGCTTCAGGCGCCCGGCGGCACGTCCGCCGGGCGTCGTGCGGGAGGAAATGAATGGCGGAAATCCTGTTCGAACTCGCCGGGATCAGCAAATCCTATCCCGGGGTCATGGCGCTCGATGACGTCAGTTTGCGCGTGGATCGCGGCGAGGTCGTGGGCCTGATCGGCGAGAACGGCGCCGGCAAGTCGACGCTGATGCGCGTGCTCGGCGGCGTCGTCGCGCCGAGCGAGGGCGTGATCCGCATCGGCGGCACCGACCACGCACGTGTGACGGTGACCGAGGCGACGCAGGCTGGCATCGCCTTCGTGCATCAGGAACTGAACCTTTTCGAAAATCTCGACGTCGCAGCCAACGTGTTTATCGGGCGCGAGAAGCTGATGGGCGGGCCGCTGAAGCTGGTGGACAATGCCGAGATGCGTGCCCGCGTGACGCCGCTTCTGGAGCGGCTGGGTGCCGATTTCGCGCCGGACACGCTGGTCGAAGACCTGTCCATCGCCGAGCGTCAAATGGTGGAGATCGCCAAGGCGCTCTCGATCGACGCCCGCGTGATCATCATGGACGAACCGACCTCCAGCCTGACGATTTCGGAGACGGAACGGCTGCTGGAAGTGATTGCCGATCTGAAGGCGCACGGCATTTCGGTGATCTATATCTCTCACCGGCTCGGCGAGATCATGACCTGCGCTGACCGCGTCGTGGTGCTGCGCGACGGGCGCACTGTTGGCGAGTTGGCGCGGGACCAGCTGAGCCACGCCGCAATGATCCGGCTGATGATCGGCCGCGATCTGAAAGCGCTGCATACCCCGCCGAAACGCCCGCCGCAGCCGGGCGGCTGCGATATCGTCGGCGTCGTGACATCAGCCTTTCCCGACCGGCAGGTTGATCTTTCCGTGCGGCATGGCGAGATCCTGGGCCTGGCGGGGCTCGTCGGCGCCGGCCGCACCTCTCTTGCCCGCGCAGCGTTTGGCATTGACCCGCTGCTGGGAGGCGAGATCAGGATCGACAACGCACCGGTCGCGGTCGCATCGCCGCGCGACGCGATCAGCCAAGGCATCTATCTGGTGCCGGAGGATCGCAAGAAATCCGGGCTCGTGCTGGAATTGCCGATCCGCGAGAACATGACGCTGGCGAGCCTGTTGGATCATGCGCGGATGTGGCTGGTCAGCGGCGCAGCCGAGCGCAAGGTCGCGAAAGAGCAGGTCAGGCGTCTCTCCATCAAGGCGCCAAGCATCGACATGGAGGTGGTGACGCTCTCCGGCGGCAACCAGCAGAAGGTCGTGCTCGGTAAATGGCTGTCCATGCAGCCGCGCGTGATGTTCTTCGACGAGCCGACCCGCGGCATCGACGTCGGCGCCAAGGGCGAGATCTACGCGTTGATGCGCGAGCTTGCCGACCAGGGCGTCGCGATCGTGATGATCTCCTCGGACATGGAGGAAGTCATCGGCGTCTCCGACCGCGTGGCGGTCATGCATGAAGGCAGCGTCACTGGCGTGCTCGAGCGAGAGCAGTTCAGCGAATACAACGTATTGCGACTGGCCATGGGCCAGGCGCTCGAAACCGCGGAAGCGGCCGCGCCATGATCAGGAAAGAGCTCGGTCTGGGATTGCTGCTGGTGGTGATCGCCGCCATCACGGGCGCGATCAATCCCGCCTTCCTGTCGCTGGTGAACCTCTTGAACATGGCCAATCTGATCGGCCTGTTCGGCGTGTTCGCGCTCGGCGAGGGGCTCGTGATCATCACCGGCGGCATCGACCTGTCGCTCGGCTCGATGTTTGCGCTGCTCGGCGTCGTGTTCGTGGATCTTCTGACGACCTACGAGGTGCCGTGGCCCCTGGCGCTCGTGGCCGTGCTGCTGGGCGGGCTGGTGCTCGGGGGCATTCAGGGGTTCCTGATCACCCGGCTGAAAATGCAGCCCTTCATCGTGACGCTGTGTGGGTTGCTGATCTATCGCGGCGCCGCCCGCTACTACACGAGCGATTCGACCCGCGGCTTCGGTTACGGCGACGAGGCGGCGACACTGAGCAGCATCGCGTCGGGCAATGTAGCGGGAATCCCGAACACCTTCATCCTCCTGATCATCCTTGCGCTGATCCTCAGCGTGCTGCTGCACCGCTCGGTCTACGGGCGCTGGCTTTATGCCGTCGGCAAGAACGAGGAAGCCGCGCGCTTCTCGGGCATCAGCACGAACTTCGTGATCGCAACCGCCTATATCATCAGCGGCGGGCTCGCCGGAGTTTCGACGGTCTTGTTCGTGTTCTACACGAATTCGGTCTCGCCGAGCTCCTTTGGCAATTTCTACGAGCTCTACGCGATCGCGGCCGCCGTCCTGGGCGGGTGCAGCTTGCGCGGCGGCGAGGGATCTATTCTCGGCATCGTGCTGGGCACGGCGCTGCTGCAGGTGTTGCAGAACCTCGTGAACATCCTGGGCATTCCCAACTCGCTGAACTTCGCGGTGATGGGCACGGTGATTCTCATCGGCGTATTGGCCGATCAGCAGTTGCAGGCGCGACGGCGGCGCAAGCTGGCACTGGCCGGCGTCGCCCGCACCGCGCCGAAATCGACATTGGCGGAGCAAGTCCAGAGCGCGTCACCGCGCGCTGCGGATGCATTGCCGGCGAGAACGGGTGATCGGGCATGACGGATCCAGGCTCCAGTTGACACAAGGCTGCCTGGGCGGCGGCCGCTGGGGAGGGAGCGCGTTCCAGGCTCAAGGGCTTTGGGCAGGGACGTGAGGCAAAGCAAGCAAAGCCTGAGACGGCGGGAGGACGAGTAAAATGTTGCGCAGGTTTATAAACACCGCAGGGGTGTGCGGTGTGGGGATTGCTGTCTCATCGCTGTTTTGCGGTGGAGTATATGCGGCCGATTTTTCGACGAAAGCTGCACCTGTTCCGTATGGTACGGCTGACGATTTCTGGACGCGGCCGTATCTGTTCGGCGATCTCGGCAGGACCAAGCTGAAGGAACAGGGCATCGAGCTGGGCCTGACGCTCGGCAACGAATCCGTCGGCAACCTCTCGGGTGGAAGCAGGAACACCGCAGCCAACGCCGGTCAGTTGTGGTTCGGCGCCAAGCTGGATATGGGAAAACTCGCCGGCATCCCCGGCGGCACCGTCGGTCTCACGCTGGTCGACCGCTTCGGCAAGAACCTGAATACCGAAGCGGACATTCCCGCCCTGCAGCTGACCAACGAAGTGTTCGGCCGCGGCAATATTCTGCGCCTGACGCAGCTCTATTACTCGCAGAAGCTTTTCGATGACCGCCTTGAACTCAAGGGCGGCCGTCTTCCGGTCGGGTCGGACTTCTTCTTCGGGCTGTGCGAGTTCATCAACCTGACCTTCTGCGGCGGTCAGCCCGGCAACATCCAGGGCGGCTACATTTACAACTGGCCGGTGAGCCAGTGGGCCGGTGTCGTGCATTACAAGATCGCGCCGGAATTCACGGTGTCGGTCGGTGTCTACGATGCCAATCCGGGTTACCTGACGACGTCAGACCCTGGCGTCTACTTCCTGCCCGGCATTCCCGCCTCGAATCGCGCCAGTGGCGTGATGGTGCCGGTGGAGTTGGTCTGGGCGCCGAAGGGCCCCTTGACCGGGACCTGGAGACTTGGCGGCTGGTACGACAGCGCCTCCTCCATTGATGGCGGTCTTCCGGGTGTCATCAGCACCATCCCGGGCGTCGGTGGCGTCCCGGATCAAAATATCAGTGATCAACGCGGCCGCTTCGGCGTTTACGAGTCGATCCTGCAGCGGTTGACCGTCGAGGGTCCGGGCGCGCAGGGTTGGTATACCTTCCTCAATACCACCGTCGCCGATCACCGGACGTCGTACCAGGATTACCAGATCGCTCTGGGCTTCAGGCATACCGGAACGTTCTCCTGGCGTCCCCAGGACGAAGTCGGCTTCGCTGTGGGCACGACCCACGTGAACACGGCTGCCCTCAGTCCCAACGCCGGCGGCAACGAAGTGCCGCTCGAAGTCTGGTACGGATGGCAGGCGACCGGCTGGCTGAACCTCAAGTTCGAAGCCCAGTATGTCATCAATCCCGGTGGACGCGGCTATAACGCGGTCGGGGTGAAGACCGACAACGCCGTGGTTCTTGGCATGCGCACCGAGGTCCACTTCTGACGGGACGCTCACCCGTCTGATGCGAAAGGTGGGGCATGCCCGTCCCACCGGAGCGCACGCAACATGTGGCGGCTCCGCTCAGCGGAGCCGCCCGGGACTTGGTTATCACCTATCCCTCATACTGGTCCGGCCCCATCGCCCAAAGCGATTGATCGTGGCCGGATGCGTAATTGCGATTGTTCAGCGCCGGATTGCGATTGACCATCGGCCGCATGAACATCGGATGGGTGGCGCTGCGCACCTCGTGCTCGACCGTGAACAGCGGCTTTCCGCTGTCGAGATCGACGATATCGCAGAAGCGGTACTGGTACTGATTGTCCTCGCGCGAGATCAGATCGCGCGCCAGCAGCTTGCGATACGGGCCGGAAAAGTCGGTGATGTACATCTGCACGTGGTGGCCGTCATAGTCGCCTTGCGGCCGATCGGTCTCGCGGAACAACAAATGCTGGTCGCGGCCCGTCTTCACGGCGGCAACCGTGCCGTCGCCGTTCCGCAACTCGGATGGCATGCCCATGATCTCGGGGTAGAAGGCACAGATGCCGCGTGCCGATCCCACCGGTACGTCGAGCTCGACATAGGGGATGCCGAGCGCGACGCGGCCGAAGCGCGCGGCGTCGGGCTCGTAGCAGCGCAAGCGGTTGCCCCACGGACAAATCGCCTCGACATGGTCGTTGTGCTCGGTGAAGGCGAACGCGGTGCCCTCGAGCTTTTTGGCGACCGACGCCAATCGCGCCAGCAACGCCTCGCGGCCCGCGATCACCAGCCCGACATGACCGCGCAGCACCTGCGGCCTGCCGCTCGGCAAGTGAAACTGGCTCCGTCCGGCGTTGATCCACATGTTGGTGTCGGACACCATCAGAAAGGGATCGCGGGTGAGCCCAAGGCCTGCGACATAGAACAGCGTGGCGAGCCGCTGGTCCGGGACCTGGATGTTGACGTGCTCGAAATGGATCGCGTTGCCGAGATCTTCTTTGGATCGATCGAATTGTTGCGGCATGGACGGGGCTCTGATGGGGGAGGGACAGGTCCATCCTAGAGCACAATTTCCGCCAGTCGAAATGATTCGCGGATCACATCTCGAGGGTAGGGGCATGGCGTCCATTGTCACCTTGCCGCAAATGCCAATCCCTGTAAGCTGACAAAAAGCACAAAGGAAAGAGATCGATGGGAGGGGTTCTGGACGGCGTCCGGGTTCTTGATTTCGGGCGCTATATCGCGGGGCCCTATTGCGCGACCTTGCTGGCCGAATTCGGCGCCGAGGTCATTCGCGTGGAGAAGCGCGATGGCAGCGAGGACCGCTTCGTGGCGCCGGTCGGCGAAACTGGCGAAGGTGCGCTGTTCCTTCAGGTCAACCGCAACAAGAAGTGCCTCACGCTCGATCCGATGAAGCCGGAAGGGCAGGAGGTGATGCGCCGGCTGATTGCGACCGCGGACGTGGTCGTCGCCAATCTGCCGCCGCAGACCTTGCGCGCGATGAAGCTCGACTACGATTCACTCAAGGCGATCAAGCCGGACATCATCCTGACGACCGCCACCGCGTTCGGCGGGCCGGGACCGTGGTCCGACCGCGTCGGTTTCGACGGCGTAGGCCAGGTCATGTCGGGCTCGGTATACATGACCGGGGCCGGCGATCCGCCCTACCGGGCCGCGGTCAACTGGGTTGATTTCGGGACGGCGCTGCATTGCGCGTTCGGCACGCTCGCCGCGCTGATCGAGCGCGGCAAATCCGGGCGCGGGCAGATCGTCGAGGGTGCATTGCTCGCAACCGCCTTGTCCTTCACCAATGCCACGCTGATCGAGCAGGCCGTCATCAACGTCAATCGGGTGCCGACAGGCAATCTCGGCCAGACCGCGGCGCCCGCCGACATCTACCGCACCAGGGACGGCTGGGTGCTGTGCCAGGTCACGGGGCATCCGCTGTTCAAGCGCTGGGCCAGGCTGATGGGCGAAGAGGAGCAGTGGCTGAACGATCCGCGCTTTGCCGACGACATCAGCCGCGGCAACAACGGCGCCGTCATCAGTGAGCGGATGGCACGCTGGTGCGCCGAGCGCACCACGCAGGAGGCCGTCGACACCCTGGGCAAGGCCATGATTCCGACCGGCCCCGTGCTGAGCCCGCAACAAGCGCTGGATCATCCGCACGTCCGCGCCGCCGGATTCATGCAGGACGTCGCCTATCCCGGCCTGCCGAAGCCCGCACCGGTGGCACGCGCCGCCGTCCGCCTCTCTGAAACGCCCGGCGAAATCGCGACGCGTCCGCCGACGCTCGGCGAGCATACCGATCTTATCCTGACCGAGCTCGGCTACGACAAGGCCGCGATCGCGGCGCTCCGGCAAGGCGGCATCGTCTAGCGGTGAACAACGGCACCTGCGCGGCGGCTTGCCGTCGTGATCGCCGCGCTTTGCCGCACGTTGAGCAATTGCTTCAACGCCTGTGCATCGGCCGGCGCCGCGCTCTTCTGGTCATTGTCGAAATAGACGTAGACGTCGCAGCCCTGCCGCTTCCAGGACTTGATGCGCCGCGCCCATTGCGCCAGCGTGGGTTTTGTATAGTTCCCGTGATAGCGCCCGCTTGGTCCGTGTCCGCGCACATAGACGAAATCCGCCGTGCGCTTCCATGGCGCCGGCGCGTCGTGATGGTCGGACAGGCACAGCGAGATGTTCTCGTCGGCCAGCATCCGCAAGATGCGCGGCTGATACCAGCTCGGATGACGGAATTCGAAACTGTAACGCCGCTTCCGCGACAACAGCTTGAAGAAGCCGGCGAGGCGGCCCGCGTCGGCTTCGAATTGCGGCGGCAGCTGGAACAGGATCGGGCCGGCCTTGCCGCCGAGCCGTGAGATGCGATCCTCGAGTAGCTCGAGGCTGTTCACCGAGCGATCCGACAGGCGCTTCCAATGCGTGATGAATTTCGACGCTTTCCACGCGAAGACGAAATCGCGGCCGGTCTGCTCCCGCCAAGCCGTGACGGCCTCCGGCGTCGGGGTGCGGTAGAACACGCCGTTCAGCTCGGTGGTGTCGAACTGTCCGGCGTAGTAGCTCAGCTGCTGCTTCAGCGTCACGCCCTCGGGAAAGAACGGGCCTCGCCAGGAGGCGTAATGCCAGCCGGAAGTTCCGATCAGAACGCGCGCCATATTTGAGGTGTCCATCCGTTGCGATTTGCCGGATGGGAACGTCCGTGCGGCCGATACGTTGCTCGTGAGCTTGATCAACGCAGGACCGGAACCGATGTACGCGCTGTTCGAAGGCAACAAGCAGATCGGCGATCCCTTTCCTACCGAGAAGGAGGTGTGGGAAGCCGCCTTGATCGAGGGGCTGGTGACCGACGTGCCGGTCGCGGACGAGGAGGGCGGCCGGCTGCTGCCCGCCGGCTATCACGTCGCGCAGGTCGAGGAGAATTTCGAGCCGAAGCCGGGCTGGAAGCTGCCGCGCGAGATCTCTTGAGCGGGCCTAGTTCGAAGCCAGCGCCGCCTTGGCAACTTCCGCCATCCAGCCTGAGGCCACCGGCAGGATCGCATCGTTGAAATCATAGCGCGGGCCGTGCAGCTCGGCGCCATCCCGCAATTCGCCATTGCCAATCCAGACGAAGGCGCCGGGGCGCCGCGAGAGAAAGTGGGCGAAATCTTCCCCGGCCATGCTGGGCGCGAGGTCGCGCCGCAGCTCGGCCCGCACCTTGTCCGCAGCGAGGCGCGCGAGATCCGCCTCGGCCAGCGTGTTGATGACGACGCCGACGCCAATGACGATCTCGGGCGTGACCTTGACGCCGAAGCTCGTGGCAATCCCGGCGCAGATCTGTTCGATCCGCGCCACGACGGTGTCCTTTACCGCATCACGATGGTAGCGCAACGTGCCGCCGATCGAGACGCGTCCGGCGATCTGGTTGCGTGCCGTGCCGCCTTCCAGCGTGCAGAGCGAGAGCACGGCGGTGTCGAGCGGATCGACGCTGCGCGACACGATCGATTGCAGCGCCACGATCAAATGGCCGGCCGCCATTACCGGATCGCGCGTCAGATGCGGCATGCCGGCGTGACCGGCATGGCCGTCGATGGTGATGCTGACGCGCCCGCCGGAGGCCATGACGACGCCGTCATGGACCGCGATGGTGCCTACGGCGAGTCCCGGCCAGTTGTGAAAGCCGAACACCCGATCCATCGGAAAGCGATCGAACAGCCCGGCCGCGACCATTGCGCGCGAGCCGCCATAACCTTCCTCGGCCGGCTGGAAGATGAAATCGACCGTGCCGCTCCAACTGGTGTCGGCGGCGAGCAGGGCGGCGGCGCCGAGCAGCGAAGCGGTATGCCCGTCATGGCCGCAGGCATGCATCACACCGGGATTTTGCGAAGCGTAGGCGAGCCCCGTATCTTCGCTGATCGGCAGCGCATCCATGTCGGCGCGCAGGCCGACGCGGCCCTGGGCGTGCCCGCGCGTCAAGGTCGCGACGATGCCGTGGCCGCCAACCCCGGCCTCGAAGGAAATGCCGAGCTCGGTGAGCTTGTCCTGCACGAAGGCGGCGGTCGCTTTCTCCTGGAGGGACAGTTCGGGATGCGCATGCAAATGCCGGCGCCACGCGGTCAGTTTCTGGTGCAGCTCGGGGGTCAAGATGGGAATCTCTCGGATTATGTGTCGGCGTCGACACCATAGCCGAATAACCGCTGCTTGCATCAAGCGCCAGCGAATGCCTCGGGTGCAGCAACGCGTTGGTGATTGCTGGCGCAAACCGACAGCGCTGCGCGCTCCACTTCACCTCTCCCGCTTGCGGGAGAGGCCGGGAGAGGGCTCGATCGTCATTGGGGATCTCACTGCGGAGAGACCCTCTCCTCGACCCTCTCCCGCAAGCGGGAGAGGAAGGCGCGGCCGCGGCTCCGTGCTACGCCGACAGCTTCGTCAGCCCGTTCCAGTCGAAGCTGATGCCGTGTCCGATACGGTCCGGCGCGAGCGCAAGCCCATCCTGCAGCACCAGCGGATGCTCGATATATTTGTCGAGCCCAAAACCGTGCGCCTCCAGGTACGACCGGTTCGGACAGGCCGCGAGCAGGTGCACGGTGATGTCGTGCGCGCCATGGCTGGTGACGGGCAGGTTGAACGCCTCCGCCAGCCGCGCGATCTTCATGAAAGCGGAGACGCCGCCGCAATTGGTGACGTCAGGCTCGGGATAGGACACCGCGCCCGCGACGATGTAATTCTTGAACTCCCACAGCGAACGCAAATTCTCGCCCGCCGCGATCGGCACGCCGCCGACCTGCATGATGCGGACATGGCCCGCGACATCGTCGGGGATAACAGGCTCCTCGAGCCAGGTGAGGTCGTAGGGTTGGAACGCGCGGGCGGCGCGGATCGCTTCCTCGACCGTCCATTTCATGTTGGCATCCACCATCAGCGGAAAGCCGTCGCCGAGATGCTGTCGCATCGCGGAGACCCGCGCCACATCCGACTTGAGGTCGGGCCGGCCGGCCTTCATCTTGATGGCGCGAAAGCCTTTGGCGAGATTGCCGTCGGTCTGCTTCAGCAGCGCCTCGACCGAAAGATCGAGGTCGATGCCGCCGGCATAGCAGGGCACGCGCGCATCGAAGCCGCCGAGCAATCGATACAGCGGCAGCTTCGCGCGCCGCGCTTTCAAATCCCACAGCGCGATGTCGAGGGCCGAGAGCGCCAGCACTGCCGGCCCGCCGCGGCCGCCATAATGCAGCGCCCACCAGACCTGATGCCAGATCGCCTCGGTATCATCGGCTTCATGGCCCTCGACCAGCGGGGGGATTTCGCGTTTGAGGATGTCGGCGACGGCGCCGCCATTGCGCCCGACCGTGTAGGTGTAGCCGACGCCCTCGGCGCCATCGGCATCGCGCACCCGGCAGGTGATCAGCTCGAACGCTGCGATGTCGCCGTGGGTCGAGTCGGAGAGCATGACGGGGAGAGGGATCCGGTAGAATCCGGTCTCGATGTTTGAAATGCGCGGCATGATTTTCTCCCTGCGTTTTCTTTGCAGGCTAGACCGACGGCCGCGCCGCGGCAATGCGGTCGTTGCGACATCGCGGCGCATCTTGGGCAAGATCGCGTTGAGCTATTGCGCCGGCGCGCCGGCGGCCGGTCGCCGCGAAGCGTCCTCGGCAAGCTGCTGACCTTGAGCGAGCCTGCGCTCGATCATGCCCATCACGGTGGTCACGTCTTCGAAGGCGCGCGAATGCGCTTGTCCCTGTAAGCGGGTGATGTCGAACACCAGAATATTGGCCCGCGCCAGTTCGTCCTTGTAAGGCTCTTCCTCCGCGTTGACATCGCCGAGCCGGGTGAGGCCGCCCGCGATCGACTTCGACAGCTTCAGCGCACCGTCATCCTGCGACAGGAACAGCGCGAATCGCGGCCGCGACGATCCCATCTCCTGCATCTGTTCGCGAAACGCCGCGAAGTCGACATCGGGGGCCACCATAGCCACGTTCCTGATCTTGCCGCCGATCTTCCCAGTCCGGCGTGCCCTGGCCTGGAGGGCATTCAGCGTGATCAGGCAGCCCATGGAATGGCAGAGCACGGTGACCTCGCGGATTGCGGGGTTGAGCGCCACCTGCTCGATCAGCCCGTCGAGCGATCCGACGGATTCACGGGCGACCTCGCCGTCGCGCTCATAGGCGCGCAATCCGACCAGGCCTTGCGAGGGCCAAGAGAACAGGATCGGAATCACCGGGGCTCTCGAGTCCTGGACGATTTGCGCGAAGCGATAGACCGCATCGTCGAAGCGGTTGTTGAAGCCGTGGACGAAGATCATCGCCTTGCTGCGGCGGGTCTTCTTGGCGACACTGTTGATGGCAGTATTGAAGGCGGTCCTGTCGAGATAGTCGGCCGACACCGTGACGAACTCGCGGCGCGGATCGCCGGGCGGCACCGTCGGCCACTGGATCGCTCCGACCACGCGGGCCTCGTCAGGCGGAATTGAGACAGAGACCATCGCGTAGGACATCGTGGCGGCACGTTCGCGGCTGAACATGTCGCCAGTGTCGACGGCGGCGCGCTCGCGGGTCGTTGCTACAAGCACCGGAACACGTGACGTGCTCTCCGCGGCCTCGACCGGAACGAGCACGCCCTGCAAGGGGCGTCCTGCGCAGGATGCGCAAGCAAGAGACAGGATCAAGACGCCCGTCACGCGCCGGCAAGTGCGGGAGGTGGCCTGTGAGCTCATGCTGCTGCGAGGAATGGCAATGGGTCCGTGCCCCGATCTTTCGCGACCTCCGCCCACTGCTGGACCTTCGGCCTCTGGTTCACTTGATTTAGATCAAGCGCAGCGGGCCGGGCGCTTCGATCCGCGGCCGGCGCGGGGCCGGTCGACCCAACGCGCGAAGCGCTGTCCCGCGGAAGGATATCGCCGGCTTTGTTTTCCAATTCGTCGGCGGGGTTTTGGTGGGCAGCTCACCGCATCGTCGCGAGCTGCACGGCCAGCGCGCAGGCGCGGTCGTATTCGTCCAGATTGATCCACTCGTCGATCGTGTGCGCCTCGTTCTGGCCGGCGCCGAAGGTCACGGTCGGAACGCCGTGGCGGACCATCCAGTTGGCATCGAGGCCGCCATTGGCGGTGCGCACGTTCGGGGTGCCGCCGACGGCGGATACGGCCTCTACCGCGCGTTTGACGACGGGAAGGTTGTCCTTCATGCGGAACGGGAAATAATCGGTCTCGGCCTTGAACTTGACCTTGCCGGACTTGCCTTGCGCGTTGGTGACTTTCTTGGCCGCCTTCTCGAACGCGGCCTTGTAGGCTTTCGTGATCTCCTTGAAGAATTTTCCGTCATGGCTGCGGCTTTCCCCGCGCACATGTACGTAGTCGGTGACGACGTTGGTGGCGTCGCCTGCAGGCCGCCCCTCGCCGCCGGTGACGGGGCCGACATTGCTGGTACCTTGCTGCTTGCGCTTGACCACCTTGCCGAACCAGCCGCCGGCCTTCACGTCGGCCAGCGCAAGCGCGAGGATCATGGTCGAGGAGATGCCGCGCTCCGGCGCGACGCCGGCATGCGAGGCGCGGCCGAAGATCTCGACGGTCCAGCGATCCGCACCGACCGCACCGATGACGACGTTGGAGGCCGAGCCGCCGTCATAGTTGAACGCCATCACCGGCGAGCCAAGCTCGTCCAGCTTGACGTGGCGCGCGCCGTAGAGCCCGCTCTCCTCGCGCACGCAGAACAAAAGCGTGATCGGCGGATGATCGAGCTGTTGCTTTTCGAGCTCGGCTGCTAGCGTCACCAGCACGCCGCAGCCGCAGCGATTGTCGCCGCCGAGCGCGGTCTTGGCCTCGTTGACGATCTTGCGACCAGACTTCTTCGGCCTGGCGCCGGCGCAGAGCGGCACGGTATCCATGTGGGTCATGAACATAATGCGCGGCTGGTTGTGCAGCGCGCCGCGGCCGGGCAGGTCGACGATGAGGTTGCCGGTCTCGGTTGGCACCGGAATACGGGTATTGGCGTCGTCGAGCCGAATCGCTTTCGCCGGCACGCCGCTCTCCTTCAGCGCAGCCGTGAGCTCACGCCCGATCGCGGCCTCCTGTCCGGTGACGCCCTCGACGGCGAGAAAGCGCATGAGGCGGTCGGTGGCGGCTTTGGTGTCGACAGGCATGAGATGTCCCCTTGATGCAGGGCTCTACTCTATCGTCGGTCTTGGCGAGGTATAGACCAAAAAGATCAGCGCGCCGATGCCAAGCATGGCAGCCATGAAAAGCAGCACCGCCGGCAGCCCCGCGAACGCCGCCACGCCGCCGGTGACCGACTGCATCAGCGCCGCGCCGAGGAAGAAGGCGAGGTTGATCGCCGCGAGCGCCTTGCCTGCCACTTGCGCGTCGACCAGCTGCCGCGACATGCCGAACAGCAGCGGCTGCGCCGAGGTCGCCAAGCCGATGAGCACGAACAGCACCAGGTCGTATTGCGGCGGCATCACGGGAAGGCCGAGCAGCATCGCGATGGCATAGTGCGGCGCCCCTAACGCCATCAGCGCCAGCAGCAATGCGCCGACCAGGTGCGTTCCCGCCACCAGCGCGCGGCGGTGGCCGATCCTGCGGTCGATCATGCCGACGAGAAGGGGACCTGCAATCATCGCCAGCGTGAAGGCGCCGAGCTGGTTGCCGGCCTCGACTCGGGACAATCCCTTGACCTGCATCAGCCACGGCCCGCCCCACAGGCCGCGCAGCACCAGCGAGGTCGCAAGCGATACCAGCGCCAGCGCGATCAGGCCGCGCAAGGGCCGCGAAAGTCCCAGCCTGAGCACCTCGATCATCTGCGACAGCGGCGAGGATTCGTCCTTGTGCTCGGCCGGCTGATTCGGCACCAGCAGGAACACCGCGAGCGCTACGGCGACGCCGCCGAGCGCCGAGATCCAGAACCCGGCGCGCCAGCCGTAGGTGTCGACGACGAAGGCGAGCGGGCTCGATGACAACAGCATGCCGATATTGCCGATCGAGAGGATCGCACCGGACCACAGCCCGAAGCGCGCGGCCGACAATTGCTTGGCCGCCAATGTCATCGGGCACATCAGCATGCCGGAGGTGGCGACGCCCAGCAGCACCTGTCCGACCGCGAAGCTTTCGGGTCCTGTCGCGAACCCCGACGCGATGGCGCCGACCACGGTTCCCGCGAGCAGGCTCAGCGACACCGGCCGCACGCCAAAGCGGTCCATCGCCGCACCGACCGGGATCTGCGCGGCCGCAAACGCGAACGGGTAGACCGAGGTGAGGCTCGCCAGCGCCTGGGGTTCGATGCCGAAATCCGCCGCCATCAGGTCGAGGCTGACCGCCGGAATGGTGCGCAGCAAGGTCGAGAGCATGTGCCCGCAGGCCAGTGCAAGCAGCGCAAAGATCAGCGCGCGGGTGGCTCCCGCGTCGTGGGTGGCGGCAGTGGTCATGGGCGTTGCGTCCCGGCAAGGTTTCGGGTGGGGTTACATGATTGACGGGTGCATGCCAACATCGGGACCGCCATGCCCGCAATGTCATTCCCGCAATGTCGTGGATGCACAAGGCAATGGACGCGCAAGATCCTGGACCTGCAAGGCAAGTGAATCATGTATCTCGGCATCGACCTCGGCACCTCCGCCGTCAAAACCGTTCTGGTCGACGAGGCGCAGCGCGTGGTGGCGAGCCGCAGCCGGTCGCTGACGGTCTCTTCGCCGCGTCCCGGCCATTGCGAGCAGGACCCGGCACAGTGGATCGAGGCCACGTTCGCAACGCTGGACGCCTTGAAGGCAGATCACGCGCGCGAACTGGCCGAGGTCGAGGGCATCGGCCTGTCCGGCCAGATGCACGGCGCGACGCTGCTCGACGCCGGTCACACGCCATTGCGGCCCTGCATTCTCTGGAATGACGGACGGTCCTTTGCGGAATGCGCCGAGCTGGAGCGGTGCTGGCCCGCCTTGCGGACGACGACAGGCAACAAGGCGATGCCGGGATTCACGGCGCCAAAACTGCTGTGGGTCGCCAGGCACGAGCCGGAGATCTTCGCGGCGACAAAACTCGTGCTGCAACCCAAGGCCTATCTGCGCCTGGTGCTGACGGGCGAGGCGATCGAGGATGTCTCGGACGCCTCCGGTTCGCTGTGGCTCGATGTTAGGAGTCGCGATTGGTCGGATGAGGGGCTCGCCGCGACCGCGCTGTCGCGCCGCCAGATGCCGCGCCTGGTCGAGGGCTGCGCGCCGGCGGCACGGCTGCGCAGCGAGATGGCGCAGCGCTGGGGCATGACCGGGCGGCCGATGATCGCGGGCGGGGCCGGCGACAATCCGGCGGGAGCTGTCGGCATCGGCGCCGTCAATCCCGGCGCAGCCTTCATTTCGCTCGGAACCTCCGGTGCATTGCTGGTGCCCACCGAGACGATCGCGGCCAACCCGGAGCGGGTCGTGCACATTTTCTGCCACGCCGTCCCCGGCAGGTGGATTCAAGCCGGCGCGATCCTCTCGGCAGCATCGTGCCTGGCCTGGATCGCGCGGCTGTTCGGGACCTCGGAGGCCGAGCTGCTGGCGCCGCTCGGGTTGCACCCGAGGGCGCCGTCGCCGGTCAGCTTCCTGCCGTATCTCTCCGGCGAACGCACACCGCACGACGACCCCGACGTGCGCGGCATGCTCGATGGGCTCAGTCACGCCACCGATCGTGACGCGATCGTGCAAGCCGTGCTGGAAGGCGTCGCCTTCGCGCTTGCGGACTGCCGGGACGTGCTTGCCGAGACAGGACTGGCGATCGCGGAGGCCGATGTCATCGGCGGCGGTTCGCGGTCGCGGTTCTGGTTGTCGGCGCTGGCCAATGTCCTGAACATGCCGGTGCATCGCTTTGCCGACGGCGAGACGGGCGCGGCATTCGGTGCGGCGCGGCTCGGCCGCCTCGCCGTCACCGGTGAGGCGATCGACGCCGTCTGCACCGCGCCACGGCGCGTCGAGACGTTCGAACCTGAGCCCGCGCTCGCGCAGGCCTATGCCGAGCGGCTGCCGCAATGGCGGCGCCTGTACCGGCCGCGGCGCTGATCGCGATACGCGATGATGTGGCGAAGAAAAGGCATCACGCGCGAGATCGGTTCCGTCTGCAAAAGATAAAAGCAGCGCCGAACCGTTGGTCGGCATGCCGGAGGTATTGCCCTGCGCCACAACCTTTTGTTTAATGCTTGCACCCGCGCCGGGGACCAACGAGACGCGGGCGAGATTGCGATGCCGCCGTCGGCGCGTGGGGAGGTGTGATGAGCGAGCCCATCCTCGAGATGCGCCGGGTCTCTAAATCGTTTTTCAGCATCAAGGCGCTGCGCGACGTCGACCTCACCGTCTACGCGGGCGAGATCCACGCTTTGATGGGCGAGAACGGCGCCGGCAAATCCACCCTGATGAAGATCTTGTCGGGCGCCTACCGGCCGGACCCGGGCAGCGAAATCCGCATCGATGGCCAGCCCGTGCAGATCAGCGGCCCGCTCGGCGGCCGCGCGGCCGGCATCGCGATCATCTATCAGGAACTCTCGCTCGCCCCCAATCTGAGCGTTGCGGAGAATATCTATCTCGGTCGCGAGGTCTCCCGCGGCGGCTTGCTCGCGCGCGAGGCGATGCAGGCCGGCGTCGGTCCGATCCTGGCGCGGCTCGGCGCGGATTTCACGCCGCAGACGCTGGTCGCCAATCTCTCGATGGGCCAACGCCAATTGGTCGAGATCGCGCGCGCGCTGCACGCCCGCTCCAGGATCCTGATCATGGACGAGCCGACCACCGCGCTCTCGGCCGGTGAGAGCGAAAGGCTGTTTGCGCTGATCCGCCAGCTGCGCGCCGAAGGCCTCGCCATCATCTACATCTCGCATCGCATGGACGAGGTCTATGCGCTCGGCGATCGCGTCACGGTGCTGCGCGACGGCACGCTGGTGGGTTCGCTCGACAAGGGCGACATCCGCGCCGACACCATCGTCCGGATGATGGTGGGTCGCGACGTCTCGTCCTTCTACAAGAAGGAGCATGATCCCAGGAACGATCCCAACGCGCGATCGGGAGCTCCCGTGCTCGCGGCCGTCGACATCGCCGACGGCAGGCGCGTCAAGGGATGTTCGCTCACGGTGCATGCGGGCGAGGTGGTCGGTCTTGCCGGCTTGGTCGGCGCCGGCCGCACCGAGCTTGCGCATCTCATCATCGGCGCCGCGCCGATGGTCTCGGGCCATGTCGAAATCGAGGGGCGCGCGGTCTCCATCCGGACGCCGGGCGAGGCGCTGGACGCCGGCATTGCCTATCTCACCGAGGACAGGAAGGCGCTCGGCCTGTTCCTCGACATGTCCTGCCTCGACAACATCAATCTCGCGGTGCTCGGCCGGGATGCGAAATTCGGCGGCATCCTCGACCGCGACAAGGCCCGCGACCGCGCCAAGCGCGCGTTTGCGGGCCTCGGCATCCGCGCTGCGAATGTCGGTGTTCCCGCCGGCGGGCTCTCCGGCGGCAACCAGCAGAAAGTGCTGCTGTCGCGGCTGCTCGCGATCGGCCCGAAGATCCTGATCCTCGACGAGCCGACGCGCGGCGTCGACGTCGGCGCCAAGTCCGAGATCTATTCGATCATCGACAATCTCGCGAAATCCGGCACCGCGGTTCTCGTCATCTCGTCCGACCTGCCCGAGATCATCGGCATCTGCGACCGCGTCGTCGTGATGCGCGCAGGACATATCGCCGGGCAGATCCGGCGCGACGCGACATCGCCGCTCAATCAGGAGGAGATCATGGCCCTCGCCACCGGAACGGAGCAGCTCGATGCCTGAGAACGGCGCTTCCGCCAACACCGCCCCCGTGGCGCCCGGTCTTGCCGCCGCGCAGGAGACCAAGCGGCAGCGGACGCGGATGATCATTCGCGCGGTCGGCATGCTGCCGGTGCTGCTGTTGCTGTGCATCGGCTTTCACGTGCTGTCGGACGGCCGCTTCTTCACCGGCCAGAACATCGGCATCGTGGTGCAGCAATCCGCGGTCAATACCGTGCTGGCCGCAGGCATGACCTTCGTCATCCTCACCGGCGGCATCGACCTTTCGGTCGGCTCCATCCTGGCGGCGGCGGCGATGGCCGGGCTGATCATCTCCAAATTCCCCGATCTCGGGGTGCTGTGGTTGCCGGCCGCGGTGCTCACCGGCGCCGTCTTCGGCATTCTCAATGGCGGCTTGATCGCGCTGTTGCGGCTGCCGCCCTTCATCGTCACGCTGGGGTCGCTGACCGCCGTGCGCGGCGCGGCCCGCCTGCTCGGCGCCGACACCACGGTGTTCAATCCGTCGATCCCCTATGCCTTCATCGGCAACGGCGCCTTGACCCTCATTCCGGGCGTCGTGTCGATTCCCTGGCTCTGGGTGATCGCGTTGCTGGTCATCCTGGTGTCGTGGCTGGTGCTCAAGCGCACCGTGCTCGGCGTGCACATCTACGCGGTCGGCGGCAACGAGAGCGCGGCGCGGCTCGCCGGCATCAAGGTCTGGGCCGTGCTGATCTTCGTCTATGGCGTGTCCGGCCTGCTCGCGGGCCTCGGCGGCGCGATGCAGGCGGCGCGCCTCTACGCCGCCAATGGCCTGCAACTCGGCCAATCCTACGAGCTCGACGCCATCACCGCCGTGATCCTGGGCGGAACCTCCTTCGTCGGCGGCATCGGCTCGATCTGGGGAACGCTGGTCGGCGCGCTGATCATTGCGGTGTTGTCGAACGGCCTGATCCTGATCGGCGTGTCCGACGTCTGGCAATATGTGATCAAGGGCCTGGTGATCATCGGCGCCGTGGCGCTGGACCGCTATCGGTTGCAGGGCTCGGCGCGGACCTGAGAGCAAGAAATGCAGCGGGCGCCGCGCCATCATGTTCATTCCGTCACGGCAACTGGTCGCCGCGCCGGAGCTTCAAACAGACCAGGGAGGAAGCCAATGTTGAAGTCGATCTCGTTTGCCGGCGCCGCGATGGCGCTCGTCCTGAGCTCCGCGCCCTCCGGCGCCAAGGAGCTCAAGTCGATCGGCGTTTCGCTGGGCTCGCTCGGCAATCCGTTCTTCGTCGCGTTGTCGAAGGGCGCCGAGTTCGAGGCCAAGAAGACCAACCCCAACGTGAAGATCACCACCGTCGGCTTCGAATATGATCTCGGCAAGCAGGTCACCCAGATCGACAATTTCATTGCCGCCGGCGTCGACTTGATCCTGCTCAATCCCGGCGATCCCAAGGCGGTCGGCCCGGCGATCAAGAAGGCGCAGGCCGCCGGCATCGTCGTCGTTGCCGTCGACACCGCGGCCGAAGGCGCCGACGCCACGGTGACCACCAACAACGTCCAGGCCGGCGAGATCTCCTGCCAGTACATCGTCGACAAGCTCGGGGGGAAGGGCGACGTCATCATCGAGAACGGCCCGCAGGTCTCCGCGGTGATCGATCGCGTCGTCGGCTGCAAGAACGTGTTCGGCAAGAACCCCGGCATCAAGGTCCTGTCCAACGACCAGGACGGCAAGGGCTCGCGCGAAGGTGGCCTCACGGTGGCGCAGGGTTATCTGACCCGCTTCGCCAAGATCGACGCCATCTTCGCCATCAACGATCCGCAGGCGATCGGCACCGACCTCGCGGCGCGCCAGCAGCAGCGCACCGGCATTATCATCACCGCGGTCGACGGCGCACCCGACATCGAAGCAGCGCTCAAGGATCCGCAGGCGGCGCAGATCCAGGCCTCCGCCTCGCAGGACCCGTTCTTCATGGCCCGCCGCGCCGTGCAGGTCGGCGTCAACATTCTCAACGGCCAGAAGCCGGCTTCCACCGTCGAGCTGCTGCCGTCGAAACTGGTGACGCGCGACAATGTCAAAGACTACAAGGGCTGGACCTCGGATCGGTCGCAGTAGCGCGCGGGAGACGGCCGGCGCCGGGTGCGGCGCTGGCCGGCTTAGGTAGTGCGGTAGTAGCTAGGCATACAGCGCTATCCGCTGCTTGCGATCGCCAAGCAATTTGTGACCCCAAACGGACATTTGGACTCGCCGCCGACTGAGCGCTAACGGCTCTATTTTGGAGCGCCGGTCTGGCTACCCGAACCGGTGGTCTGTTCACTTTCCGGCCGGCCCGGAGGGTGCGCAGAGGCGCCTGGCTTGTCTTGATCTGCCACGAACCCGGACTGTCCGGAATTGCGTGTCTTGAGCCCCTTGTCTGCATCACGCTGCATCTGCTCGTTGGGCTCGCTAGTCTTGAGCCCACTGTCTACACCACGGTGCATCTCCTCCTTGGTTTGCTCACTAGGTGCGGCCTTTTGCTGTTGGGCCGCTGCTTGGAAGGCAATCGCGCTTCCGGCAACGACTATCATCGCGAGAGTTGCTGTTCGCATGCTTTCCTCCAGTGTGTTGCCCCGTCTCGCTAAACGCGCGGACTTCCCGGTGTTTCCTAGCTCCGATTGTTATTTCAAAAGGTACGCCGAACGATTGGATGGGATGGGCTCGGCATGGGTGATGTCCGCTCCCGGTGCTCAAGCGCAAGTAAGCAGCCGGGCTGCCGAAAGGCCGCTTGTGACCATTAGCGGACCTCGCGCCGCTTTGGCTCAGGTGCGGACATCAAGTTGCACCAGAATTGCGGTCGGACAATTCCACCGGGTTTCGCAGCGGCATCGTGTGTTGGTGGGTTGCGCCGCGGCGTCAATGCGTTACTACGATGAAATCCGTGTCTTTTCCCGTCTCCTGGCTAATTCCGTTGTCGGAAACGATCAACGAAGAGGCCGGCGTCAGGAGTTCAGAGATCTTCTCAACCGTATCCTGGGGCATTTCGATGCGGTTGAGCGCAGCGTTGGCTTTGTCGGGTAACGGTTCCGGCGCGGTTTGCTTCGCGGGCGCTTCTCGCCGTATCGTGGCAGCTTCGGACATGCGGGGCAATTCCTCTGGAATCGACACGACGCTCCAGCGAATAGCCGTTCCCTCCTTCTGGAATTCCATCGCGGTAAACACGTGCGTTCCCAGCGGCTCCTCCGGATTTTCGATCTTGACCGGGACATCAAACAGCGGCGTGAAGCCCTGACGCACGAACAGCTTGCTCAACTTGCGACTGACGAAGATGGAGATCGGGACGATTTTTTTAGGCACGCTTGCAGCGGGAGCCGAGCCGGGCTCCTGGAGACTGGCGGCTTCTGCAGTCTCGGCGTTTGACACCAGTGATCGCTGCGTTGCCGCGGCTGCATCGATGCTCTTGGTTGCGACGGTGGCACTCTGGAATTCGGACGAACCGGACGCGGCTTTCGGCTGAAATAGATGCGGATTGGCTATCTCGACCGGCTGGACATCACCATGCGCAATGATCACGCGGGTGCCGCGCTTCGTGAGATGCCAGACTCGAACGGCAAAATCATTCTTCAAACGGATGCAGCCGTGCGAAGCTGGATGCCCAGGCACGACACCGGCGTGCAACGCGATCCCTGACCAGGTGATGCGTTGCATGTAGGGCATGGGGGCGGCGCTATAAATATTTGAACGGTGCCATCGTTCTTTGCTGATGACGCTGAACACGCCGAGGGGCGTCGGATGCCCCTCCATTCCCGTGGACACCGAAGAGCGTGCAATCAGGGCCCCATTGTCAAAAAGCGAGACCCGTTGGTCTGCTATCGAGATGATGATCTGGAGCGGGCCCTTCGGAAGGGGCTCGGGCCGAACGTTCTTCGCCGTTTGAGAGTTTGTCTGCCGGTGGTGGTGCTTGTCTTTGTACGGAGCGTATTGGCTTCGCCAGAACGTGTGTTGGGGTCCAAGCAGAAATTGAGCGTGTGCGATCCCCGCAGGGAGCATGAAAATGGCGAGTACAGCGGTTGTTATCGCGCGCTGCATTGCTGGTAATTCCTTAACGAGCATCGCCCGCCCGTAGGCGCGATTCCATCGTTTCGAGACGATGCGCGAAGCCGAAGCCTGATGCGTCATCCTGACAGCGCACCAAGCCTCTCCTCCAAATCTGGTCGCAGTGGGTCGAAAATTGGACCGTACTCACAATTACCGTGGGAGTTGCCGCTGAGACGGGCGCGATTGCTTGTGATCGACGCGTTGCAATCGGGCAACACGCTTCGGAAAAATTGACGAGCGGCCGTTCGCGCCATTGCGCGGCCCACATTGATTCCAAGAATGAGCCTCTTCGCATGCTTGGCTTTTCTACACGGCTCCGGTGGAGCCTATGGGGGCGACGGCATCATGAACCCGCGGCGATTTGCGATAGTGGCGCCGACGTTTTGCGGAACGGTCGTTCTCGCGGGGTGGATCGTTGGCTGGCTGGCTGGCTTGGGTCCGGCCGGCTCCGAGAACGCCCGCGCAGTGACAGTCCAGGACCGCGCAGCATCTCTCGCCGCCACCGCGAGGCTCCCGGATGAACCGCAAGCAATCGCAATGGGCAACACCGGACCCGCGAACGCCGCTGTCGCTAGCGCCGAGGTGGCGACGGCCGCTGAGCCCGCGGCGGTGACGGCCACCGACACGACGGCGGCCTCGGACAAATCGGAATCGATCGTCCTGGCCGCGTTGCCCGATCCGTCGCAAACGCTGTCGGCCGATTTATCGCCTGTGCAGGGCTCGGTGGACTTGGGCCACCACGATGTCGCCCAGCCGGCGCCGACCACGTGCGGTGCATCCGGCGGTGCCTCCAGCACGGGGCCGCAGGACTTCCGGTATCTCATTTGTTATGTCTGGTCCGAACTGCCGCCTGCCGAGAAGCCGGCGGCGATCGTCTTGCGTTCGTTCAAGGACATCCCGGTCGGAACGCCGGTGGAAGAGATCAAGCGCGCGTCCGACGCTTTCGGTCTGGATTTCAATTTCATGAAGGCCGTGGCCAAGGTCGAGTCCGGTTTCGACCCCAAGCAGCGCACCGGGTCGTATATCGGGCTGTTCCAGCTGAGCAAATACGAGTTCAGAAAATTCGGCTCCGGAGACATTCTTAATCCCCGCGATAATGCCGTTGCGGCAGCCTACAAGGTCATCACGGAAGGCATTCTATTCCAGTGGGTGACGCGCAGGAAGCCAGACTTGAACGATCTTTACCTGATCCATCAGCAGGGCTGGGAAGGCGCCGCGGAGCACCTCAGCCAACCCAATCGCATCGCCTGGAAATCGATGTGCGCCACCGGCGAAGGCAGGGAGAAGGGCGAAAAATGGTGCAGGCGCGCGATCTGGGGCAATACGCTTCCGGCCGTCAAAGAGGCGTGGAAATCCGTGGAGAAGCTGACGTCGGAGGCGTTCGTCGGAATGTGGCGCGAGCGGGTCGCTCATTTCCAATCGAAATACATGGGCACCGCAACCGCCGACGCCGAGCGGGCGCAGGCACCAGTGAATGTTCGTTGAGTGGCTAGCAGGAGTTGCCGCACCCGCGGCGAGCGGGGTTTCACCGTCGCCGGTCGCGCGGATGCACTTTACATCGTCAACGACGCGCTCGGGTCGTTCCTGCTGCTAGCGAGGTGATCGATCAGGTGCCGGTGTCTGCTTGTGGCCCGAAGGCGAAGTGTCCGGCACGCCGCCAGCAAGGGCCATAGCGGACATCGAGAATACGTGGGCAAATCGACACGAATGACCCGAAGCGGAGCACCTTGAAAGTGAAGTCAAGTCATGATGCCAGGCATGAAGCATCGGACGCGCGGATGGCCGTCTATGTAATGCCTCCAGACCATTGTACGGCCGAAGCGGTTTGGTTCTGTGACAACCGCACCCTCAGGTACGAGCACCCATTCGCCGTCAATGAGGACGCGGTAACGGCCCCGACTGGACTCCCAATCGGCATCGGACACGATGTAGCCATCGGCATCGGTACAGCACTTTCCAAATTCGCTCTGCAAGCTTTCAAACCACGACTTCAGCGGAGAGTGGTCGTATCGGCCATCGTCGCGTGCAAGGACCGGCGTCAGTAGCAACGCTGAACCCAGCAACGATGCCGCAAGTTTCGCTGGAAACATCTGTTTGCCTCCGCGATATTCGCCGGCCGATCCGCTGGCTTGGTGCGGCTTAGGCTGGCAACCCGGAAACCGAGTCCGTTGCAACTGCCGCTGACGAGTGACGATAGCTACAATCGCTCGATGCTGTGATGGGACAGTTCATTCCCATCGCCCATTGACGTGAGTCCGGCAATTCGAGCGAAGGTTCAAACACGACAACGCTTCAATTAAAGGTCAGTGCAGCTGCTTCTTTGCCTAGCTTGCCCCTTTGGCCGACCTCCAGGCTGGCGCCGAGCTTGTCCGCTCAGGACGGCGCAGCCGACCAAAGCCATCACAGACTTGTGGAAATGACCCACGGTGCATGAGTCTGCAGGGCATCTGTTGCGGATCGCCGCAACCGCGTTCGTCGACAACGATTGCGATCTATGGTGGTCGCCCGCAACGTCTATTCGGCAATCAACGACAGCTCCCCAAGTAGCTTCAACGCATCATCCAGCACCTCCCGGTCCTGCCGTCGTTCAGCGGCCGAATCACGCGTGAATGCGCCGTGCGTTCGTGCATTCTGATTTCCTTTCGGCGCGCCCGATCTCCGTGCCCCGCCGTGCATGCGGCAGCGGGCCTTGCCGTGCAGCGCCGGCGCGCGGCAGGCAGTGCCGCTTCGCGTCTCGGCGCCACAGCGCGGGCTCGTCCACATCGCGCAAGTGTTGCGGATGTGATCGCCGCTCATGCGCTGGCGCCTTGCCTCGATTCCGCCTGTTCGCATTCGCCGGCCTCGCGCGGCGGGACCGTTCCAGCGGCCGTCGCAACGTTCGGCTCCGCCACAATCATGCTCGCGTGTTGCGTCACGTTGCCCACGATCGCCCTGCCGCCATCCTGCACCGACAAATTCCGGACCGTGATCGCACGCTCGCCGTTGTTGCGGTGGCGGCTGAGTGCCTCGATCTGGCTTGCGAAGGTGCGGGCCAGCCGGGTCAGCGCGCGTGTGAGGCTCTCCTGCTGCGGAATGTCGTCGGTGAGGGCGAGGCGGCAGGCGGAGCGCATGGCCGCGGCGTGAACGGACACCATCTGCACCGCGAGCATGGCCTCGATCGAGTCCTTTGGCGCGATGCTCTTCACCAGCGAGATCATGAAGGCGAGATTGGCTTCGTCGGGTTTCCGTCCGGTCATGCTGGCCTTCACCAATTGCCTGAGCAGACCATGGAGCGCGTCACTGTCGGCGGCGCCGAGCGCTTCGGCCAGCAGCCGTTCGCCGGCTTGCGGGTCGGCATGGAGGATCGCAATCCGCCGCTTGTAGAGCTTGACCCGCGGGCTTGCGGCGGAGCCGCTGCGATCGTTTGCCGCAACCGGCGGCGTGCTGTGGCGTTTGGCAGATGTCGTCATGTGCTGTGTCCTTTGCCCGCGCGGGCGCGTTGCGCGCGACATCGATCGCTCGCTGCGCGCCTGCGGGATTTTCGAGATGTCGATGAAGGGCTTACGCGCAATCGCCGCGAGGCCCCCGGGGGTCGGGCGGCGTGGACGCTGGCGATTGTTGCGATGATGGCATTCTGCCGGTGTTTTGCCCGACGAGTCAAACGAACATTGCGAAGCGCGCAATCCTCGTTCGTCCAAGTCCTCGTTCGTGCAAGTGCTTGATCTTGCAAGCGTCGGCTACTGTGCATGGGGTTGTTTTCGCGTTTTTTGTTTCGAAGCGGCTCCGACCTGCCGCGCGACGGAATGCCAGCCTGCAAACGCGATTGCGAAATCCGGCGCGCCCGCTCATCATGATCTGCGAATGCGCCGCGTCATGGCGGCGCGAGGCGTCTGGGGAGAGAACGAATGCAACGAATGCTTCGCCTGCTGGCGATCGTCGCCGGATTGTGCGCGACGACCGGGGCCGTCGCGCAAAAATATCCGGTGCGGCCGGTCAAGATCATGGTCGGCTTCAGCGCGGGCGGCCCGGTCGACGTCGTCGCGCGCATCGTCGCCGATCGGCTGGGCAACAAGCTCGGACAAGCCTTCGTGGTCGAGAACCGCGCCGGCGCCAACGGCATGATCGCCGCCGAAGGCGTCGCGCATGCGGAAGGCGACGGCTACACGATGCTGGCCTGCAACTCGTCCACGATCACGCTCAACAAGACGCTGTTCAAAGATATCCGCTACGACCCGGAAAAAGACTTCGCGCCGCTCACCACCGTCGTGTCGGCGCCGCTCGTGCTCGTGGTCAATCCGGAGAACCCCAAGACGGCCAACATCAACACCGTCGCCGATCTCGTCGCCGCGGCCAAGGCTGCACCCGGCGCGCTTGCCTACGGCTCGGGCGGCAACGGCAACCTCGCCCATCTCGCCATGGAGCTGCTCAGCCAGAAGGCGGGCGTCAAGATGATCCACGTGCCCTATCGCGGCGGTGCTGCGTCCGAGGTCGGCATCCTCGCGCAGGAGGTCCTGGCGGTGTTCGATCCCCTGTCCGCCGTGCCGCTGGTGAAGGCCGGCAAGCTGCGCGCGCTCGCGGTGTCCTCAGCCGAGCGGCTGCCCGCGCTGCCGGATGTGCCGACCGTTGCGGAAGCCGGCTATCCCGGTTTCGACATCTCGTTCTGGGTCGGCTTCTTCATGCCGAAGGCAACGCCCGCGCCGACGCTCGAGATGCTGCACCGGGAGATCGTCGCCGCCGCCGACGATCCGGTGTTACGGGAGCGGCTGGAGACGCAGGGCGTCGTCAGCGTGCTCAGCCCGGCCGACTACGCCGCCAAGATCGCGAAGGAGACCAGGGAGCTCGCCGAAGTCGTGGCGGCCGCGAATATCAAGGCGGAGTAGGGCGTCTGCTTGGCGTGCTGCCGGCCACCTCAGCCAGCCGCTCGAGCAGAGGCCGCTGTCCTGCGTTGATCTTCTCGTGCGCTGCTGCGAGCGTGAACCATTCTGCGCGGTCGACCTCGGGGAAGGTCTGACGCTTGCCGCTGCGCGGCGGCCATTCCACCTCGAAACTGTTGCTGCGAATGCTGCGCAGATCGATGTCGAACTCGGCCGCGAACGCGGTGACGATCTTGCCGCCGCGCTGCTTGACCTGACCAAGCGAAGTCAGCGGCGTGGACAGCTCAAGTCCAAGCTCCTCGGCAAATTCCCGTCGCGCGGCGATGTCTGCGTCTTCTCCGTCCGCGTACTCGCCTTTCGGGATCGACCAGGCGCCGAGGTCCTTGTTGCGCCAGAACGGCCCTCCGGGATGAACGAGCAGGACCTCGATCTCCCCGCGCTTCCGATAGGCAATGATCCCGGCGCTCTTCGATGGCATCGCAGGTTCCGTGTAGGCGCATTCGCTCGGGAAAAAGTGGAACAGACGGTTTTAGCGCAGGTTAATAGCCAACGCTTCAACCGAACAAGGGAGTGAACCATGATCCGCCTGTTGGCAACGACAGCCTTAGGGCTGGTGCTGGCGAACGCCGCCTTTGCGCAATCGCCAAACACCAACACCAAGTCCGAGCAGACGCCGCAATCCCAGTCCAATTCCACAGCTCCGTCAACGACCTCGCCGTCTGGCGCAGCACAAACGCAGCAGTCGCCATCGCAACCGCAGCAATCATCAACGCCGGGAGCGTCGACACAGAATACCCAGGCGACCACTCCGTCTTCCGGGTCGGCCAATTCCAGCTCCGGGACCAACGCCACCAACAGCGCGGACACGTCCTCCCGGCCGCCCAACAGTACGGCCAACTCCAACACGGCCGGCAACCAGCCCGCCTCGCAGCAGAGCGCCAATCCGCCGGCGGCAAACGCGAACCAGGCGCAGGATCGCTCCAATCCTCCGGCGAACAACACCAATCAGGCGCAGCAGGCGCCCAATGCGTCTGGAACCAACCAAGCCCAGCAATCGCCAAACACGTCGAGCAGCAATCAGGCGCAGGACCAGCGGAACGGTGCGAATTCACAGGCCGCCGCGCGCACCGACGTCAACCTCAACAAGCAGCAGGAGACCAAGATCAGCGCGTCCATCTCCCATCTCAACGTGCGGCCGCTGACCAGCGTCAACTTCTCGCTCAACGTCGGCACGGTGGTGCCGCGCGATGTCCAGCTGTCGACGCTACCGCCCGACGTGGTCGAGATCGTGCCGCAGTATCGCGGCTACAGCTTTGCGCTGGTGAAGGATGAGATCGTCGTGGTCGATCCCGCGACATACAAGATCGTCACCGTGCTGCCGTACTCGGGACAATCCACCGCGGCAACGACGACCACGCGTGAGCGCAGCGCCAGCAAGTTTTCGGATCGCGATCGCGAAGTGATCCGCAAGCATGCGAAGACCCGCACCGAGGGACGGAGCGAACGACAGACCACCGGCAGCACTGCGCGGTCCGAGATTCACGTTGGTGACCGCGTTCCCGAGAGTGTCGAGGTCGAGGAATTCCCGAGCACCGTCTACCGGGACGCGCCCGACTTGCGCGAGTACCGCTACATTCACCGCGATACGCGGACCTATGTCGTCGAGCCCCGCGAACGCCGCATCATCGAGGAGATCGACTAGTCCACGGTCCATCGGAAGCCGCTCCATCGAGCGGCTTCCGGATTTGCGCATCAGCCTGAAGATCGCTCGCGCGCCGCAAAACGGATGGCGCGGGCCTTCGCGCTCTTTCCCGCGGCGCGCGCGGCGATCATGCTGCGTGCCTTGCCGGGGGTGCTCTTTCGGATCAGGGACGCGAGCCGCTTGCGTGCGCGGCTGGCGGTCAATCGCGCCGCCAGCTGCTCTGCCTTGCGAATGATGGTCGTGACCGAGGGCGTCAGGTTCACCGGAACCCAGGCGACGTCTTTGGTCTTGGACAGGCTGCCGATGCCTTCGCATGGCGCCTCACGCGGCAGGTCGATCCGGATCGCGAGGGCCTCCGCGCGTTCGGTCCAGTCCTCGGCCCTGGTGCCGGTGATGATGCGGACATAGTCGCGTGTCTCACGCGGCAGCTCGCTTTCTTTGGCAAGCCATTTCTGGATCCGGCCGGGACCTGCGTTGTAGGCGGCTGCGGCAAGGCCGAGATTGCCGAAATCGTCGCGCAGCTTGCGCAGAAATTTGGCCGATGCCGGCAGCGCCTTCATCGCATCGAACGGATCATCTAGCCCGACCTCGGCGGCCGTTTCCGGCATGAACTGTGCGACGCCTTGCGCGCCGGCCTGGCTGACTTCGTTAGACTTGAAGCGGCTCTCCTGCCAGATCAGGCGTGCGAAGAACGGCACGGGGATGCCGCTGGCTTCGGCAGCGCCACGAAGCGCGTGGCAGAAGCGCTCCGTCGGCGAAACCGGCGCCTGTGCGACGGGTTCGACCGCACGCTGCGGCTCGGGTGTCTCCTCATAGGCCGCGCGCGCATTGGCCAGCTCGAGGGCCTGTACGCTTGCGAGGAACAGCTCGACCACCGGAACAAGTGGCGAGGCCTGAGTGTTTTGAAGAACGGTGTGATCGAAAGCTGATGTTTGGCGGGACGCCGACGGATCGAAGTCGCACATCAGAATCATGAACGCGGCGCAAGCCGCGACGACAAATCGCATTTGCTGGAGCAACCTCGAACTGTGGGTGAACGGCCAGCGGTGCGCCGGCGATAAGGAGTTATTAACCGAGCGATTGCGGCAAAGCTGCGGTCTCGTCGGTTCCGCCGGTGTTACTACGGTGTTCCCGCCGGGAAACTCTCTTCTCCGCGATTTTGCGGGCATGGCGAATTGGGACGAGCGAGATGATGCGGTGGATGCTTGGCGCGGTGATTTCGCTGTCGGTGATCTCTCCGGCGCTTGCGGGCAATCTCGATGCAGCAGCGGTGAATGACGCTGCGCGTCCCACAAAGCCACCTGCTAGCGACAAGCTCAACGCATCGATCGTGAAGCTTCAGATTCTGCTCGACCGTGCGCGGTTCTCGCCCGGGGAGATCGACGGCAAGCTCGGCGAGAACGCGCAGAAGGCGCTGAAGGCATTCGCCGAGCAGAACGGCGTTGCATCCGACAAACCGATCGTACCGGAGCTTTGGGATAAGTTGAATGCAGCGAACGAAGGTTCTGTCCTCGTCGAATACAAGATCACGGACGCGGATGTGAAGGGCCCGTTTCTGAAGGAGCTGCCCGGCAAGCTTGATGACATGAAGCCGCTGAAGGCCCTGAGCTACACCAGTCCGCTCGAAGGGCTTGCCGAGAAATTCCACATGAGCGCAGACCTGCTTCGGACGCTCAATCCCGGCAAGTCCTTCGACAAGGCTGGAGAGACGATTACGGTTGCGAATGTCTCTGCACGAAGCGAGCTGCCAGCCATTGCGCGGCTCGAGATCGACAAGAAGAACGGCACGCTGAAAGCATTCGACGGGGGCGGCACCCTGATCGCATTCTATCCCGCGTCAATCGGAAGTCCGGATCGTCCGACGCCGAGCGGTACGCTCAAGGTCACCAGCACTCACGAGAATCCGGTCTATCACTACAACCCCGACTACAAGTTCAGAAGCGTCAAATCGAAAAAGCCGTTCGATGTTCAGCCGGGCCCGAACAATCCGGTGGGAGCATACTGGATCGGCTTATCCGCTCAGGGTTACGGCATCCACGGAACGGCGGAGCCTGACAGGGTCAGCAAGTCCGCGTCGCATGGCTGCGTCAGGCTGACCAATTGGGACGTGCGCGCGCTGGGCGAGCACGTCAAGCGCGGCACACCGGTGGTCTTCCTGGATGCGCCGACGGACTCCTCGGCCAGGCAGCAGGGAAAGTCCGGCGGCAGACGCGCCTCGAACTAATCTTTGGGAAAGTCCTTGCGCATCGCGATCTCGGCGGCATCGCCGGGCGATAGCACGGTCTGGTCGAACGCTGCTTGCGGCCTCGTCATGATATCGTAAAGCGAGATGCCCTTGATCGGCTTGCCCATGAGCTCACGGACGCAGTCGGCGAGCGTGCCGTTGTAGACGAGATAGGGCGGACCTCGATCCTTCTGCCTCTCGCCTTTCAGCGACGGCCACTTTTTCAGTTCGGCCGGCGCGTCATAGGCGATCGGCGATTTCTCTTTAAACATGCGCTTGGCCCCTGAAGGCGCGGGTAGCCCAGAAGCCTAGGGCCGCCCGGTAAAACGCTTATTAAAGAATTAGTTCAAATCAGCCGGCAACAAAGGCGAGCAGGGTGCCGTTCGCCTTGGCGGGCGGCACGCAGATCGCAGGCCCACTGCGCACCGCTGCCGAACCAAGCGCCTTCTCGGTGGCCGCGAGATCGCCGCTCACGAGCACCAGGGCAGCGCCACCGCGTTCGGAAAGACCCGCGAGCGGCACGCCGGGATAGCGTTTGCCGAGCTGCTCCAGGGTCAAGTAGACGAAGTCGGCACGATCGCCTCCGGAGGGTACGGTCACGGCGCCGTCGGCCTCGGCCTTCGGCTCACGGTCGATCAGCCGCCCCAGATGCGCGGCGTCCTTCGCGGGCTCGGGCGTCGCGATCAACGTCTGCTTGATGCGCCTGGCCGCATTGGCGTGCTTCATCAGCTCGGGAATCCACACCGTCTCGCGCGTCTTGTGCTGGCAGGCGAAAATGCGCACGCCGCCGGGCGCTTCCGCGGTCGGCCACATGAAGGTACGGAATTTCGCCGCCGACACCGTGCCATCAGGCAGCGTCACGGGCCGTTCGAAATCGGTCGGGCCGATCGGCTCCAGGCCGCGCGCGCGGATCTCCTCCGCGCCGGCGGCGGAATCGATCGCGGTGAAGGCGATGCGCTCGATGCCTTCGCCGCGCTTGTCGAGGAAGGTACGCGCCGGCGCGTTGTGCTCGGTCGCCGCGAGCACGCCGAGCAGCTCCATATAATCCGGGTCGAACATGATGGTGTAGTTGCCGGTACCCATATGTGCGCTGTGAGTGCCGCGCGGCGAGATGGCGAAGCCGAGCTGCCGGTAGTTCTCGGCGGCTTTGTCGAGGTCCTGAACCATGACGACGGCGTGGTCGATACCGATGACGTTCTTGAGGGCCACTGTTCTTTCCCCGCATGCAAATTGACTGGACCGCCGTTGGCGGCCGCCAGTCCTGTCTACGCCGGATAGGCAGTCAAGTCATTTTCAAATCGGCGGGACATGCGGAAATTCATTCCGCGAAACGCGATATCGACGCGCGATGGCGTCAGCGCGCCTGCTCGATATAGGCGGCGAGGATAGCGCGCTCCTCGCTGGTCATTTCGGTGATATTGCCCGGCGGCATCGCATTTGACCAGGCGGCGACGCGGCCGATCAGACGGATGTTGCGATGGATGTGCTCGGGCGCGTCGAGCAATATGCCCTTCGGCGCGGTCACGATGCCGGCCCAGACCGGCTCGGCGGCATGGCACATGCTGCAGCGGGACATCACGATCTCCTCGAAATCGGCAAGCGTCGGCTGCGCCCCCAGCGCGCTTGTCTTGACCTCGCGCGGGCCGGCCGCCGAGAGGAAGAGGATCGCGATCACGCCGACGGTTGCGACACCCCACACCCACCACGGCGATCTGCGTCCGGCATGACCCTCGTTGAAGAAATGACGGATCACGGGGCCGAGCGCCAGGATGATGGCGACGATAATCCAGTTGAAGCGGGTGGCGTAGAGCAGGGGATAGTGGTTGCTGATCATCAGCACGACGACAGGCAGCGTCAGATAGTTGTTGTGGACCGACCGCACCTTGCTGGTCTTGCCGAGCTTTGGATCGGGCGCCTGTCCTGCGATCAGGGCGGCCGCGATCTTCTTCTGGTTCGGGATGATCAGCGTGAAGACGTTGGCGACCATGATGGTGCCGATGATCGCCCCGATCTGGTTGAAGGCGCCGCGCCCGCTCAGCACGTGGGTGAAGGCGTAGGTCAACGCCACCAGGAACAGATAGCCGCCGATGGCGAAGGGCAGCTCGCGCTGCGCGAGCCCGGTGCGGCAAGCCGCTTCATAGAGCAGCCACGCCAGTGCGAGGCTGCAGAGGCTGAACAGGCCGGCCTGGAATGGCGTGAGGTCGAGGATCGACTTGTCGACCAGGAACAAATCGGCCTCGAGATAATACACCACAACCATCAGCGCGAAGCCGGACAGCCAGGTGGTGTAGGCCTCCCATTTGAACCAGGTCAGCTCGTCCGGCATCTGTGCGGGCGCGACCAGATATTTCATGATCCGGTAGAAGCCGCCGCCATGGACCTGCCAGGCCTCGCCCTGCACGCCGTCCGGCAGATCGCTGTCAGGCTTGAGGCTGAGGTCGAGGGCGATGAAATAGAAGGAACTGCCGATCCAGGCGATCGCTGCGACCACGTGGAGCCAGCGGAGCAGCAGGCTCGCCCATTCCGATATGATGGATCCCCACATGATCACCCCAACAGATGCGACCCCAATGCCGCAGCCTTGATGACCGCAACCGGCGGCCCGCCCTTACAATGTGTCGCACCGATCAGCCGCATTTTCCAGTACGATGGGCTGCGGCTGATGCACATCGTGCGGGCATGAGCTGACGTGGGATTCGGCAGGCATTTGTCCTGTCGCAGAACGTTTGCGCGTCGATCGGCGTTGGTGCGCCAGACGTGACGGCCGGGAGGAAGCGATTTGAAGAACAAGATTTCGTTCGTAGCGATGTCCGCCGGGTGGCTGGTCGCGGTCGCGAGCTGCGCCCAGGCGGAGCCGGTGCTGCAGGGCAAGGATGCCTACGGCGATTGGCAGGCCGACAAGCCTGGCACGGTCAGGTTGATCCGGCCGCCGGACCTGGTCAGGCCCGGCGCCACGCGGTCGGTTGCGAGCTCGTCGCGCGTGGTGCCGCGCCCGCCGGAGAGGGCGCTTCAGGTGCCGGCCGGCTTCAAGATCGAGCTGTTCGCCGAAGGGCTGCGCGCCCCGCGCATTGTGCGCGTGGCGCCGAACGGCGATGTCTTCGTCGCCGAGACGCGCGCGGGCAACATCCGCGTGTTGCGCGCCGAAGGCGGCAAGGCCGCGACCAACGAGGTCTTCGCCAGCGGACTGCGGCAGCCGTTCGGCATCGCCTTCTTCCCAAACGGCGACAATCCGCAATGGGTCTATGTCGCCAACACCGACAGCGTCGTCCGCTTTCCCTATCAGGCCGGCGATCTCAAGGCACGTGGCAAGGCGGAGACGATCGTCGCAAGCCTGCCGCATGATGGCGGTCATTCCACCCGCGACATCGTCTTCACGCCCGATAACAAGCGCATGCTGGTGTCGGTCGGCTCGCTCAGCAACGTCGCCGAGGGCATGGGCACGCCGCCGGGTGGCTTGGAAGCCTGGTCGAAAGCGCAGCCGCTCGGTGCGGCCTGGGCGAGCGAGACCGAGCGCGCCACGGTGCTCGCCTTCACCCCCGAGGGCAAGGAGCGGAAGATCTACGCCACCGGCATCCGCAACTGTGTCGGTCTTGCGATCCAGCCGCAGACCGGGCTGCCCTGGTGCTCGACCAACGAGCGCGACGGGCTCGGCGACGATCTCGTGCCTGACTATGTGACGAGCGTGAAGGAGGGCGCGTTCTACGGTTGGCCGTGGTTCTATATCGGCGGCAACGAAGACCCGCGCCACGCCGGCGCGCGGCCGGACCTCAAGGACAAGGTAACGGTGCCCGATGTGCTGGTGCAGCCGCACTCGGCCTCGCTCGGCATGACCTTCTATCAGGGCACGCAGTTTCCATCCGAATACCAGGGCGATGCTTTCGCGGCCGAGCACGGCTCCTGGAACAGGTCGAAGCGCACCGGCTACAAGGTGATCCGAATCCGGATAAAGGACGGCAAGCCGACCGGCGAGTATGAGGATTTCGTCACGGGATTCGTGGTGAGCGATACCGAGGTGTGGGGGCGGCCGGTCGGTGTTGCCGTGGCAAAGGATGGCTCGCTGCTGGTGTCGGAGGACGGCAACGGGACGATCTGGCGGGTGACGCATTCGCGCTGAGCGAGCTCTCTTCGCCTCTCCCCGCGTGCGGGGAGAGGCCGGAATTTGCGAGAGCAAATTCCGGGTGAGGGGGCCCTCCGCGAGTCCGCTCTCACCGTTTGCGCGGAAGCAGCCCCTCACCCCAACCCTCTCCCCGTAAGAACGGGGAGAGGGAGAAGAAGTGCTCACCCCCGTCTCACACTCGCTCCGCCATCCACCGGCAACGTCACACCCGTGATGAAATTCGCCTCGTCCGAGGCCAGGAACAGCGCGGCATTCGCGACGTCCCAACCAGTGCCCATCTTCCTGCGCAGCGGCACCTTGCTGTCGCGTTCGGCTTCGACTTCGGCGCGGGTCTTGTGCCATTCGCGGGCGCGGGTGTCGACGGCCATCGGTGTGTTCATCAGGCCCGGCAGGATGACGTTGGCGCGGATGCCGTGTTCGGCGTTCTGATAGGCGAGCTGTTCTGTGAACGCGATCATCGCCGACTTCGTCGCCTTGTAGGCGACGTACGGGTAGGTCGTGATCGCCGCCATCGAGGAGATGTTGATGATCACGCCGCTGTTCTGCGCGCGCATGATCGGGATCACCTCTTTCGCCGCCCAAATGCAGCTCTTCAGATTGATGGCGACGACGCGGTCGAACGCCTCTTCGGTGATTTGCAGCAGCTCGGCGTCGCCGCCGGACAGGCTGACGCCGACATTGTTGTGCAGCACGTCGATCCGGCCCCAGCGCGCCTGCGCCTCCGCGATCATCGCCTTGATGTCGGCGGACTTTGTGACGTCGGCCCTGAACGCCGCGGCGGTGCCATGCTTCGCGGCGATCATGGCGGCGGTTTCCTGCGCCGATTCCAGATGATGATCGACGCACAACACCTTGGCGCCCTCGCGCGCGAAGGTCAGCGCCGTGGCGCGGCCGTTGCCCATGCCTTCGCCGGGACTCTGGCCGGCGCCCACGACGATCGCAACCTTGTCCTTCAAGCGCATGTCAGTTCACTCCCGGGATCGGGTACTGCTGGAGTACCTCTTTGTAATATGGCTCGTTGTCGATCTTCATGGTGGCGAGCACGCGCACCACGCCGCAATAGAAGGCGATGGTCAGCACGAGGTCGACCATGTGCTCGTCCGAGAGATGCTGTTTGATCTCGGCAAAGGTCGCATCCGACATCGCGAGTTCGCGTACCATCTCGCGGGCACCTCTCAGGATCGCCTTGGCCTGCGGCTCGAGCGTCGAGGGCTTGCCCTCGGTCTCCGCCATCAGGCCGGCGATGTCATCGTCGGTGACGCCGAACTCCCTGCCGATCTTCACGTGGTGAGTGAACTCGTATTCCGATTTCTCCATCCAGCCGACCTGGAGGATCGCAAGCTCCCGCAGGCGCGGGTCGAGCTTGCTCTTGAAGCGGATGTAGCCGCCGATGCCGTTGAAGGCGCGCGCCATCTCCGGCGAGTTGACCAGCAGCTTGTGCAAATTGGTGTTGCGCTTGAGCATGTCGCGATATTCGGGCGCGACCTGGTCGGCCTCGAGATAGGGCAGGCGGGCCATCCCTGTGTTTCCTTCCTTGCTAGTGTTCTTGTGACTCGCGTTCGGGCGCTTGCAGCGTCACCCCGCCGTCCACCACCAGCACCTGGCCGGTGATGTAGCGCGCAAAATTGCTGAGCAGGAATTTGACGGCATGGCCAACGTCCCAGCCGGTGCCTTCCGTTTTCAGCAAAGACGCCTTGGCCCGCTGGGCGCGCGCCTGTTCGCTCATGCCGCGGCCATAGACCATCGGCGTGTACATCGGCCCGGGGCAGATGCAATTGACGCGGATGTTGTCGCGGCCGTGATCGACCGCCATTGCGCGGGTCAGGCCGATGATCGCGGCTTTCGAGGTCGAATACGTCGTCAGGCCGCGCGGCCGCAGCGCCGAGATCGAGGAGATGTTGACGATCGCGCCGCCCCGCGCGGTCTTGATCATGGCAGGGATCGCGTGCTTGGAGAGCAGGAACATGCTCTCGACATTGACCTGCATGACGCGGCGATATTGCTCGGGCGCTTCGTCGACCACGCTGCCGCGGCTGCCGATGCCGACATTGTTGTCGAGGAAATCGAGCCGGCCCCAGCGGTCGAGCGCGGCTTCGACCAGCGTCCTGCAATCGCTCTCGCTGGTGACGTCACCGCCATGCGCCGTGGCCGTGCCGCCTTCGGCTGCGATCATCTCCGCGGTGCGTTCGGCGAGCTTGAGGTCGCGATCGGCCACCAGCACTTTGGCGCCGGCGCGAGCCAGTAGAATTGCGGCGGCGCGGCCGTTGCCGATACCGTCGCCGGCAGCGCCGCCGCCGCTGACCAGCGCCACCTTGCCGGCGAGACCGGGATCGTCCTCGGGCCCCTGCATGTCGTTTCATCCCGATTATTTTCGTGCACTCTAGCAATCGCCCCGAGCGGAGAGAAGGGCCGGGCTCCCGCTTTCATGTCATTGACATCGCATGGAATTGCATGCCGCCGCGCGAGAAGGGCGAACGATCGACCCGCGCCGTTAGGAACCGACCTCACGCGACTGCGTTTGCCGCCGGAGCCTTTCCCGCGCTAGGCTCTGTCCCGGGGCTTCCCAACCGCCAGTGGCTTGCCGATGAATCTGCTCGATCCACAAGGGCCTGTGGCTGCGGCCAACAGCACCATCCTGGTCGATTCCGTCTTCATCATGCTCGCGATCGTGGTGCCGACCATTTTCGCGATTTTGGCCTTTGCGTTCTGGTTTCGCGCCTCGAATCCCAAAGCAAAGTTTCAACCCGACTTCGTCTATTCCGGGCGGGTGGAAATGGTGGTGTGGGCGATCCCCGCGCTCACCGTGATCCTGCTCGGCGGCGTCGCCTGGATCGGCTCGCACCAGCTCGATCCCGCGGCACCCGTGCCCGGCACCGGCAGTCCCGTTCGCATCCAGGCCGTTTCCCTCGACTGGAAATGGCTCTTCATTTATCCGGACCAGCGCATTGGCACCATCAACACGCTGACGGTACCGGCAGGCGCCGAACTGAATTTCCAGTTGACGTCGTCGAGCGTGATGAATGTGTTCTTCATTCCGCAGCTCGGCAGCATGATCTACACCATGAACGGGATGGTGACGAAGCTGAACCTGCGCGCCGACAATGAAGGCAAGCTCCAGGGGCTGTCGGCGCATTTCTCCGGCGACGGCTTTCCGGACATGATGTTCGACGTCAACGTGGTCTCGCCGCTCGCCTTTCCGGATTGGGTGGCGACCACGGCAAAGAGCGATGCCGTGCTGAACGAGGACAGCTACAAGAAGCTGATGCAACAGGGCGTCGAGAAGGGCAGGCCGACCTACCGGCTCGACGATCCCCGGCTGTTCGACCTGATCGCGACCCAGCACATTCCGCCGGGACCGGGGCCGGAGCTCGCATCCGAAGCGGGCCGGTCGCACAGTGGAGGCCATGATGCTCGGTAAGCTCGATTGGTCGGCGATCCCGTTCGATCAGCCGATACCGCTGATCGCGGGCGCGGTGGTGTTGGTCGGGATTCTCGCCGTGCTGGCCTGGGTCGTGGTGAAGGGGCATCTGCCCTATCTCTGGCACGAGTGGATCACCAGCGTCGACCACAAGCGGATCGGCGTGATGTACATCCTGCTGGCCTCGGTGATGCTGCTGCGCGGCGGCAGCGACGCCATCATGATGCGGATTCAGCAGGCGGTGGCCTATCAATCGCAGGGCTATCTGCCGCCGGAGCACTACAACCAGATATTCTCCGCACACGGCACTATCATGATC